>NZ_JBIRXS010000003.1:0-520174 GCF_044389235.1 Rhodococcus sp. NPDC019647 | reverse complement strand
ATTTGGCACTGACATTCATCGACACACTGTTGAGTTCTCAAAGAACACGCACACACCATCACCACCAGCACACTCGCTAGCCGCTCCGGGGCAACCGCTCCAGCCTAACTCCTGCCAACCCCCGATGCAAACGGGAACCTCCAGGACATCTCGAACACACCAATCGAAATCAGCATCTTCGGGAAGTTCAGGCGCCTTCGTCCAACCTCGTGTCCCCCGCCTTCCGGCCGGGGTCGGTGTCCGTGTCGCTCTGACTTGGAATAAGTTACGCGACGAACACCCGCTACGCCAAATTGCCTGGTCAGCCTGCTGGAAGCGCCTTTTTACGGAACCCAGTACTTCGCGGCGAGTTCCTCGATGACCACATCGCCGTCGGCTGCCTGCTCCAGCGCGGCAAGATCCGCATCGATCGACACCAGCCGGGGATCGTCACCTTCCGCCTCCTGGACCGGGTGGCCTCCGTCTTCGGCGAGCTGGCGGAGCAACTTCTCCCGGACCCGGTCCTTCAGCGAATCACTCATACACGAATCATGACCGTGGGGCGGAGGGTTGTCGAGAGCAGCGCCCGGTCACTCTTCGGCGTCGTCGGGTGCCTTCACGTTGTCGCTCTTACCGAAGACTCGGAGCGCTGTCGGAATGAGCACGATCAATGCTCCGAGGATCGCAATCAACGAGAAAACCTGCATTGCCATCTTTGAACCGACTCTCTGTTTCATGCCGGCGGCGACCGTCGTCAAACCGGCGCCAGCCAGCTTCCCCAAGATGTATTCCTCGTGACCGTAAACGCCGCGAGAGCGATCAGCACACCGACCATCACATATGGACGGATGCCGATCGATCGAGCGCGCGCTCCCGCCCAGCGGCGCTGCGCCCACCGCACCCACAAGTACACCGAGACAGCGAGCAACGGAACGATCAAGGCGTTGCTCGACAACGCGGCCCCGATGTCCAGATCGGTGAGGTCGTGGACAGCACGAAGGCCCCCGCAGGCCGGACACCACCATCCCGTCAATGCGTACACGGGGCAGAAGCCGTACGCACCCGACTGATGTGGATCGCGAAAGTGCAGGAGAGCGACGGCGGCGGCCGCCCCTGCAGCAACCGTTGCGGGCGCACCGAGCGCACGTAGACCCGCGACCTGTGAGGTACGGGTCCGATTCTCGATGTCCACGCTTCCAGTCTTCCGGATCTTTCCCCGCCGCGGCGGGTCGGGACTGCGAACGACACGGATCCCCGTCCTCGACGTGTCGGATCCGAATACAACTCTGGCCCTCCCCGAGGAATCGGGAAGGGCCAGAGAACCGCTGAGCTGCCTGAGAGAATCGAACTCTCGACCTTTTCATTACGAGTGAAATGCTCTACCGACTGAGCTAAGGCAGCGGTGCCTTTCGGCGGTGGCGAGTCTAGCGCCTCAACCCCGAGTATGCGAAAACGGCTCCCTGAACGCGTCGCCGAGGCTGGCCACCATGGCGTCGACAGCCCACTGTGGTTTGACGTTGACAGCGATCGCCTCACGGCACTCGAGTACCGCTTCGATGCACTTCAGCAGGCCTTCCGGCGAGGTTCTCGACGCGAGTTCCGCAGCTCGGTCGGCCATGTCGGGATGGTTTGCTGCGGCTGCCGATCCCCACGTGGCGGCGAGGGCGTCGCGGTAGAGACCCGCGAGATCGATGAGAGCGCGATCCAGCGCATCACGTCCCGTGCGGGTAGCCCTCGACTTCTGCCGCTTCTCCAGATCCTTGAGTACACCGGCCGATCCTCGGATTGCCCCGGCAGCGCCCTTGCCGGTGCCTCCTGCACCCAGGGCGGTGCGCAACTCTTCCGTCTCCTGCTCGTCTCGCGCCGCACTCATCTCTTTCGCTTCGGCATCGGCTGAGCGCACCAACTCCTCGGAAGCCGCGAACGCAGTCGCGGGTCGCAATGCCGCGACCGCAAGGTCCAGGGCTTCCTTGCGACGAATGCGGGAATTCAAGTCGGTCGCCAGTCGCCGTGCCCTCCCTACGTGACCGCCGCTGATCGACGCGGCAAGGCGCGCCTCCTCCGGCTCCACACCATCCCTCTCGCGCAGAACCTGAGCGATGGCGTCCGCCGACGGCGTGACGAGGGCGACGTGCCGGCAGCGCGACCGCAGGGTCACCGGGATGTCTTGGGGATCGACGGAAGGAGCGCACAGCAAGAACACGGTGCGATCCGGCGGCTCCTCGACAACCTTGAGGAGAGCGTTGGCCGCGCCCTCGGTGAGACGGTCTGCGTCCTCCACGACGACGATCTGCCAGCGACCGGTACTGGGCCTGCGGGAGGCCGTCTGCACGATGGCCCGCATCTCCCTCACGCTGATGCTCAGTCCTTCCGGAACCACCCGCCGCACATCACCGTGGGTGCCTGCCATTGCAGTGGTGCAGGAGTGGCACGCACCGCAGCCAGGGACTCCGTCACTGGTGCATTGCAAGGCCGCGGCGAAGCACTGTGCGGCCACCGACCTGCCCGAGCCTGGGGGGCCCGTGAAAAGCCACGAATGCGTCATCGACGCCCCCATTGAGCCGAGTCCGAGACGGGCCGCCGTAGCAGCGGCTGTCAGTTCGGCCTCGACGTCTGCCTGGCCCACCAACCGGTCGAATACGGTCACGACGTCAGACTATCCCGCACCTGCAACACCCCCGACGCCCCGCCGTACCGGCTCACGCCTTCTTGTCCGCGGCCTTCTTCGCAGCAGCCTTCTTCGCCGGTGCCTTCTTGGCAGCAGTCTTCTTCGCCGCGGCCTTCTTGGCCGGTGCCTTCTTGGCGGGAGCCTTCTTCTTGACAGGTCCGCGCGCCCGACGCTCCGCCAGCAGTTCCGACGCCCGAGCGTCGGTGATGCTTTCCACTTCATCGCCCTTGCGAAGGCTGGCGTTGGTTTCGCCGTCCGTTACATACGGTCCGAACCGGCCGTCCTTGATCACCATCGGCTTCTCACTGACCGAGTCGACGCCCAGCTCCCGCAGGGGCGGCGTCGCCGACGCCTGCCGGCCGCGGCGCTTGGGCTCCGCGTAGATCTTCAGGGCCTCTTCCAGCGTGACCGTGAACATCTGGTCCTCGGTGGCGAGTGACCGCGAATCGGTGCCCTTCTTGAGGTAGGGACCGTACCGGCCGTTCTGGGCGGTGATCTCTTCCTTCGATTCGGGATCGATACCCACCACCCGCGGCAACGACAGCAACTTCAGGGCGTCGTCGAGGGTGACCGTGGCCAAATCCATGGACTTGAGAAGCGAACCGGTTCTCGGCTTGGGACCCGCTGCCTTCTTCGCCGCCTTCTTGGCAGGGGCTTTCTTCGCAGCCGTCTTGGTCTTGGTGGTGCCCTCGGCAGGCTCCGGCTCGGTGACCGGCACCACGGCCGGTTCGGGCTCGGGTTCCGGCTCGGGAAGGATCTCCGTGACGTAAGGGCCGAACCGGCCCTCCTTCGCCACGATCTCGTGCCCGGTCAGTGGATCGACTCCGAGCTTGCGGCCCTCCTGGGGGGTCGAGAACAGCTTCTCGGCGTATTCGGGTGTCAGCTCGTCCGGCGGAAGGTCGTCGGGCAGGTTTGCCCGCTGTGAGATGAGGTCGCCCTCGGGGTCGTCCGGGTTGCGAACCATCCGCTCGAGGTAAGGACCGAAGCGTCCGACACGGACATGAACTTCGCGGCCTTCGGCGTCGTCGAAGAGTCGGATGGAGTTGACCTCGCGAGCGTCGATCTCTTCGAGATTGACACCGACCATCTTCTTCAGGCCACCCTCGCGGGCGACGGAACCCTCGGCGCCGTGATCACCGCCGAAGTAGAAACTGCTCAGCCAGTTGCCGCGCTGTTCCCGGCCACCGGCGATTGCGTCGAGGTCGTCCTCCATCCCGGCGGTGAAGTCGAAGTCGACCAGCCGACCGAAGTGCATCTCGAGGAGACCGATGACGGCGAACGCGACCCAGGACGGCACCAACGCACTACCGCGCTTGTAGACGTATCCACGGTCGAGGATGGTCTTGATGATCGACGAATAGGTGGACGGGCGACCGATGCCCAGCTCTTCGAGGGTCTTGATCAGGCTCGCCTCGGTGTACCGGGCCGGTGGATTGGTGGTGTGACCATCCGGATCGAGTTTCGTCGCGGTGACCGCCTGGCCCTCGACGAGCACCGGCAGGCGCGACTCCGCGTCGTCGGACTGGCCGCCGGCTTCTTCGTCGACACTTTCGACGTATGCCTTCAGGAAGCCGGCGAACGTGATGGTGCGGCCCGACGCGGAAAACGTGCATTCTTCGCCCGTACCCGCCGTACCCGAGATTCGCAGGGTGAGCGTGGTGCCGCGGGCATCGGCCATCTGGGACGCCACGGTGCGCTGCCAGATCAATTCGTAGAGCCGGAACTCGTCGGTATCGAGCCGTGAGTGCAGCTGCCCCGGAGTCTGGAAGACGTCGCCCGCAGGACGGATCGCCTCGTGAGCTTCCTGGGCGTTCTTCACCTTGCGGGTGTACTGGCGCGGCGACGCGTGAACGTACTCTGCGCCGTACAACTCGGTGGCCTGCGCACGCGCTGCGGCGATGGCCGATGCAGACAACGTCGTCGAGTCGGTACGCATGTAGGTGATGTAGCCGTTTTCGTACAACCGCTGGGCAATGCGCATCGTCCGCTCCGACGTGAATCGAAGCTTGCGTCCCGCTTCCTGCTGGAGGGTCGACGTCATGAACGGTGGGTAGGGCTTGCGCGTGTACGGCTTGCTCTCCGCGGACGACACGGTGAGGTCGACACCGGCGAGGGATTCGGCGAGCCTCTGTGCACGGGCCTCGTCGAGCACCGTGACCGTGCCGGTCTTCAGCTGGCCGTCCGAGCCGAAATCGCGACCCGACGCGACTCGTGAACCGTCGACACTCACCAGACGGGCCCCGAAGCTGCGCGGGCTCGCGTCGGCGCCTGCGTCGAGGGTGGCCGAGATGTCCCAGTAGGACGCGGACCGGAATGCCATCCGCTCGCGTTCACGCTGAACGATGACACGGGTGGCGACGGACTGCACACGGCCCGCCGACAACTTCGGCATGACCTTCTTCCACAGGACCGGGCTGACCTCGTAACCGTAGAGACGGTCGAGGATGCGCCGAGTTTCCTGCGCGTCGACCAGGTCGGTGTCGAGTTCGCGGGTGTCGTCGGCGGCCGCTCGGATGGCCGGCTCGGTGATCTCGTGGAAGACCATCCGCCGAACCGGAATCTTCGGCTTGAGAGTTTCGAGCAGGTGCCAGGCGATGGCCTCGCCCTCACGGTCGGGGTCGGTGGCGAGGAACAGTTCGTCGGCGTCCTTGAGGAGGCCCTTCAGTTCGGTGACCTTGGACTTCTTCTCCGGACTGACCACATACAGCGGCTCGAAATCATGATCGACATCGACACCGAGTCGGGCCCACGGCTCACCTTTGTACTTGGCCGGAACATCGGCGGCGCCGCGAGGAAGGTCACGAATGTGCCCCACCGACGCCTCGACGACGTAGTTCTTTCCGAGGTAAGGAGCAATCTTGCGGGCCTTGGTCGGCGACTCGACGATCACGAGGCGGCGAGGCTGGCCGGACGCTCCCGCCGCATCCTGCGCACTGCCGTTGTCACCTTTTGCCACCTGTTGCCCGAACCTTCCTGAAGTCGATCGCTGCCACCCGACAGTTGTGCAGACAAACCGTTTATACCGGGTTCGCCTATTACTAGAGTGACATACCGGGGAGCCGTCCTCGCAGATCAGTACTGCCTACGCGGTCCTACATGTGGGGCCAACCGGTACGGTCGTCCATATTTCCGGGTGCTTCGCCGATACTCTCGACGAGTCTGCCGAGCCTACGCCGACCCGATATTCGAAGGCCGGGACCTGACCCGCGCGTGCCTATCAACGTCGGCGCCATACCCGCCCTCATCAAGGCCTGAGCCAGTGGCGCGTGGGTGTCCGGGGCGTGCGAATCGAGTCCGAGAACGAAGCGTTCCCCGTCCGCTTCGCCGTGGCCCGCAGCCAGAGCCCAGAACCGCAGCTGCCTCCCGGACGGCACCCAGCCCGGCGGCACCGCCTTCACCGCGCCCCTCGTCCACTGCTCCGCGAGGGGCCGCAAGTCGACTACCGAAGCGGTGCGCACGAGCGGGCTGCCCTCGTCGCTCCGGGTGATCTCGGCTTCCAGCCCCGCCTCGGCGATCAGCTCGGCGATTCCTTCCGCGCGCCACAGCGCATCCACCACGATGGAAATCCGCGCGCGGCCGCCGCCGGAGACCACCTGGCCCGACGCTGCGAGAAGCCCACCCAGATCCGCAACCGCCGGTGGAAGTGCCTCCGCAGAGAAGAAGGAGAGCTGACTCATCGACCTACCCCCTTCTGCCACGTCACTGTGGCCACCAGCATGGAAAACGAATCGTCCCCCACCGCCTCGGGCGATGGGGGACGATTCGGACGGAATCGCGAGATCCCGCCTATCTGATTTTCGTGTCCACGGAATGGACGGCAGAATCAGACTGCGCGAACGCCGGTTGCCTGGGGGCCCTTGGTGCCCTGGCCGACCTCGAACTCCACGCGCTGGTTCTCCTCGAGGGTGCGGAAACCGCTGCCCTGGATCTCGGAGTAGTGAACGAAGACGTCAGCGGAGCCGTCCTCGGGTGCGATGAAGCCGAAGCCCTTTTCCGCGTTGAACCACTTCACAGTGCCCTGTGCCATGCTTTTCCTTCTCTTTCTAACCACCGGATTCGGCGGACAGCACGTACAGTCCGCCGGGCCGGTTCCGACCGCTGTACTTCTTGATTTCCCCCTCAGGAAAAGCAGAGCACCGCGTTCGCAACATCGATCCTGCGAACGCTCACTCTTTCAAGCCCACGAACACAGAAGCTGCGACCAAGATGTAGTCAACCATGAACTCCGCGAACGCAACAGTCGAAAACGGAACAATTCACACAAAATGTTGATCTTGTAGCGAACAGCCGCGAATCGACGCATCCGGTCGGCACGTGCCGTACCCCCGGAAACATCCTGAGGAGTCGACTCGCTATCATCATATATGCAGGTCGTGGCGGTGTAGAAGCTCCTCGCCCCGCTCCATCGACAGCCCGGAGAGATCAGTGAGCACACCGTTTTCGCCCCGTGACGACAGTGGAAATACTGGCGAAACATACGGTCGCGAGTTGCTCGACAGGGTGCTCGATGGCGTCCCGCCGAGCGAAACGCCATTGACATTCGCCGCCGAAATGCCTGCTCGGACGTCGGCACTGACGGATTGGCCCACGTGGGCGCACCCCTCGGTCGTCTCGGCCCTCCAGCAGAACGGGATCGCCCGCCCGTGGAGCCATCAAACGGCTGCCGCCGATTTTGCCCACCAGGGCACGAACGTGGTGGTGTCGACCGGAACGGCATCGGGAAAGTCGCTCGCCTACCAGCTACCGGTACTCACCACTCTGGCAATGGATCCGCGGGCGACCGCCCTCTACCTGTCACCGACCAAAGCCCTGGGCGCAGACCAGTTGCGGGCGGTGACCTCGATCATCGACGCTACGGACGACCTTCGGGGCGCTTGCCCTTGCATGTTCGACGGTGACACACCGTCGGAGGTGCGGCAGTGGGCGCGCGAGAACTCACGGTGGCTCTTCACCAACCCCGATATGCTGCACATCTCCCTTCTCCGGACCCATCAACGGTGGTCGCACTTCTTCCGCAATCTGGCGTTTGTCGTAATCGACGAATGCCACTCCTACCGTGGTGTCTTCGGCTCCAATGTGGCTCTCGTCCTGCGCCGACTCCGACGCATCGCGGCGCGATACGGGGCCGACCCCGTCTTCATCCTCGCCTCCGCCACCACCGCCGAACCCGGCTCCGCCGCGTCCCGCCTCATCGGGGCGCCGTGCGCCGAGATTGTGGACGACGGGTCGCCCCACGGCCCGCGGACCATCGCCCTCTGGGAGCCACCCCTCATGCGGGAGGTGACGGGAGAGAACGGGAGTCCGGTCCGCAGGCCTGCAGGTTCGGAGGCCGCACGCATCATGGCCACCCTGATGACCGAGGGGGCACGTACTCTCACCTTCGTCCGTTCGCGGCGCGGCGCCGAGCTGACTGCCATGGCCACCAAACGCCTACTCGCGGAGGTCGATCCCGACCTTGCCACACGGGTCGCGTCGTACCGCGCCGGCTACCTGGCCGAAGACAGACGCGAACTCGAGGCAGCCCTCGCCGACGGCACACTGCTCGGTGCGGCAACGACGAACGCGCTCGAACTCGGTGTCGACATCGCCGGACTCGACGCCGTGGTGGTGGCGGGATTTCCCGGGACGGTCGCCTCGTTCTGGCAGCAGGGAGGCCGCTCCGGCCGACGTGGTGAAGGATCGCTCGTCGTCCTGGTAGCCCGCGACGATCCGCTGGACACCTACCTCGTGCACCACCCGTCCGCACTCTTGGACAAGCCGGTGGAGGCCACCGTCACCGACCCGTCCAATCCGTACGTCCTCGGTCCACAATTGCTCTGCGCAGCAATGGAATTGCCGCTTTCCGATGCCGAAGCAGAAAAATTCGGCGGCCTCGACGTCCTCGCAAAGCTGTCCGAACAGGGCCTGATTCGCAGGCGCGCCCACGGTTGGTTCGTGACTGCGGGAACAAATCCGCATGGCGCACTGGATATCCGGGGTGGAATCGGTACGCAAGTAGCAATAGTGGTGTCGGAAACCGGACGTCTGCTGGGAACTGTCGACACCGGTCGCGCCCCGGCGACCGTCCATCCCGGCGCCGTACACATCCATCAGGGGGAGTCGTATGTCATCGACGAACTCGATCTCGATCAGGGTCTTGCCCTGGTTCACGCCGAGGACCCCGATTGGACGACCTCGGCCCGGGAAACCACCGAGATCACCGTGACGGCTGTGCTGGAGCAGAAACTTTTCGGTGACGTCGAAGTGGCGCTCGCCGAGGTAGAGGTAACGCACCAGGTGATCGGGTACCTGCGCCGACTGCCGTCCGGTGAAGTACTCGACTCGGTGGAGTTGGACATGCCGGAGCAGACCCTCTGTACCCGTGCCGTGATGTACACGATGACCCCGGAGCTGCTCTCCCGAGCCGGTGTCGCGGCCGAACGAGTGCCCGGATCTCTCCACGCCGCTGAGCACGCAGCCATCGGACTCCTGCCCCTGGTCGCGGTGTGCGATCGCGAGGACGTCGGCGGCGTCTCGACGGCGTTGCATGCCGACACCGGCTTGCCCACCGTGTTCGTCTACGACGGACACGCCGGCGGCGCCGGATTCGCCGACCGGGGCCACGCCGAGCTCGTGCGGTGGCTGGGCGCGACCCGGGACGCGATCACTTCCTGCGAGTGCACCTCCGGTTGCCCTTCCTGTGTGTACTCACCGAAATGTGGAAACGGAAACGACCCCCTCGACAAGGACGGTGCTATCCGAGTCCTCGCGGCGGTGCTCGACGCGCTCGGATGAGCGGCCGTCTCATTCCGCAGGTCCGGCCCGAGCCACTGCCCGGGCATCTCGAATGCCCAGCGAGGACAGCAACATCGGGGCCGTGACCGTCACCACCACATCCCAGTCGTCGACTGTGCAGTCGACCACCTCGGCGTGCATCCGCTCCGCCACGGCACGCGCCGCAGCGCATGCGGACTCGCTGCCCCGGTCGAGCCCCACTCCGGCGGCCAGGGCCGCAAGGTCCGCCGCGGACTGAGCCCGATGCCGCACCGAGACCGCCGAACCGAGGTGCAGCAGAGTCGCCGTTATCACCACCAGCGCCGCGAGCCCGAAACACGCGAGCACTGTGGCGGAACCACGCTCGTCGCGAGCATTCATCGCCCACCCCACCCAGCGGCGGTGGGCTCGCGTACCGCGACAGCTTCGGCCGAGATATGCACGAGCGGAAGGAGCGGACTGCGGGCGCGTACGGTGGCGACGACGAGATCCCCCTCCTCGCGCAACACCACGTCGGCGCCATCAGGAGCCACCCTCGCCGCTGCGGACATCGCCGACTCCCGATCCCCGCGAGCAGCGAGGCGAGCCGCTTCACGGGCCGAGTCGACACAGCGAACATGGAGCGTCGCCGCCGTGATCGCTCCGATGCACAGGACGACCACCACCACGATGGACGCGATTGCGATGGCCGCCTCCACCGTGACCGCCCCCGCATCCGAACGCCGCAGCCCCCTCGACTGTGTCATCAGACCGTGGTACTCAGCGCTTTGTCGATGATATTCGTCAGCGCGGTCACAATGCTGTCACCGGTGACCACCGAATAGAGCACCGCACCGAACGCCGCCGCGGCGATCGTGCCGATTGCGTACTCGGCGGTCGACATCCCCTCCTCCTCGACCGCAAGCAGTGTCAGGCGAGCCGTCAGAGCACGCATCGTGTTTATCATCATGTTTCCCCCTTGTTGTACCGGCGCAGTGGATCTGCACCGGGAGTGCGAAGTCAGAGCAGTCCGCCATCGAGAACCCGGGAGGCGAGACCGACGACGACGGGAATGATCCCGAGGCAGATGAAGGCAGGCAGGAAGCACAGACCCAGCGGACCGCTGATCAGCACACCGGCGCGTTCGGCCGAAGCCGCCGCCGAATCCTCGGCCTGGGAGCGACTTTCTGTAGCCAACTCGGTCATCGAGCCTGCCAACGACGATCCTGAGCTGGCCGAGCGTCGAGCCATTCGGGCAAGTGATTCAGTGGCCGGATCCGACGCCGCCGACTCCCATGCGGTGGCCGCGTCCGCTCCCAGGGACAGTAGATCCGCCGCTCGGCGCAACGACTCCGACAGCGGTGCTGGAGCCGTGAGCGACACCGCCTCGGCAGCGACCGCGACAGGGAGCCCCGAGCGTAGGCACGCGGCCAGCAGGTCGAAGGTGGCAGCGACGGCGAGCGGGTCCTCGCGCCGGTGTAGATCGTCGCCGTCGTTCTGCACGACCGGGCCACGCTCGCCTTGCAGGCGCGCCCGTGAAGGCCGGCGACCCGGAAGGATGAGAAGTGAGCCGGCCATCAGCGACAGCGTGATCCAGGTCATTGTGTTACCTGCGCGGTGATGCGATCGGTCCACAGCAGTCCCGCACACACCAAGCCCGTCCCCAGCACGGCCAGACCACCGCCCAGTCCGCCGCCGAGCAACACTTCGAGTGGCGCAGCACCCATCATGTGGCCGAGGCCGATGCCCAGGACCGGAAGAGCAGCCAGCACGCTCGCCGTTGCCCTCGCGCCCGCCAGCCCCGCCTCGGTGCGCCCACGAAATCGCCGTCGACCGAGCAGATCAGCGCGCGCCGCCTCGAGTAACTCGGCGAGCGCAAGACCGTGCTTCTCCGCGACGTCCCAGATGTCGGCGATGCGCGCCAGCTCCACTCCGACTCGGGAGTCGTTGATACGCAGTCCATCTGCTGCGGTACCCCCGAGACGCGCGCGTGCCGATGCGGATCGGAAGGCCACCGACACGACACCGGAACCCTCGTTTGCGGCCGTGTCACACGCCGTCGCAGGATGCGCACCGACGCGAAGTTCGGCAGTCACCACCTCGAGACTCGACAGGATTACGCGCAGGTCGGCATCTCTCGCCCGAGCCGCTCGCCGCCGCACATATCTGAAACGAACTGTGGCGCACGCAATCATCGCCGCGAGTACGACGGCGACACCGCCCAGTTCGTAGGAAACGGGAAGGACGAGGAGAGCAGCCGGAATTATGCCGGACACCCTGGCGCGCCTCCGCGGTGGCCGTCGCCCGACAACCGCGAGCAACCGAGTACGGGACAACGCCGAGGGCATCGCGAGGACAGCGCCGGCCAGCACCACGAGACTTGCGATCACGTCGCCACCACACGTTCGGCAGATTCTTCTCCGATGCGGCGGGCGCAGAGTTGCTGCAGGACCGCGGCGCCCGCATCCGACCCGGTGCCGAAAGTCCAAGCCGGGACGATGGAGACGTATCCCCGGTCGTCACTGGTGACCACACCGATCTGCATCAGCTTCCGAGTTCCATTCGAGGACCGATGCACGTGCAAGATCACTTGGACCGCAGCGGCCAGCTGACTGTGCAGGGCGCTGCGGTCCATTCCCCCCAGCGCGGCGAGGGCTTCGAGCCGGGCGGGCACTTCCTCGGGCGAGTTGGCATGGACGGTTCCCGCACCGCCGTCGTGGCCGGTATTGAGAGCCGTGAGAAGGTCGACGACCTCCGCGCCGCGCACCTCCCCCACAACTATTCGATCAGGACGCATGCGCAGGGACTGGCGCACCAGATCCCGGACGGTCACCTCGCCGACTCCTTCGACGTTGGCCGCCCGCGCCACCAGCCGGACCACGTGCGGATGTCTGGGCGCCAGCTCGGCGGCGTCTTCGACACAGATGATGCGTTCGGCCGGATCGACGGCGCCGAGCAGCGCGGCGAGCAGCGTGGTCTTTCCGGCGCCCGTGCCCCCGGTGACCAGAAAGGCGAGCCGCGCGCGCACCACTGTTCCGAGCAGCGCGTGGGCTTCTTCGGTGAGCGCACCGCCCGACAGCAGCGCGTCGAGGCCCTGAGTGGCCGGCCGCAGCACACGCAGCGACAGGCAGGTTCCACCGTGCGCCACGGGGGCGAGCACGGCGTGGAGCCGCACTCCGAACGAGCCATTGCCCACCCTGCGCAGGCGCCCGTCGACCCAGGGCTGCGCGTCGTCGAGCCGGCGACCGGCTGACAGGGCGAGGCGTTGAGCGAGTCTGCGTACCGCCGCCTCGTCGGCGAACCGTACGTCGGTGCGTTCGAGACCGCGACCCTGATCGACCCACACCTCGTCGGGAGCAGTGACGAGGACATCCGCGACGCCGGGACGCGTGAGCAGGGACTCGAGGGGACCGGCACCCGTCAGCTCGGTCATCAGCACGCGCAACGCACCGAGAAGATCCGTGTCACCCAGTACACCACCGGACTCGGTCCGGATGGCGGCAGCGACCGTTGCCGGGGTCGGCTCCCCCGAGGTGTGGGCGAGGCGTTCGCGGACCCGGTCGAGGAGGTCGGGCGTGACGAGGGAACTCACGCCGCCCACTCCCGTGAACGCGGCCTCTCGGCCGCCGTGTCGAGGATCGCCGATGCCGCGGCGATGAGCGCTGAGCGCCGGCCGGGTTTCAAGCCGCCGTGTTCGAGCATTGCGGTGAGGGAGCGCTCGGCGCGCATGGACGCGATCAGAGGGAGTTCGAGCACCTCCGCCACATCCGCGCCCCGCAGACCTCCCGGCGCCGGGCCGCGCACCACGACGCCCTGGTTCGGGTTTCGCTCGGCAATCCACTGCGCGACCTTGCCGGCAGCGATGCAGGCACGGACGGTCGCCGGCACGACGAGGACTACCAGATCCGCCAGTTCGAAGACCGTTTCGGTGACCGGTCCCGGAAATCTCGACGCGTCGCATACGACGAGATTCCCGGCGTACCGACTCGCCTCGATCACTGCGCGTGCCGCTGCCGGTGTGGGCCCCGAGCTTCCGTGGCCGCTGCGACTGCAGGACAGAACCCGTAAGTGCTCGCCGCGTGCGGGGAGCGCGTCTCGGAGTGCGTCGGACGAAATCCGTCCACCCTCGATCGACAGGCCCGACCACCTCAGGCCGGGGACGTCCTCGAGGCCGAGGAGCACGTCCAGACCCGACCCCCACGCGTCGGTGTCCACCAGCAGTGTCGTTTCCGCTTGCGCACCGGTGGCGGCACACAGGGCTACCGCCGTTGCCATGGTGGACGCACCGGCACCACCGCAGCCTCCGACGACAGCGACGACGCTGCCGTCCGCCTCCGGCTTTTGAGGCTGCTCACCGAGCACCGTGACCAGAGTGGCTTCGTCCTCAGGTACCGCGAGGACGTGCTCCGCACCGATCGCGGTCGCGATCCGCCATTCGTCGATCCCCGGCGTTCCGTCACACAGCAACACCACCCGACGTCGGCGAGGGAGGCGGTGACACGCGATGGCGGCCCGGGTGTCGAGTACGACGAGGGGAGCATTCCCCCAGGTGTGGTGCGCATCGGCGACCTCGGCTTCGTCGATCCTGCGGTCCGCCGCGGCGGCGACCCGCCGAATGCTGTGCAGCAGTGCAGGGTCTTCGATCAGAACCAGCACTTCGCCACCGATGTCCGTGTCCATGCAGTGAGCGTGCCCGGCACCGCATATGCGCGAAAGGGGCACAGAACGATCTGTGGACAACTTCGGCCCTGTGGATAGAAATAGGTACGTGCGTACCATTACGTATCGGAGAATCCTGGCCGCATCTGCCGCGAAATCCATACCTGCTGCAGACAGAGGACGACCCTCGCCAGGGGGGGAGGAGGCGAGGGTCGTCGGCGTTCAGCCCCGGGGGGTCGGGCTGAACATGTCCGAATCAAATCCGGACATCTTTGATAGTACACCTCCCCGGATGTGTATTTGCAAGTTCAACTGTCGAACGATTGTGCCGTGTCGCACGAATGTTTCGAGGCCACTCGCGGTGGCGTCCGGAACACAGCTTCCCTCCCGAACAGCGCATATCCTGGCAGCTGTGACCGTGAAGCCACAGATAAGTGCAAAGACAGGTCGACACACCGAGACGGGTCGAGTGGCCGCATTTTTCGACCTCGACAAAACGATCATCGCCAAATCGAGCACCCTCGCGTTCAGCAGGCCGTTCTTCGACCAAGGTCTCATCAACCGGCGGTCCGTCCTCAAGAGCAGCTACGCCCAGTTCCTGTTCCTTCTGTCCGGGGCCGACCACGATCAGATGGAGCGCATGCGTGCCTACCTGACGAGCATGTGCACGGGGTGGAATGTGGAACAGGTCCGGGCCGTCGTCGCCGAGACACTGCACGACATCGTCGACCCCCTCGTGTTCGCCGAGGCCGCCGACCTCATGGCGGATCACAAGCTGCGGGGCCACGACGTGGTCGTGGTGTCGGCGTCGGGCGAGGAGGTGGTGACACCGATCGCCGAAGCGTTGGGAGCTACCCGCAGCATCGCCACGCGCATGGCCGTGAAGGAAGGGCTCTACACGGGCGAGGTTGAGTTCTACTGCTACGGCGAAGGAAAAGTGGAAGCCATCGTCGAACTGGCCGAGAAGAACGGCTACAACCTGTCGTCCTGTTATGCCTATTCCGACTCCGTCACCGACCTTCCCATGTTGACGGCGGTGGGGCACCCGACCGCGGTCAATCCCGACCGTGCCCTACGAAAAGTAGCGTCCGGAAACGGTTGGCCCATACTGACTTTCTCCAATCCGGTGTCCCTCCGGGCGCGCCTCCAGTCCCCGTCGGCGACGACGGTCGCCACCACCGCAGCGGTCAGCATCGGCGCCCTCGTGGCTGGCGCATTCACCTACGGAGTAATGCGCCGCAGGCGCTGACGGGTGACAACACCCGACACGGCCACAAACCGAATTTGACACTTGCTGTGAGGTGGGTCACGGGGTACAAAGGAGTTACGGAAGAACGGAAGGCCAAGATCGACCCGGAAGAGAAGGATCGATCTCCCGACCGCGATTCCCGGCACGGGCACTAGGTACCCACGCGGAGCACAAGCCACTATAAGGGCAGAAGCGTTGTGGGCCTGCGAGACTCGCGTTTCATCGGCAAGGACCCTGCACCGGTTGCAGGGACGACCCGACGATCGTCGAACTCTCGCCGAGGCCACCCACACAACCCACCGAGCACGCTTGGTAACCGGTAGTCCGCGCTGACGGGCGGCGAAGTCGACGAGAGTCGGCAGCGCCGCCCGTTTCGTGTGGCGCTCGGGTCAGGTCGCTGCCGCCTCGGCGATGGACATCGCCTCCCGCGCACCTGCCTCCAGCGCCCCACAGCACAGGATCACCCAGCTGCCGACCCCCTCCGCGGCACCGGATGCGAAGGCGCCGATCCCGTTGCGGTACGCCTGCTGGCGGCGAAACCAGCTCACTTCCGGCACACCGAGGTTGTGGGGGTCGAGGCCGCTGGACACGCACACCAACCGTGATGCCGCTCGGGCGACGACACCGTCGCCGACACCGAAGGGCTTCAATGCCAACAGTTCGCCGTGCACTACCGCGGCAAGGACCGGCGCCGGCGCCGTTGTCTCTCCGGTGACGAGTTGCGCGAGACCATCCAACCGCTCGGCCACCCCGGCGGCCGGGCGGGGCCTGCCCAGCAGCTCCGGATCCTCCACGAGGTCTGCGGCGGCGAGGAGGTGAAGCCTCGCGAGCGCTTGCAGCGGAGCGCGCTGCCACGTCGACTGCAGTAGACCCAGCGCATCCCCGTCGAGCGCCTGACCGACACGCAGTGCACCCGACAGGATCGGATCCGCGACCTCGCCCGGCGCCGGCAGTTCCGTGCGTCCACCGTCGAGTGAGGCCGACGCGCGAGCAGCCCGGACGGCTGCCTCCGCCGCCGTGGTCGGCCAACCACGGCGGTTGGTCTTGTGGCGATGCACCTCCCCGAGCGCGTCGCGCGCACGGTCGGCGGCGTCGCGGACACCGGGAAGGTCGACGAGGGGTTGCAACGGGTCACTCACGTCTGAGAACGCTACCCGGCACCGAGTCGTCCTCAGGCGCCGAGCCGGATCGATCCACCCGGGATGGCCGCGAGCAGTTTCCGCGTATAGGCCGCCTTGGGCGAGCGAAACACCTCGTCGGTAGTGGCCTTCTCTACGATGGCGCCCGCCGACATGACCACGACGTCGTCAGCGATCTGCCGCACCACCGCCAGGTCGTGAGTGATGAACAGGTACGTCAACCCCAGTTCTGCCTGCAGGTCGTTGAGCAGGGTGAGGATCTGATCCTGTACCAGCACGTCCAGCGCCGACACCGCCTCGTCACACACCACCATCTCGGGTTGCAGCGCCAGCGCACGGGCGATCGCCACACGCTGGCGCTGCCCGCCGGAAAGCTCGTTCGGGAATCTCCGCATCACCGACGCAGGCAACGCGACCTTGTCCAGCAGGTCCCGCACCCGGGCCTCCCGCTCCTTGCGGGTACCCACCTTGTGCGTGCGCAGAGGTTCTTCGATGGTGCGGAAGATGGAGTACATCGGGTCGAGGGTGCCGTACGGATTCTGGAAGATGGGTTGTACGCGGCGCCGGAAAGCCAGCGTCTCCCTCCGGTCGAGCGTCGCGACATCCTTACCGTCGAAGACCACGTGTCCCGACGTCGGGGCCAACAGTCCGAGCACCATGTGCGCCACGGTCGACTTGCCCGACCCGGACTCACCGACGAGGGCGGTCGTCGTTCCCCGGCGGACCGCGAACGAGACGTCGTCGACGGCCTTGAACTCGGTGGATCTCCGTAAACCGTGACGGATGGTGAAGACTTTGTTCAGTCGGGTCACCACCACCACATCATCGGTGACCTCACCGAACTTGCCCTCGAGCGCACCGTGCTGCTCCGCCTCACCGACCACCTCGAGTGCCTGATCCCGGATGTCGGCCCGCGCGAGCGAAGAGCTGCGTCGCTGGGAGGCCAGCGAGGGCGCTGCGGTGACGAGTTTCTGCGTATAGGGGTGTTGCGGGCGCTGCAGGATCTCGAGGGCAGGCCCGGACTCCACGACGCGGCCCTTGCTCATCACGACGAGATGCTCCGCCCGCTCGGCCGCGAGACCGAGGTCGTGGGTGATGAGGAGTACTGCCGTCCCCAGCTCACTGGTGAGCCCGTCCAGGTGATCGAGTATCTGTCGCTGGACGGTGACGTCGAGGGCCGACGTCGGTTCGTCGGCGATGAGCAACTGCGGGCGGGCCGACAGTCCGATGGCGATGAGCGCCCGCTGGCGCATGCCACCCGAGAACTCGTGTGGATACTGCCCCAACCGGTCTTCGGCATCGGCGAGCCCGGCCTCTTCGAGGAGTTCGGCCGCGCGGATCCTCGCGGCCTTCCCCTGCGCGATCCCGTTGGCCGACAGTGCCTCCCGGATCTGGAAGCCCACCTTCCACACCGGATTGAGGTTGGACATCGGGTCCTGCGGAACGAGGCCGATCTTCTGTCCACGCAAGGCGACGAAGTCTCGCTCCGGGGCAGCGGCCAGGTCACGTCCTGCGAAGAGAATCCGGCCGCCGGTGACCTTCCCCGTACCGGGCAGCAGATCGATGACGGCGTGAGCGATCGTGGACTTTCCCGACCCCGACTCACCGACGATCGCCACCGTCTGCCCCGGATACACGGTAAGACTCACCCCGCGCACCGCCGGAACCGAACCCGAACGGGACGCGAAGGTGACCTCCAGGTCTCGGATATCGAGCAGCGGCGCCTCGTCGGCCGTAGCCATCGGTCCGGTGGTTTCATTCGGGGACATCACGCTCACCGCTTCCGCGCCCTGGGGTCGAGCGCATCCCGGAGAGCGTCGCCCATCATGATGAAGCCGAGCACCGTAATCGCCAGCGCGGCAGCCGGGTAGAACAAAATCGCCGACCCTTGACGGAGTGTCACCTGCGCAGTGCTGATATCTCCGCCCCACGAGATCTCGGAGGACGGGAGGCCGATACCCAGGAACGACAGCGTCGCCTCGGCCACGATGTAGACACCCAGCGAGATGGTCGCGATGACAATGATCGGCGCCAGGGAATTCGGCAGGATATGACGCAGCAGCGTCCGGAAGTTCGAGACGCCGAGCGCCCTCGACGCCATCACATAGTCGTTGTTCTTGGCCGAGAGGACCGCCCCGCGAGCGATTCTCGCCATTTGGGGCCAGCCGAAGAGGGCGAGTACGACGATCAGCGTCCAGATACTGCGATTCGCGAACAACTGCATGAGAACGATAGCAGCGAGAATGAGCGGGACACCGAAGAAGATGTCGGTTACCCGCGACAGCAACGAATCGGCCCAGCCTCCGTAATATCCGGCGAGGGAGCCGAATACGACGCCGACAAGTAAGACGATCGTGGTGACCCCCACGCCGACCAGCACCGACGCGCGGGCCCCGTAGATGGTGCGGGAATAGATGTCACATCCCTGCTTGTCGAAACCGAACCAGTGGCCGGAGGACGGGCCGCGCATGCTGAACGCAAGGTCGCAGAACCGTGGGTCGGTGCCGGTGAACAGGCTCGGGAAGGCGGCTACCGCGATGACGACGAGAATGATGACGGACGCCACCACGAACAAGGGACGTCGACGAAGATCGCGCCAGGCATCCGACCACACACTCGTGGGCGGCTGATCGAGGGACACGGTGTCGGTCTCCCCCGGCGGCGCGACCTCCTCGGGAGCGACGAAGTGTGATTGGCGAATCTTCCGGTCTCCGGTCCGGGGCGACTCGTCGTTGACCACTTTCTCAGACATAACGGATCCTCGGATCGAGTGCGGCGTACAGGAGATCGACGATCAGGTTGGCCAGCAGGTAGATGACGATCAAGACGGTGACGAACGAAACGACCGTGGGCGCCTCCCCCCGGGTGACCGCCTGGTAAATCGTGCCGCCGACTCCGTTGATGTTGAAGATGCCCTCGGTGACGATCGCCCCACCCATCAAGGTGGCGAGGTCGGCACCCAGGAAGGTCACGACAGGGATGAGCGAGTTCCGCAATACATGCACCTGCACGACTCTGCGCCGCGAAAGCCCCTTGGCGGTAGCTGTTCTCACGTAGTCGGCCGTCAGATTCTCGGCCACCGAGGTGCGGGTGAGCCGCAGCACGTACGCGAAAGACACCGACCCGAGCACGAAGGCCGGGAGCAGAAGATTGACGAAGCTGGTATTGCCCCCCACCGTCGGCGGCACCCATCCCCACTTCACCCCGATGAAGAACTGGGCAAGGAACCCGATGACGAAGATCGGGACCGCGATGATCACGAGGCTGACCAGCAACACGGTGCTGTCGAAGACGCCGCCCTTGTGCAGTCCCGCAAACAGCCCGAAGCCGATTCCGAAGAGCCCTTCGATGGCCAGTGCCATCAGAGACAGCTTGATGGTGATCGGAAATGCCTGCGCCAGAACCTCGCTGACCGGACGACCCGAGAAGGATGTGCCGAAGTCGAGAGTGAAGATGCCTTCGAGATAGAGGAAGTACTGCATCAGGAACGGTTGATCGAGGTGGTATCGGGCGCGGAGCTGGGCTGTGACGGCGGGACTCAGCGCCTTGTCGCCGGCGAGCGCGGCGATCGGGTCACCGGGCAGGAGAAACACCATCGCGTAGATCAGGAAGGTCGACCCGAGGAACACAGGAATCATCTGGAGCACACGGCGGCCGATGTACCAGAGCATCGGGTCCCATCCTCTCCGCAGGCCGGCGACGGCGGAAGCTCGCCCCACCCCGTCGGCGACTCCGGTGTCAGTTCTTCTCGATGTCCGAATACATCGGGATACCTTTCCAGTCGATCGTCACGTTCGACACGTTCTCCGACCAGCCGCTCGCGGCATTGCGGTACCACGTGGGAACAGCGGGAAGATCCCTCAGAAGAACTTCCTGCGCCTCGTCGAGCAGATCCTGAGCCTTACCCGGATCGACCTCGCCGGCCGATGCGCGCAGCAGCCGGTCGAACTCCGGATTGGAGTAGTCACCGTCGTTCGAGCTGCCGCCTGTCTGGTAGTTCTGCGCAAGGAAGCCGTACTGCTGGGGGTAGTCGCCCTGCCATCCCGAACGGAATGCGGACGGGATCGTGCGGTTGGTGGCCTCGGTCCGGATTTGAGCGAAGGTCGGGTATTCCTTGCCCTTCGCGTCGATGCCCAGCGTGTTGCGGATGCTGTTGGCCGTGGCATCCACCCATTCCCTGTGCCCGCCGTCGCCGTTGTACGCGATCTCGAAACTGCCGGTCCACGGCGCAATGGCGTCGGCCTGTGCCCACAGTCTTTTCGCAGCCTCGGGGTCGAACTTCAAATTGCCGTTACCGGCGAGCGAATCCGACCAACCCTCGATGGCCGGACTGGTGAAGTCGAGAGCCGGAGTACGGGTGTTGTTGTAGATCTGTTCCGTGATCTGGTCGCGGTTGATCGCCATCGAGATGGCCTGACGACGGAGGGTGCCTTCTTCACCACTGAAGTGCGGCAGACGCCCCGGAATGGTGAAGGTCTCGATGGTCGCGGATGGCTGGTTCACGGTGCGACCGGGCAGATCCGACTCGAAGGTGGTGACTGCGCTCGGCGGAACCTGGTCGAGAACATCGACGTTGCCGGCCAACAGATCGGTGTAGGCGGTGTCGAGGCTGTTGTACATGATGAAGTCGACACCGTCGTTCTTCGGCTTCCGATTCCCGTCGTAATCGGGGTTGGTGACGGTGTCGATCCGCACGTTGTGCTGCCAAGCACCGGGTCCGGCCAGCTTGTACGGCCCGTTTCCGACCGGGTTCTCGCCGAACGCTGCCATGTCCTCGAACGCCACCTGGGGCAGGGGGAAGTACGCGGCGAATCCGAGTCGATCGGGGAACGCCGACTCCGGTTGCTTCAGCTCGATCGTGAAGGTGGTGTCGTCCACCACCTTCAGTCCGGACATCGTCTGGGCCGTCGGGTTCTCGGCCGCCACCTCGTCGTAGCCCTGGATCGGGTCGAAGAAGGACGCCTGGAGCTGCGCATTGGTGGACAGCGCGCCGTAGTTCCATGCGTCGACGAACGACGATGCCGTGACGGGTGACCCGTCCGTGAAGGTCCAGCCGTCCTTCAGCGTCACAGTGAATGTCTTACCGTCCGTGGTGTCGATGGACTCGGCCACTTCGTTGGTAATTGCACCGTGGGCGTCGTAAGAGACGAGGCCGGCGAACAGGGCATCGATGACACGGCCGCCCTGGTTCTCACTCGTATTGGTGGGGATCAGAGGATTCTGCGGCTCACCCGCCCAAGCATTGACGATCCCGCTTCCTCCTCCGCCCGAGGATTCACCGGACGAGCAGGCGGACAGCATTCCCGCTGCAATGCCCACCGCCAGAACAGCAGTTGCCACGCGTGTCCTACGCACAACGGTCCTCCAGCCCCGGTGGAATGATGGGACGACGATAGTCACGTTACGGCTCCGCGGGGCCGGAGACGCAGAATCTCGTCGAAATGCCGTCTCGGCGAATCTTCGACCGGGACAGTTCGGCCGTTCGGCCGCCGAGGAATACCGTCCGGCGCGCCGAAAGGACCGATCGTCGCAGAACACGGGCATGCAACCTCGTGCAACGGTGCGCTCCCGAGCCCTTGTGACTACCCTCACACGTGCTAGAACTGCCGTTTTCGAGACTGGAAAGAAGGCCGGGCCACAATGACCAGTGCAGCACAGGCGAACGGATCGACGGAGAAATCCGCACAGCCGGATGCCGTCCCGCAGGTGTACCCGCCGAGCCCCGAGTTCACCGCGACCGCGAACGCCGGACCCGAACTCCAGGCCGAGGCAGATGCCGATCGCCTCGCATTCTGGGCGAAGCAGGCGCAGCGACTGCACTGGCACGCACCATTCACCGAGGTCCTCGACTGGTCGGATGCCCCCGTGGCGAAGTGGTTCGTCGGCGGCCGGCTCAACGTCGCATTCAACTGCGTCGACCGCCACGTCCTCGAAGGCAACGGCGACCGCGTCGCCATCCACTTCGAGGGCGAACCGGGCGATACCCGCGACCTCACCTACCACGACCTCCTCACCGAAGTGAGCAAGGCGGCCAACACCTTCAGCGACCTCGGACTGGTCCCCGGCGACCGCGTCGCCATCTACATGCCGATGATCCCCGAGGCCATCGTCACGATGCTCGCCTGTGCACGCTTGGGCCTGACCCATTCCGTCGTCTTCGCCGGTTTCTCCGCCAGCGCCCTGCGCTCCCGCATCGACGACGCCGAAGCCAAACTCGTCGTCACCGTCGACGGCCAGTGGCGCCGAGGCCAGGCGGCCCCCCTCAAACCCTCGGTCGACGACGCTCTGGCCGGCGCAGCCGATGATCCGACGGATGCTGGCGCCGAATCCGTCAGGAACGTGCTCGTCGTCAAACGCACCGGCATCGACGTCGACATGGCCGAGGGCCGGGACCTGTGGTGGCACGACACCGTCGAGAAAGCCTCCGACACCCACGAGCCGAAGCCGTTCGACTCCGAACATCCCCTGTTCATCCTCTACACCTCCGGCACCACCGGAAAGCCCAAAGGCATCATCCACACCTCCGGCGGCTACCTCACCCAGGCCTCCTACACCCACCACAACGTGTTCGACCACAAAGTCGGGCAGGACGTGTACTGGTGCACCGCCGACATCGGCTGGGTCACCGGGCACAGCTACATCGTCTACGGACCGCTGTCCAACGGCGTCACCCAGGTGGTCTACGAAGGCACCCCCAACTCCCCCGACGAGCACCGCCACTTCCAGATCATCGAAAAGTACGGTGTCAGCATCTACTACACCGCTCCCACCCTGGTGCGTACCTTCATGAAGTGGGGCCGGGAGATCCCCGACGCCCACGACCTGTCCTCGATCCGGCTCCTCGGCAGCGTCGGCGAACCCATCAACCCCGAGGCGTGGAAGTGGTTCCGTGAGGTGATCGGCGGAAACACGGCACCGATCGTCGACACCTGGTGGCAGACCGAGACCGGGGCGATCATGATCTCGCCGCTCCCCGGCATCACCGCCACCAAACCCGGATCCGCCATGGCACCGCTACCCGGCATCTCCGCCAAGATCGTCGACGACGACGCCAAGGAACTCGGCAACGGCGAATCCGGCTACCTGGTGCTCGACAAGCCGTGGCCGGCGATGCTGCGCGGTATCTGGGGCGACATGGACCGCTACCGCGACACCTACTGGTCCCGCTACCCCGATCAGGGCTGGTACTTCGCCGGTGACGGCGCCAAGTACGACGAAGACGGCGCCCTGTGGGTCCTCGGCCGCGTCGACGACGTCATGAACGTTTCCGGCCACCGCATCTCCACCTCCGAGGTCGAATCCGCCCTCGTCGGACACCACGGAGTCGCCGAAGCCGCCGTCGTCGGAGCCGCCGACGAGACCACCGGCCAGGGCATCGTCGCGTTCGTCATCCTCCGCGAAGGCGTCGAGAACACCGGCGACGACCTGATCGCCGAACTCAAAGCCGAGGTCGCGCGGGAAATCAGCCCCATCGCGAAGCCGCGGCAGATCACCGTCGTCCCGGAACTACCCAAGACCCGCTCCGGCAAGATCATGCGTCGCCTGCTCAAGGACATCGCCGAAGGTCGCGACCTCGGCGACACCTCCACCCTCGTCGACCCCAAGGTCTTCGACGCCATCCGCGGCAAGTAGGGCGCTTCGCGCCCCGTGCGCCTTTTTGGTAGCTCCCACTACCAGAAAGGCGCACGGGCGGCGGAGCCGCCTACACCCGGGCAGCCCACTGACCGCTAGCCTTCTCGTAGCGAATCTCGCAAACGCGGGAATCGGTGACGGCAGCACGGCCGACGCGATGAAGGTCGGGCTGCTCGTGACATCGTCGGCAGTTACTGTGACGACGGTGTCGGGCACACATGGCCAGAACGAAGACTCGGACGTGCAAGAGCTACCTGGAGGGGTCGACAAGTGAGCATCACTCACGGCAAGGGAGACAGCCCGCGTTACACGGGAGACGGGGTGCCGAACACGGTGTCGTCGATCCCGCTCACCGACGCGGACATTTCACCGTCCGGCGAGGTGACCCTCGGCACGCTGGTCAAGCACGCAACCGCGCAGGTGTCCACGCTCGTGCGCGCCGAGGTGGAGCTCGCGAAGGCCGAGGTGACCGGCGAGGTCAAGAAGGGTCTGCAGGGCAGTCTGTTCTTCATTCTCGCGTTCACCGTGCTGCTGTTCAGCTCGTTCTTCTTCTTCTTTTTCCTCGCCGAACTCCTCGACGTCTGGATTGCACGCTGGCTGGCCTTCCTCATCGTCTTCCTGATCATGGTCGTCGTCACGGCGATTCTGGGTCTGCTCGGCTATCTGCGGGTCCGCAAACTACGTGCACCGGAAAAGACGATCGATTCCCTCAAGCAGGCCAGATCCGTGCTCCCGACGTCGTACTCCGATGCGGAGGCCCACCTCGCGTCTCCCAGCGGACGACACGCACGATAGTTCCGTCCGGTGGCGCCACCCGATCCGTCAACCGTCCGTTTCGACGGCCCGTGGATTCACCGTGACATCCATGCCAACGGAATCCGTTTCCACACCGTCGAGGTCGGCGCATCCGCCCCGGATGCGCCGCTCGTCGTCCTGCTGCACGGATTCGCGGACTTCTGGTGGTCGTGGCGACATCAGCTGATCGCCTTGTCCGACGAGGGTGTCCGCGCCGTGGCCGTCGACCTCCGCGGTTACGGCGACTCCGACAAACCTCCCCGCGGCTATGACGGCTGGACCCTGGCCGGTGACATCGCGGGCCTGATCCGGGCGATGGGCTACAGCGAGGCCACGCTGGTGGGGCACGCCGACGGCGGCTTGGTCTGCTGGGCTACCGCGGTGCTCCACGCGCGTCTGGTGCGGTCGATCGCACTGATCAGCTCCCCACACCCGATCGCCCTGAAGCAGGCGGTTCTTCGCGACCGTCACCAACGCAAGGCCGTTCTGCCCCCGTTCGTGTCCTACCAGTTGCCGTGGCGGCCCGAACGGCGGCTCACGCGTGACGGTGGGGCCGAAGTCGAGCGTGTGATCGTCGAACGGTCGGGGCCGGCGTGGCCGAAGTCTCCGGAATTCGACCTCGTGATGTCCCGGATGCGATCGGCGATCCAGATTCCCGGCTCCGCGCACTGCACATTGGAATATCAGCGGTGGGCGTTCCGTAGCCAGTTCCGCCCGGACGGCCGCCGGTTCATGGCCTCGATGGATCAAACGCTGCGGATACCCGTACTCCACCTCCACGGTGACCTCGACCCCTACGTGCTCGCCGACACCGTGCGGCGCAGCCGTCGCTTCGCCCCCACACAGCAGCTCGACACGATTCCCGGTGTCGGGCACTACGCGCACTGGGAAGCGCCCGAGCGAGTGAACTCCGCCCTGCAGGGGCTGGTCTCGACGCGCCGCGTGTAGGGCTCGCTCAGAGGATGCAGCTTCCGGTGTCCACTGCGGCGGTCGCGCCGGACGCCGTCTCCAGCTGGCGCGACACCTCGGCGGCGGTGAGAACGAAGCCGGTGTCACTGTTGTCTACCGCGGCGCCGAAGACCACCCCGAGCACCATGCCCTCACCGTCGACGAGCGGTCCACCCGAGTTGCCCTGCCGGATGGACCCGCGCACCGTGTACACCTCGCGCTGAACCGTTCCGGCCCGGTAGATGTCAGGACCGCTGAGGTCGAGGATCTCGCGTATCCGCGCGGCACTGGCCGTGTAGGACCCGCCGCCCGGGTATCCGAGAACCAGCGCACTGTCACCTGTTCGTCCCGGCTCCGGCGCGAAGTTCAGCACGGGAGCGTCGAGACCCGGTACCTCGAGAACGGCCACGTCAGTCGACGGGTCGAACAGCACCACCTCGGCGTCCAGAGGTCCGTCTGCGGTGTCCACGACGATTCCCGCCGTGCCCGCCACGACGTGCGCGTTGGTCATCACCCGTTCCGGCGCGACCACGAAGCCGGATCCCTCGAGCGCACGCTGACAACTGGGCGCCACACCCCGGATACGGAGCACGCTGGACTGCAGGGAGGACGCCACCGGGCTCTCGAGAACACCGGCGTCGGGCGGATCGACCGTGGTGATCGGGGTGCGTCCGAACGGACCGATGACGTCCGGAAGGCCGGAGGTGTCGAGTAGCGCGGAGAACTCGGTGGGGAGTTGGCGCATCCACGCCGGTGCAAGGTTGTCGACGGTCTCGAGCACGCTCGAGCCGCGCACCGCGGCTGCGAGTTGCGGTTGAGACGAGGACGTCAGCGGGATGGCCAACAGCCACGCCGCCACGAATACCGCGACCGCCTGCACACAGGCACCGATGACGCTGTCGACGGAGCGCGCCGCCGGACTGTGCATACTGCCGCGGGCGGCTCGGCCCAGGACCATGCCCGCCACTTCCCCGATGATCACCAGCACCACGATCAACGCAATGCCGACGAGCACCCGGCCGCGTCCCTCGTCGACGTGCACCAGCACGTGCGGGGCGATGAGGATGCCTGCGACCGCACCGAGCAGCACACCGACGAAGGCGAGTACCGACGCCACCGCACCCTGCCTCCAACCGGAGCTGGCCGCTATGAGCGCGATCAACACGATCGCCAGATCGATCCAGCGCGACCCCGTCATCGCTCACCCACCCGATGTCCGTGCTTGTGAGGCAGATGGTCGTCGTCGATGTCGTTCTCCATTTCGGCCAGGACGGTGTCGAGGTCCCGGATGTCCCGGCGGTCCCACTCCTGTTCCCAGCCCGAGATCGCGAACAACGCCGCAAGGATGCCCGCCGTGAATCCCCACACCAGCATGCCGTCGGCCGAAAATGCCGGACCCTGGTAACCGGCGGGGTGGCGCACCTGGAACCGGTTCCGCGGGTCGATCAGGGTGTGCAGCGGAACCCGTGCCACCCGCGCCGCCTCCGCCGGATCGACGACTCCCACTGCGCTCGGCTTCTCCCAGTACGCAAGAACCGGGGTGACCTCGAAGCCGGACGGCGGGACGAAAATCTGTTCCAGAACGGCGAGCGGCTGCACCCCGGCCGGATCCAGCCCCGTCTCCTCCTGCGCCTCGCGCAGAGCTGTCGCGATGGGACCGTCGTCGCCGGGATCGCTGGCACCGCCCGGAAACGCGACTTGCCCACTGTGCTGACGCATGGTGGCCGCGCGCTGGGTGAGCAGGACGTCGGCGCCCGCGGGCAGTCCCCCGGACATCAGGGGGTCTGCCTCGGCAGGACCGCCGAACAACACGAGTACCGCAGCCTCGCGCGTGGCTGCCCCGCTGGGGGCACGCCGATTCAGGACCGGATTGATGCGATGCGGGTCGGCCGGTGTGCGCCGCACGACCTCACGCAACCAGGTCGGAACGGCTGCGCCGTCGACGGACGCGGTCATGCCGCAACCCCCAGGTTCTGCTCGACGGCGACGGCGATCTCCTCGACACTGCGGAATGGCTGCGGCAGGATTTTCGCCACGCTGCCGTCGGGCCGGATCAGCACGGACACAGGCAGGACCGCGGGCGCCCCCACCGCAGCGGCGACCCGCCCGTCAGCGTCCTGCACACCGGGCAAGGTGACGGAGTAGTCGACGAGCCGCGACAATGCGCTGGCCTGCTGGGGATCGGTGTGCACGGTAAGGACGGTAACGGCGTCACCGGCCCGATCGGAAAACTGCTGCATGTAGGGCAGCTCCTCCGCGCAGGGACCACACCAGTACGCCCACAGGTTCAATAGCGCAGGCCGGCCGGCGAGAGCGGATGCGAGATCGACCCCGCTGCCGTCACCCACGCATTCGAGCGTGATGCCGGCCAATACCGAGTCGGCAGCGGGCGCCGAGGAGGGTGCGGGACAGGGCTCGAGCGCCGCATCCGAACGCAGCGCGGAGAGGGCGCCCGGATCGGCGCCAACGGACATCGGCGTACTTCCGCCCGGACCGAAACGGTCCTCGTACGACGGCGCCTGCGCATCGTTCCCGCGCGGCCAGATCGCGACGACGAGAGCTGCAACAACGACGAGGGCGGCCACACTCCACCGCGCTGCACTAGACACTCGTATCGATCCTCACCGGCCGGCCAGACGAAGCAGATGCTCGGTCTCCGGTCCGCGCACCAGCTCGGCAGCGACGTCGGGGTCGACCGGGCCCAGACCGTACGACGGACAGTCCTTGGCCAGTACACACACGCCACATGCCGGCTTGCGGGCATGGCAGACGCGCCGACCGTGGAAAATCACCCGGTGGGACAGCAGAGTCCATTCCTTGCGTTCGATGATTGCCCCGACCGCGTGCTCGACCTTGACGGGATCCTCCTCGTCGGTCCATTGCCAGCGCCGGACCAGCCGACCGAAGTGAGTGTCGACGGTGATGCCCGGGACATCGAAGGCGTTGCCCAGAATCACGTTGGCGGTCTTGCGGCCGATACCGGGAAGCTTCACCAGTTCCTTCAGGGTGTTCGGAACCTCTCCGTCGTGATGCTCGAGCAGAGCCTGCCCGAGGCCGATCAGCGACGTCGCCTTGTTGCGGTAGAAACCGGTGGACCGGATGTACTCCTCGAGTTCCGTGCGGTCGGCTTCCGCATACGCCTTCGCGTCCGGGTAGCGGGCGAACAACGCCGGCGTCGTCATGTTGACCCGCACATCGGTGCACTGCGCGGAGAGGATGGTCGCGACCGCGAGTTCCAGTGGAGTGGTGAAGTCGAGCTCGCAATAGACGTGCGGGAAAGCCTCCGCGAGGCGGCGGTTCATCCTCCGGGCGCGTCGCACGAGGCCGAGCCGGGATTCCTCCTGATTCGCGGCCCGGGAACGGGCGCGTCCACGCGGACTGGAGCCGTCACTGGGGGTCACATGCACGGGTCCAACTCTACGGACATGGCCGCAATCCGAATCGCCGCTGTGTCGCATCTGAGACATTCGCAGTGTTTACTACCCGGTATGCAAGGTCTCGCTGTGGTCCTCTTCCCAGTGCTGCTGATGCTGTTTGCGCTGGCCATGGAACGTGTGGAGTTCCGGCTCCGCCGGCTCACCGTTCGGCAGCAAGAGGTGGAAGAGTTTCTCGACCAGGCAAGTCACGACGAAGTGGCCACCCTGGCACATGAGGGATTCCCGCATGCCCTTGCCCGCTTCCACCGGCGGCGCAGAGGGCACTCGCGGTTCGACAGCGACGACGCTGCGGTGACGGAAGTCGGCTCACGTCGCGCCAGCTGACCACCGGAGAATGTGTTTCGGAGCACATACGTACGGTCAACTTTTCCGACTTGCGTGGTATCGGTCACTCAGACCGAGCCGTCTCAACGTAGACTTCAGAGCCGTACCTGTTGCACAGCGACACGCCGCCGATGACCGGGGCGCCGTCGCCGTGCAGCAAATCGCGCACAATATGACTACAGACGAACGAATATTCCCAAGGAGCGCACGTGGACGACGTCCTGGCAAGAGCCGGCATCTTCCAAGGAGTCGAGCCCTCAGCAGTAGCGGCGCTGACGAAGCAGCTGCAGCCTGTCGACTTCCCCCGCGGACATGTCATCTTCAACGAAGGTGAGCCCGGTGACCGCCTGTACATCATCGTCTCGGGCAAGGTGAAGATCGGCCGCCGCTCACCGGACGGCCGCGAGAACCTGCTCACGATCATGGGGCCGTCGGACATGTTCGGCGAACTGTCCATCTTCGACCCCGGCCCGCGTACGTCCACCGCGACGACGGTGACCGAGGTTCGCGCCGTGAGCATGGATCGCGAAGCACTCAAGGCGTGGATCGACCATCGTCCCGAGATCGCCGAACAGCTCCTCCGGGTGCTCGCGCGCCGTCTGCGGCGCACCAACAACAACCTTGCCGACCTGATCTTCACGGACGTTCCCGGCCGTGTCGCCAAGGCCCTGCTACAGCTCGCTCAGCGGTTCGGCACGCAGGAAGCCGGTTCGCTGCGCGTCACGCACGACCTCACGCAGGAGGAGATCGCCCAGCTCGTCGGCGCCTCCCGCGAGACGGTCAACAAGGCGCTCGCGGACTTCGCACACCGCGGCTGGCTGCGTCTCGAAGGCAAGAGCGTGCTGATCTCCGACTCCGAGCGTCTGGCGCGTCGCGCCCGGTAGCTTTCACGCTCGACAACGCTTCGGCCACCCCTGCGATCGGGGGTGGCCGAAGCGTTTCTCAGTTGGGCGCCCGCAAGTAGGCGAGCTGCACGTTGACCGACTTCTCGGCCGCCGGCCACAGCTGCGGATCGACGTCCGAGTACACGTGCTCGACCACCTCCCTGGCCGTGGCTTCCTCGCCCAGGTCCGCGATCGCTGCCTGAACCTGAGCGAGACGCTCCTCACGATGATCGAGGTACTGCCGGGCGACGGTGTGCAAGTCGGGCAACTCGGGTCCGTGGCCGGGCATGACGCGGTGACCGGGCCCGAGGTCGAGTAGACGACGCAGCGAAGACAGATAGTCGCCGAGGTCGCCGTCCGAGTCGTCGAGGACTGTGGTGCCGCGCCCGAGGATCGTGTCCCCAGTGAGGACCGTGCCTTCGCCTTCGACCGTGAAGGACACCGAGTCACGGGTATGACCCGGTGTCGCGACAACCCTGATGGTGAGCCCGGCGACGTCGATGATCTCGCCGTCGACGAGCGGCTCCCCGCCTCCGCGGAGGAACTCGGGGTCGACCGAACGCACCGGGGCTCCGGTCAGTTCGAAGAAACGCTGCACCCCGCCGGTGTGATCGACGTGACGATGGGTGATCAACGTCACGGCGACGGGACCGAGGGCGGCGACCCGGGCGAGGTGCTCTTCGTCCTGATCGCCCGGATCCACCACCACGCACTCGTCCCGACCCGGTGCTCGCAGGATCCAGGTGTTCGTGCCGTCGAGCGTCATCATGCCGGGATTGTTCTCGAGCACGACCGAGACGATCGGGGTGACTGCACGGACCTGCCCGTAGGCGGGATGGGCAAGCGTCATCGCTTTACGCTTCCGTCCGCACTTCGGCGATGACTTCCACCTCGACGGGCGCACCGAGGGGCAGTTCCGCGACACCGACAGCGGACCGGGCGTGCGCGCCGGCCTCACCGAAGATCTCACCGAAGAACTCGGATGCGCCGTTCACGACGCCGGGCTGACCGGTGAATCCCTCGGCGGACGCGACGAAGCCGACGACCTTGATGATGCGCACCACGGAGTCGATGCCCACCAGCGCGTCGATTGCCGCCAGCGCATTGAGTGCACACGTGCGCGCTCCCGCTTTGGCGTCGTCGTCCGACACGTCGGCGCCGACCTTGCCCTTGGTGGTGAGCCTGCCGTCGACGATCGGCAGCTGTCCCGAGGTGTACACGTAGTTGCCGGTGCGCAGGGCCGGGACGTAGGCGGCGACCGGTGGCACGACGGGCGGCAGCGTCACGCCCAGCTCGGTCAGGCGGGCCGACCAGTTCTGTGTTTCCGTCACGCTCTCAGCCCTTCGGACGCTTCAGGTACGCAACGTGCTGCTCACCGGTGGGCCCGGGGAGAACCGTGACCAGTTCCCAGCCGTCGGTTCCCCACTGGTCGAGGATCTGCTTGGTGGCGTGTGTGAGCAGCGGAACGGTGGCGTACTCCCAGGAAGTCAATTCACTCATGCCGGTGAGCCTATCCCCCGCACATCCCGGCTCCCAGACTTATAGGCTCGACGCGTGGTTGCATCCCCAGAGCAGTTCACCCCGACATGGCCAGAGAAGGCGGCGCGAGCGCGGCTGCACTTCGTGTCCGGAAAAGGTGGCACCGGAAAGTCCACGGTCGCCGCCGCGTTGGCCCTCGCACTGGCGGAGGGCGGACGTCGTGTGCTGTTGGTCGAAGTCGAGGGCAGGCAGGGCATCGCCCAGCTCTTCGACGTGCCTCCACTGCCGCCGCAGGAGACGAAGGTCGCGGCGGCCGAAGGGGGCGGCGAGGTGATGGCGCTGGCCATCGACATCGAGACCGCCTTCCTCGAGTATCTCGAGATGTTCTACAACCTCGGCTTCGCGGGCAGGGCGATGCGCAGATTCGGTGCCATCGAATTCGCCACCACCATCGCGCCCGGACTTCGCGACGTGCTGCTGACGGGCAAGATCAAGGAATGCGTCGTGCGCACCGACAAGTCCGGACGGCGGGTCTACGACGCCGTGGTCGTCGACGCTCCCCCGACGGGTCGCATCAGCAATTTCCTCGACGTCACCAAGGCAATGGCTGACCTCGCGAAGGGCGGCCCGGTTCGCTCGCAGAGCGAAGGCGTGGTGCGGCTGCTTCATTCGGACGACACCGTGGTGCATCTGGTCGCGCTGCTCGAGGCACTGCCTGTGCAGGAGACGGCGGACGCGGCTGAAGAACTCGCCCGGGCCGATCTCCGCTTGGGAACCATCATCGTGAACCGGACGAGCCCGCAGTTCCTTCCGGACGAGACCTTGGCGGAGGTCGCGAAGGGACGCATCGACGCAGACGCCGTTCGTACGGGGCTGGAGAAGAGCGGAATCACGGTGACCGACGAGGACTTTGCCGGACTGCTGACCGAGACCATCGAGCACGCCTCGGTACTCGAAGCCCAGCAGGAGAGTGCCGGACAGCTCAGCGAAGTGGACGGGGCGCGGCTGCACCTTCCCTCCCTCGCCGACGGTGTGGACCTGGGCGGGTTGTACGAACTCGCGGAATTTCTGACGGAACAGGGTGTCCGATGACCCAGACGATGGAACACGAGCGGCGTCGAACCGCTCCCGCCCTCGACATGGCCGGCATTCTCGAGAGCCCGGCCACCCGGATCGTGGTGTGCTGCGGAGCCGGTGGGGTCGGCAAGACCACGACGGCTGCGTCGCTGGCGCTGCGGGCGGCGGAACGCGGAAGGAAGGTGGTCGTGCTGACCATCGATCCGGCCCGCAGGCTCGCCCAGGCTCTCGGGGTTCAAGAGCTCGACAACTCGCCGCAGCCGGTGCAGCTCGGACCCGGTGCCACGGGTGAACTCCACGCGATGATGCTCAACATGCGCCGCACGTTCGACGAGATGGTGATCGAGCATTCCACGCCGGAGAAGGCGCAGCAGATTCTCGCCAATCCCTTCTATCAGACCGTCGCCACCTCGTTCTCGGGAACGCAGGAGTACATGGCGATGGAGAAGCTGGGCCAGCTCGCGTCCAGCAAGGAGTGGGACCTCGTGGTGGTCGACACCCCGCCGTCCCGCAACGCGCTGGACTTCCTCGACGCCCCACAGCGTCTCGGCGCCTTCCTCGACGGTCGCATGATCCGGTTGCTGACCGCACCCGGACGCGGCCTCACCCGGCTGGTGACGGGAGCGATGGGCCTGGCGCTACGCGGTGTGTCCACTATCGTCGGTAGCCAGATGCTGTCCGACGCATCGAGTTTCGTGCAATCACTCGACTCCATGTTCGGCGGCTTCCGCGAAAGGGCAACGCGTACTTACGAGTTGCTCCGACAGCCCGGCACCAGTTTTCTGGTGATCGCAGCGGCCGAGCCGGATGCCCTGCGGGAGGCGGCGTTCTTCGTGGACCGGCTCGCGGGCGACGGCATGCCGCTCGCGGGCTTGGTCTTGAATCGGACGCATCCCACCCTCAGTTCCCTGCCCGCCGATCACGCGGCCACAGCCGCCGATCAACTGGGGGAACAGGATCCCCTCACCTCCGCTGTCCTGCGGATTCACGCCCACCGAGCAGTGATAGCGAAGCGAGAGGTACAACTGCTGAGCCGGTTCACGGCCGCCCACCCTCGGGTGCCGATCGTCGGCGTTCCCTCATTGCCGTTCGAGGTGTCGGATCTCGAGGCGCTGAGAGCGGTGGGTGATCAGCTCACCCGCAGGAGCTGATAGCTCCGCCGGAGAAACGGCTCACCCACCTAGCGAAACTCTTCCGTCAGCCCACCCGGAGTGGGAGGTCAGACGGCGGACTGGTGCTGCCGCTGCGCTTCGAAGAAGTCGGACCACGACTCGACCTCGGGATGCTGCTTGAGCAACGCCCGACGCTGACGTTCCGTCATGCCGCCCCACACCCCGAACTCGACCCGATTGTCGAGAGCGTCGGCTCCACACTGCATCAACACCGGGCAATGCCGGCAAATCGTCGCAGCCTTGCGCTGCGCTGCGCCACGTACAAAAAGTTGATCGGGATCGACTTCCCGGCAACGGGCCTGCGTAACCCAGGCGATTCGGGCTTCTGCTTGCTCGACGTCCAGACGGCTGGTTGGGGTGGTCATGTGCATTCGTTTCCCCTTTTCGAGTCTGCGCAGCCCAGCACTTATCACGGAAGAGCTGCACCACATTCGCAATAGAGTGTTACCTCCATCACACTGTTCCAACAACTTAAGTAAAGAAACCGCAACGCGCAAGACGGGGAAGACGCTTTTTTGGTACGCCCGTCCATACCCCGTGCTCAGGGCAGTTTCTTCGCCGAAATCCGCGCCCAACCAGGGCACCCGCGGAGCCCACGTAGTCTGTAGATCGTGTCGATTGCAAAAACAGTGGGGAAGCTCGCCGGATCCTCCGCCCTGGCAGGTGTACTGCTCGCCGGCGTGATGTTCCCGCTCGCCGGCGGCTTCGGTTTCATGTCCAACCGAGCGGCTGACACCGTCGACAACGTCTCCGCCGAATTGGTCGAGGGCACCGTGCCGGCCGTCTCGACGATGGTCGACTCCGCGGGCAACCCCATCGCCTGGCTGTACGAGCAGCGACGGTTCGAAGTCCCGAGCGAGAAGATCTCCAACGAGATGAAACTCGCAATCGTCTCGGTCGAGGACCGCCGGTTCCCCGAGCACAAGGGCGTCGACTGGCAGGGCACCATGCGCGCGTTCCTCACCAACACGACCAGTGGTGAGGTGCAGCAGGGCGCGTCCACGCTCGACCAGCAGTATGTGAAGAACTACCAGCTGCTCGTCGTCGCGAAGACCGACGCCGAACGCCGCGCGGCGATCGAGACCACTCCGGCGCGCAAGATCCGGGAGATCCGGATGGCGCTCACGCTCGACAAAGAGCTCACCAAGGACGAGATCCTCACCCGGTATCTCAACCTGGTCCCCTTCGGCAACGCCTCGTTCGGCATTCAGGACGCCGCGCAGACGTACTTCGGCATCGACGCGTCCGAACTGAACGCCGGCCAAGCCGCGATGCTCGCGGGCATGGTGCAGTCGAGCTCGGCGCTCAACCCGTACACCAATCCGGAGGGCGTGCTCGAGCGCCGCAACGTCGTCCTCGACACGATGATCGCCAACATCCCCGACCGCGCCTCGGAGTTCCGGGCCCTCAAGGAGACCCCGCTCGGGGTGCTGCCCGAGCCCAACCGGTTGCCGCGGGGGTGCATCGCCGCGGGTGATCGCGGCTTCTTCTGCGATTACGCCCTGCAGTATCTGGCCAACGCCGGAATCAGTCGCGAGCAGATCGACAAAGGCGGCTACCTGATCAAGACCACGCTCGACCCGGCCGTGCAGGCGTCGACCAAGGCGGCGCTCACCGCGAATGCCAGGCCGGACCTCGACGGCATCGCCAATGTCATGAACGTCGTCCAGCCCGGACAGGACTCGCATCGAATCCTGGCGATGGGCAGTAGCCGCACCTACGGGCTCGACGCCAACGCCAGTGAGACCGTCCAGGCGCAGCCGTACTCACTGGCCGGTCACGGCGCCGGATCGATTTTCAAGATCTTCACGACGGCCGCCGCCATGGAGAAGGGCCTCGGCACCAGCGCCGTCCTGGACGTTCCCGGTCGATTCGAGGCCCGCGGCATGGGTAGCGGTGGCGCGCGAGGATGCCCTGCGGCCACCTACTGCGTCGAGAATGCGGGCCGGTATCCGGCGGCACTGTCGGTGACCGATGCGCTGGCGCAGTCGCCGAACACGGCGTTCGTGAAGTTGATCCAGGCCACCGGCGTTGCCCCGACCGTCGACATGGCGGTGCGTCTGGGGCTGCGCTCCTACGCCCAGCCCGGCACTTCCGGCTTCGACGAGCGCAGCATGGCCGATTTCCAGAAGGATCAGAATCTGGGGTCGTTCACCCTCGGGCCCACCTGGATCAACCCCCTCGAACTGTCGAATGTCGCCGCCACGCTGGCCTCGCACGGCAAGTGGTGCCCGCCCACCCCGATCGACTCGGTGTTCGACCGCGAAGGCAAGCCCGTTTCGGTGACCCAGCAGGCCTGTGAGCAAGTTGTCGAGCCAGGACTGGCCGATACCCTTACCAACGCGATGAGCAAGGACGACAAGCCTGGTGGCACCTCAGCGGCCGCGGCGGGCAGCGTCGGCTGGACGCTCCCCATGGCCGGTAAGACCGGCACCACCGAGTCGCACATGTCCTCGGGCTTCCTCGGATTCACCAACAACCTCGCGGCAGCCGTGTACGTGTTCGGCGACTCGCCCACGCCGGGCGAGATCTGCTCGAGTCCGCTGCGTCCCTGCGGTGACGGCAACCTCTTCGGTGGTAACGAACCGGCCCGCACGTGGTACGCGGCGATCAACCCGATCGTCAACAACTTCGGCCCGACGACCCTGCCGCCGATCGACCAGAAATATGTGCGGGGATCCCAGAACGGCCAGGTTCCGGATGTCGTCGGACTCAGCCAGTCGGCCGCCACCTCGCGGCTGCAGGCAGCAGGCTTCACCGTCAACGCCGTGACCACGCAGGCTCCGGCGGCCAAGGGAACGGTGACGGGCGCCTCGCCCTCCGGATCGGCCATCCCCGGTTCGACCATCACGATCTACGTCAGCGACGGATCGGTGCGGGCGGCGCCGCAGCAGGTACCCGGTCAGGGCATCCCCCTACCGCCCATCCAATTGCCCGGTCTGCCGCCGATCCAGCTGCCGCCCATACCGCGCTGACCATGCGTGCGTGGGAAGTGCGCACACACACTTCCCACGCACGTCGGTTCAGAGGCGGGACTTGACGGCGTGGGACAACCTCGAGCCATCGGCCTTGCCGCCGGCGAGTGCGGTGGCCGCCTTCATGACCTGACCCATCTGGCGCATGCCGGGGCGCTCCCCGATCTCCTCCGCCACCTGAGCGATGGCCGTGTCCACGACGTCCACGAGTTCCGCATCGTTGAGCGGGGTCGGCAGATATTCGTCGATGATCTGGGCTTCGGCGCGTTCCTGCGCCGCCAGTTCCCCGCGGCCGTTCTCGGTGTAGATCTCGGCGGACTCTCCGCGCTTCTTCGACTCCTTCGCAAGGACCTTCAGCACCTCGTCGTCGGTGAGTTCACGGGCTTCCTTGCCGGAGACCTCCTCGGTCTGCACGGCGGCCATGAGCATGCGAATAGTAGCGGTGCGCAGCGAGTCCTTCGCCTTCATGGCGGCCGTCATGTCGGAGCGCAGTCTTGCTTTCAGTGAATCTGGCATGGCCGAAACGCTACGCGCTCGCACGCACGGGAATGCCGCGTCCCACGCACGGGAATGCGGAGCATCAATTTGTACCCTGCACCTCGATCGCGCGCACCCGTATCCTGAAAGGGTGTCCAACGAGTTCCGCACCACCCTGACCCGTGCCGCGCTGGGTACAGCGGGCGCCGCCGCCCTCGGTGTCGGCTACGCCTCCCTCATCGAACGCAATGCGTTTGCGCTCCGTGAGGTCACGATGCCGGTGCTGGCGCCCGGGTCGTCCACGCTGCGGGTGCTGCACATCAGCGACCTGCACATGATGCCCGGACAGCGCCTGAAGCAGAACTGGCTGCGTGAGCTGGACAACCTCGAACCCGACCTGGTGGTGAACACCGGCGACAATCTGTCCCATCAGCGGGCCGTCCCCGCAGTGGTCCAGGCGCTGGGGAATCTGCTCGCGCGCCCGGGCCTGTTCGTGTTCGGCAGCAACGACTACTTCGCGCCCAAGCCGAAGAACCCGCTGAAGTACTTCAGCAGGGAGCACAAGCGCGTCCTGGGTGACCCCTTGCCGTGGGGTGATCTCCGCGCTGCCTTCACCGAGCGGGGCTGGTTCGACGTCACACATGTGCGCCGCGACCTCGAGGTGTCGGGGGTCCGGATCGCGTCGGCCGGGGTGGACGATCCCCACTTGCAACGCGACCGTTACGACACCATCGCCGGGCCGCCGAATCCGTTAGCGGATCTACGTCTGGGCCTCACCCACTCCCCCGAACCGCGGGTGCTCGACCGGTTCGCGGACGACGGGTACGACCTGGTGCTGGCGGGCCACACCCACGGCGGTCAGCTGTGCCTGCCGTTCTACGGGGCACTGGTCACCAATTGCCAGATCGACCGTTCTCGGGTCAAGGGTCCGTCGAAGTGGGGTGCCCACACCCGATTGCACGTGTCCGCTGGAATCGGCACGTCGCCGTGGGCTCCGGCACGCTTCTGCTGCCGCCCCGAGGCGACGCTGCTGACGTTGGTACCAGCCAAGCGTGGCGGCTCGGACAGCGGTGCGGGCGAAGGTTGGACGCAGCCGTCGGAAAGCTCGGTTATACGCCGCTGAACTGCGGATTTAATCGCGGCTGACTCTGTGCTGTAAGCTAGCCGAGGTTCGACACGGGGTGTGGCGCAGCTTGGTAGCGCGCTTCGTTCGGGACGAAGAGGTCGTGGGTTCAAATCCCGCCACCCCGACAGTGTGGGATTGATGTAAGACCCCTTCCGCTCAGGCGGAGGGGGTCTTTCTCTTCTCCGGACCCGGTGCCCACGACTCCCGGACACCCGCCGCCGGGTCGGTAGGCTAGCCTGCCCTCATGTCTACGAGGTCTCCCCTGAAGGCCGGGCTCGTCGCCCTGGCCACCGTCTTTCTCGCCGCCTGCGGCACCACCGACACCGGGTCCAGTTCCGGCAACACCGACGTCGCCACGGGCGGACGGCTGTTCGCCACCGCCGACGAGGAGACCGCCAAACTGGGTAGTGATGCCGAACCCGGCGCATTCCCGCGCACTGTCATACACGCACTGGGCGAGACGGTCATCGAGAAGAAGCCGGAACGGGTCGTCGTCCTCGACGGCGGCGAACTCGACGACGTCCTGTCGCTGGGAATCACCCCCGTGGGATTGGCGAGTCCGGAGAGCGCTGCGGGTCAGCCGTCGTATCTTGCCGACAAGCTGGCGGGTGTGCCCGATGTGGGAACGACCAACAACCTGAACATCGAGGCGATCACCGCATTGCAGCCCGATCTGATCCTCGGCAGCAAGCTGCGTGCCGACAAGCTCTATCCGCAGCTCTCCTCGATTGCACCGACCGTGTTCAGCATCCGTCCCGGCTTCCCGTGGAAGGAGAACTTCCTCCTGGCCGCCGACGCGCTCGGTGAGGAAGCGAAGGCCGAAGAGGTACTCAACGCATATCAGACCCGGGCCGGGGAGGTCCGGGACGCGATCACCGGCGAGCCCACGATCTCGTTGGTACGCTTCATGTCCGGCAAGATCCGGCTGTACGGCAACCTGTCATTCATCGGCGTCATTCTCGAGGATGTGGGGCTGCCCCGCCCGCAGGTGCAGGACGTCGACGAACTCGCGGTCGAGGTCAGCCAGGAGACCATCTCGCAGGCCGATGGTGACCGAATCTTCTACTCCAGCTATGGCGCACCCGAGACGACCGACGAGTCCGCTGTGGTCGGTGGACCGCTGTGGAACCAGTTTCAGGCGGTCAAGGACGGCCACGCCGTGCACGTCAGCGACGAAACTTGGTTCCTGGCCCTCGGTCCCACCGGTGCCATGCTGGTACTCGACGACCTCGAGAAGATGCTCGCCGCCTGACGCGTCCTACTGGGTTACGGGCATGAACGCGTCGTAGATCGCCTCCGGTGCACCGTCGACTGCCCAGATCATCATCAGCCCGACGGCGATGGTGAGGGCGGGCCCGAGAACGAGTTTCTCGAAGGGCCCGCCCGCCCGGATGGAAAGGAAGGACGGCAGCCGGAACTCCCACCACCGCTCTCTGCCCAGCGGCAGGAACGGGGCGAGGAAGGGCACGCCTTCCTTCGTGATGGCATCGCCGAGGCAGTGGGTGGCGCAGCCGAGGGCCACCGCGACTCCGAGCCCGGTGGAACCGGCCTCCGTGGGATACGACTGCCAGGTGAGCGCCGACAGCACCGCGGCCACGGCCGAAACGGCGAGCCAGCCTTTTTCTTTGGCGAACTCCCCGGCGAGGCCGCGGAGTGCCAGCCCCAGACAGAGAAACAGCGTGGCGATGATGGCCGGCTTGCCGAACTGCACTACGAGCGCCGACACGCCTGCTCCGAGCCCGGCGGCGAACAATGCTGTGTGCGTGAGCGTGCGGTGCCCGCCGCGGCGCTTACCGTCTCGTTTGCCCTTGGTCACCGTGTAGAAGCCGAGCGACACCGCGTCGACGCCCTTGGCGACGATGCTGCTCACGGGGCCGAAGGACCGCGAAACGGTCGACTGGCTGGTATCGAGGTCGGGTAGCAACGCCGCGCCTGCGCATACGGCCGCGAACGTGAACGTCTCGGCCGTCGAGGTAGGCCCACCCCATTCCAGCGGGAGCAGATCTGCCGTCGCCAAACCGACGGCAGCACCGGACATTGCGTGGGTGGGACCCATCACCATGGAAGAACGCACCTTTCGAACCCGACCCGGGACACGGTCATCCGAGCCGGTGTCCTGACACCGCTCAACCTAGCAACACCATCCGACACTCCAGTCACACGCCGGACGTACTCCGGCACCGTCGGCGGCGACGAAGTACATCCGGACCCGAACTGCTCAGACGCCCTGCGCCTGCCACATCCAATGCAACTGCTCGAGCCGCGCGGTGATGGAGATCAGCAGGTCCTGCGTCACCGGGTCGGCCGTTTCGGTGGCCGCGATACGCTCACGGAGTCGGTCGATCAGGGCGGCGAGGTTACCGACGATCGACGCGGTGATCTCCGCATCCTTGGTCCACCCTTCGCCGATGCCCTTGGCCCCGGAATCCCGTGCGACCGTGGCTGCGCGGCCGTCGGGACTGACGCCGATCGCGGTCGCGCGTTCCGCCGCCTCGTCGGTGAAGTCGCGGGCCGCGCTCACGAGCTCGTCGAGCGCGAGATGCACCGATCGGAAGTTCTGGCCGATCACATTCCAGTGCGCCTGTTTGGCGATGAGGGTGAGGTCGATCAGATCCACGACGGTGGCCTGTAGTGCGTCGCCGGCGGTCTTCTGCTGAGCGGGATCCAACGTGCTGGTAATGGGATTAGTCATGATGTATTTCCTCAGTGGTCGTGTTCGTTGCGGGCGCATCGACACCGACGCCGGTGGTGCGCCTCAGGCCTTGTTCTGTCCTTCGCGGACACCGATTTCCACGCGCTTGCCGAGGTCGGCGTCGACATTCTTCCAGTACTCGAAGACGCGCAGCAGAACCGGCTCGCTGACGCCATCGAGCGCGTGCCCGACGATGTTGTTCACCAAGCGCTCGCGTTCGTCGTCGCCGAGAACCTCACGTACGAGCGTGCCGGCCTGGGTGAAGTCGCCGTCCTCGGAGTGCTGGATGTAGCCGGCGCGCACCGACTCTCCGTCGAAGGCCCACAGGCCCTCGTCCCCGGCGAGGGACGCGTCCGCGTGGGGACCGCCGTACGAGTTGGGCGCGTACACCGGCGTTTCCGGCGAGTTGGTCGCGTACCGCATCGCCCCGTCCTGCGAGTAGGAGTTGACCTGGTTCTTCGGTGCGTTGACCGGCAATTGGGCGTAGTTCGCGCCGATCCGGTACCTGTGTGCGTCGGCGTAGGAGAAGACACGCCCGAGCAGCATCTTGTCGGGCGAGAAGCCGATCCCCGGAACCACATTCGACGGCTCGAACGAGGCCTGCTCGATCTGCGCGAAGAAGTTGTCGGGGTTGCGGTTCAGAGTCCACTTGCCGACCTCGATCAGCGGGTAGTCCTTCTGGGACCACACCTTGGTGAGATCGAACGGGTTGAATCGGTAACCCTCCGCCTCGGCGACCGGCATGACCTGCACTTTCAGCGTCCAGCTGGGGAACTCGCCGCGGGTGATCGAGTCGTACAGGTCGGCGCGGTGGTGGTCGGGCGACGTGCCGGCCAGCTCGTCGGCCTCCGCTTGGGTGAGGAATTCGATGCCCTGGTCGGTCTTGAAGTGGTACTTCACCCAGAACCGCTCACCCTCGGCGTTCACCCACTGATAGGTGTGGGAGCCGAATCCGTCCATGTGACGCCACGTCTTCGGAATCCCGCGATCACCCATCAGCCAGGTGACCTGGTGTGCCGACTCGGGCCGCAGGGTCCAGAAGTCCCACTGCATGTTGTGGTCGCGCAGGCCGGAACCCGGCAGGCGCTTCTGCGAGTGGATGAAGTCGGGGAACTTGATGGGGTCCTTGATGAAGAAGACCGGCGTGTTGTTGCCGACGAGGTCGTAGTTGCCGTCCTCGGTGTAGAACTTCACCGCGAATCCGCGGGGGTCACGCCACGTGTCGGGACTGCCCTGCTCGCCCGCCACCGTGGAGAAGCGCACGAGCGACTCGGTCTTCGCTCCCGGCTGGAAAAGCTTGGCCTTCGTGTACCGGCTCACGTCGTGCGTGACGACCAGCTCACCGAAGGCACCGCCGCCCTTGGCATGGACCACCCGCTCCGGGATACGCTCGCGGTTGAACTGGGCGAGCTTTTCGACGAGGTAGTGGTCGTGCAGAAGGATGGGGCCCTGCGGTCCCGCGGTGAGCGATTCGTTGTCGCTGACGACAGGAATTCCGGCGTTGGTGGTGGTAGCGCGCTGTGTTTCAGGCATGGCAAAGCCTCCAGAGTGCTTCATTGTGAGGGTGGTAGATGAAGACGGGTCAGGACTGGGATGCCGTTGGCCCGGGCCGGCACTGTTCGCACAGACCCCAGAAGACGACTTCGGCCTCGTCGATCTGGAAACCGTGCGACTGCGACGGCTCCAGACACGGCGCCTCACCGACGGCGCAATCGACGTCTGCAACGGTGCCGCACGATCGACACACGAGGTGGTGGTGATTGTCTCCGGTTCGTGTCTCGAACCGTGCGGGTGACCCCGCGGGTTCGATACGGCGAAGGAGACCGGCGGCCGTACACGCTTTCAGCACGTCGTACACGGCTTGCGTGGACACCGAACCCAGCTGGTCGCGCACCACGGCAGCGATGTCGTCGACGTCGGAATGCGGCTGCGCGGCAACCGCATTCAACACCGCCACCCGGGGTGCAGTGACACGGAGGCCCACGTCACGCAATTGCGCTCGGGGATCGTGGTCGTGTCGCATGTGTTCCAGTATGGCCCTTTTTTGGAATTAGTCAAGAAAAGCGATCGCTCAGCGCAGCTCTGCAGGCCCGGTGGTCATACGGCCGTCCGTGATCACGACACCATGATGAGTTCCGGCCACCAGCCAGTCGGCCAGAGTGGGACCCTCTGCCCGAACGCTCACACGGGCATACCGGAAGTGCCCGCGCAGCCGGGCCGACGCCGTCACCAGGCTTCCACCCGACTCTGCGGGCTGGGCGAACCCCAAGGCGCCCGCGATCGGCAGCCGCGGACCGCGCGGGTGCGCCGTGGTCGACACACGCCACTGGCCTTCCGATGACGACGCGGACGGCCCGGACGACGCGGATGACGCGGATGACGCCTCGAACACACCGTGGACGTCACCGTCGAACGCGGCCAGGACCTTGGGCAGGCTCCAGTGCACGCGTCCGCCGTGGACGGACGGTTCCGAGTCGACCGCGATGAACGGCACGGCCATGCGCGGCAAGGGACCGCTGCGACGCCCGGGCGCCCGCAGCACCGGGCTGGCCAGGATCTCGCGATACGGCCCGACGGGCGAGTCGAGGTAGTCGACCATCATGGCGAGGGTTACCGGCAGCACCGCACCCTCGGGTCCGAGTTCACGGGCGGCGGCGGTCGCGCGATGCCACCACAGCGTTGCACGCACCTCGGCAGGCCACGGCGGCGGCGCGCTCTCGGGCCATTCGGTGCGGTCGGTGGTCGATTCAGGCACGCTCCACATCGACGGCCTCCTTTCGGGTCGTCACAGTGAGGGGAAGTCGCAGGGCTCCCGGCGCGTCGGCCGGTACCACCGGGAAGCGCGGCGGCGTCGGGTCGATACGTACGTATGGCTCGTCCGGATCAGGTCTGGGATCCAGCTCTCCCTTGTTCGGCCACAATGCGAATGCCCGCTCCGCTTGCGCCGTGATGGTGAGCGACGGATTGACGCCGAGGTTCGCGCTCAGCACGGATCCGTCCGCCACGTGGAGTCCGTCGTGCCCGTAGGCCCGCAGGTACGGGTCGACGACTCCGGTGTCCGGCGAGTCGCCGATCGCGCAGCCACCCAGGAAATGGGCGGTCATCGGGATGTTCACCACGTCGCCCAGCGAGCCACCGGGGTCTCCGTCGATCTTGTCGGCGACCTTGCGGATGGCCGTGTGCCCCTGAGGTATCCACTCCGGCGGCGGAGCGCCGGGACCGGGCCGACTGGTGACCGCACGCCCGAAGCGTCCCCGCCCCTTGGTGAGTTCCAACGAATTGTCGTCGGTCTGCATCACCAGCGCAATGACCGTCCGCTCGGACCAGTGCCGCACCGACAGACTGCGCAGGAAGGCGTCGGGTCGGCGCAGTGCGACACCGACGGTCTTCAGCAGTCGAGGTGTCCGGCCGCCGCCATCACTGAGGACCGTCTGCAGCAGCCCGATCGCATTGCTGCCCTTGCCGTATCGGACAGGTTCGATGTGGGTGTGGTCGTCGGGATGGAACGAGGACGTGATGGCGATGCCGCGCGTGAAGTCGGTGCTCCGGTTCTTCGCGGTGGCCGCGAGTACGGCCTCCGAATTGGTCCGGACGACCGTTCCGAGCCGCGGCGACAACCGCGCCAAGGTTCCGGCCTCCTTCATCGCGAGTAGCAGCCGGGCCGTTCCGTACGTGCCGGCAGCCACGACCACCTGGTCGGCGGTGAAGGTGCTCTCCCGCTTACGGATACCGTTCGTTCGACGAGTACGCACCTCGTATCCGCCGCCCTGACGTGGACGCAGTTCCTTCACCGTGGTGAGCGGATGGATCTGCGCACCGGCCTGTTCCGCCAGGTACAGGTAGTTCTTGACCAGCGTGTTCTTGGCGCCCACGCGGCACCCGGTCATGCAGCCACCGCACTCGGTGCAGCCGGCCCGATCAGGCCCCTTGCCACCGAAGTACGGGTCCGCGACAGCGACTCCGGGCTCGCCGAAGAAGACACCGACCGGCGTGGATGTGAACGTCTCACCGACCCCCATCTCTTCCGCCACCTCGCGCATGATCGCGTCGGCCGGGGTGAACAGCGGGTTGGTCCGCACGCCCAGCATCCTCTTGGCCTGCTCGTAGTACGGCGCCAACTCCGACTGCCAGTCGGTGATGTGCGCCCACTGCTTGTCCTCGAAGAAGCGCCGGGGCGGCTGATACAAGGTGTTGGCGTAATTGAGCGATCCACCGCCGACACCGGCACCCGCCATCACGAGCACATCGGGAAGTAGATGGATACGTTGCATGCCATAGCAACCCATCCACGGAGCCCACAGATAGCGTCGCAATCTCCAGCTGGTCTCCGGCATTTCGTCGTCGGCGAAACGCCGTCCCGCCTCCAGCACTCCGACCTTGTAGCCCTTCTCGGTGAGCCGCAGCGCAGCCACACTGCCGCCGAAACCCGAGCCGACCACCACCACGTCGTAGTGCGTCACGCGACGGCCTCCTTCTCCGACTTCCGGCGCGCCACGTAATTCTCCCGGTCGAAGTGCTGCAGCTGCGAGCGGAATCGGAAGGTGAACGTCGGCCACTGCACCGAGTTACGGCCCTCCGCATCGTAGTACCAGCTCGAACAACCGCCCTTGTTCCAGACCGTGCTCTGCAAGCCCGATTGAATCCGCGTGTTGTACCGTCGCTGCGCCTCCTCTGTGACCTCGAATGCCGCGATGTCGTTGCCGCGCATGGCATCGAGCGCGTCGGTGATGTACGCAGACTGCGATTCGAGCATGTACACGATGGAGCTGTGCCCGAGGTTGGTGTTGGGTCCGTACATCAGGAAGAGGTTGGGGAATCCGGCGACCGTGGTCCCCTTGTAGGCGTGCGGACTGCCCTTCCAATACTCGGCCAGCGTGTGCCCGTCGGTGCCCCGGAGCACATGCGCGACAGGAGGTTCCGTAGGAGTGAAACCGGTGGCGAAGATGATGGTGTCGACCTTGTGTTCGTTGCCGACCGCGTCGACCACACCGTCCTCGGTGATACCCGCCAGGCCTGCGTCGACGAGCGTGACGTCCGGCCGGTCGAGCGTCCGCAACCAGTCGTTCGACAACAGCATCCGCTTGCAGCCGATAGTGAAATCGGGGGTGAGCTTCCGTCGCAGTTCCGGGTCGCGCACCTGCCGACGCAGATGTGCCTTGGCCACCATTTCGAACAACGGCAGCAGTCCGGTGGCATGGGCCAGGACTCCGCCGAGCGCTTCCCGGAAACTGTAGACAGAACCACGGACAGCCTTCTGCACCAGAGGCATTCGCCGATACAGACGCTTTTCGGGATCGGAGAGCACTCGGTCGAGCCGCGGGATGACCCACGCCGGCGTGCGTTGAAAGACCGTCACATGCTTCGCGCGGGGCGCGATTTCCGGAACGAACTGCACCGCCGAGGCACCCGTGCCGATGACGGCCACCCGCTCACCGGTGAGGTCGTGATCGTGATTCCACGTCGCGGAGTGAAACGTGGTACCGCGGAACGTGTCGAGTCCCGGCATAGCCGGGATGCTCGGGGTCGACAGGGCACCGGTGGCCGCCACCACCACATCGGCGGTCAACGAGCCACGGCTCGTGCGCACATGCCACACCGCCTTGTCGTCGTCCCAGTCTGCCTGCTCCAGGGCGCAGTCGGTCACGACCCGGGACAGAATGCCGGTGTCGGCCGCGACCTTCTTCAGATACCGGTAGATCTCCGGTTGCCGGGCGAAGGTGTGACTCCAGTCGGCGCTGGGCGCGAAGGAGAACGAGTACAGCGACGTCGGGACATCGCACGCACACCCCGGGTAGGTGTTGTCGCGCCAGGTCCCACCGACATCGTGGCCGCGCTCGATGATCAGGACGTCGGCCTCCGGACGGGACCGCAGGATCCGCGCCGCGAGACCCATTCCTGCGAAACCGGCTCCCACGACCAGCGTGTGTACATGTTGCGGAAGTCTCACGACTTCTTCACCTTCGATTCCCACGCCGGCAGCAGCCGCGCGCGTAGTGAGCGATCAGCCTCGGGTGTCCGGAACAATGCCGACACCGCGAGACCGCGAACCAATTCGATACCGAGCTCGATGGTGTCGGCGTCGTACCGATCGCCGAACACCTCCGCAGACCCGTGTCGCAGGGCCTCGGTGACCTTCCGCTCCAGCGGAACCATCGCCTCGAACAACGCGGGGTCGGTGCGGGCGGCCACCCACAACTCGAGTGCCGCATAGAACAACGGGCCGGAGAAGGCGTCGGCCAGCACGTCGATGCCACGGTCGGTGTCCACCTCGGCGGCGAGAATTTCCGCCATCCGCTTGTCGACGAGGTACTCCACTGCCGCCACCACCAGCGACTCCTTGGTGGGGAAATGGTGCAGCTGGGCTCCCCGCGACACACCCGCCCGGCGGGCGATGCCCTGGGTGGTGGTGCCCGCGTAGCCGAGCTCGACCAGCGAGTCGACCGCAGCCTCGAGCAATCGTGTGCGCATCGCGGCGGTGCGCTCGGCCTGGGTGCGGGTCGGTTTGGCGACTGCTATGTCGGAGGTCACATCTGCACTGGTCACATCTGCACTGTAGGCCGAAAAATCAAAACAGTCCAGACTGCTTTTAAATTGCGCAAGCGCCTGTGAGTGCTTGTCAACAACGGGAGGTTAAGAAGTACTCACGGGACGAGGCGGTACTTCAGCATCATGTCGTGGTCCTCGTGATCGAGCATGTGGCAGTGCCAGACGTAGCCCCGCAGAGGTTGGGGTGCCTGCCCGGTGTGTCCACCCGAGTGATCCGTGGCATGGGCCGACATGCCGAAGGTCGCGTCGGGATCGAAACCCAGTTCCTCGGCTGTCGGAAACCGCACGACCACCCGGGTGACGGAATTGGCGTCGGCGATCACGGTGTCCTTGAAACCGGACTCCCACGGCTGCGGCGACAGCACCGGTCCCCGGGTGAACGGATCCGGAGACGGCGTCCATCGTGTCCCGACCGCGGGGAGCGGCGACGCCGACATCAATGCGGCCGTATCGACCGCCTGCCGCCCGAGCACGCGGAACCTCACCAGATGCAGATGGATCGGGTGCGGCTCCGGGGTGGCATTGACGATGTTCCACTGTTCGACCGCGCCCTGGCGCGGCATTTCGATGTCGTCGGTGGTGTAGCGCAGGTTGTTGAGCGACATCAGCGGTGACGGTTGCCCGAGGCCCTGTCCGATCTGCAGTACCGAGACGTTGCGCACCCCCTGAGGTTGCGCGACCGGCGCCAGCAGAGGCGGTTGCCGGCGGCCGCCGCGCAGGGTCTGCGGCACCGGGCCGGTGAACCCCGCCGCAGCTCCCACGCGGAAACGGCAGAAACGCGGCATGGGCAGGACCCCGCGCTGAGCCACCTGGTCAGGAATCGCTTCGTCGTTGCGCAGCTCGACGGTCGTGCCGGGCGCCAGAGCACCGAAGTCGACGAGCAGGTCGGCGCGCTCACCCGGTCCGAGGCGAACATGGTCGACGGGGACCGGGGCGTCGAACAATCCGCCTTCGGCGCCGATGACCCAGAACCGCATTCGATTGTCGAAGAAGAGGTTCCACACGCTGAACGAGGCGGCGTTCACCATGCGCAGGCGGTACAGCCCGCGCGCCACGGCCATCTCCGGCCACACCTTGCCGTTCACCACGCCGGTGTCGCCGGGGGTCGCCGCTTCCCAGCTGCCCTGCGGGTTCAGCGGGTTGGAGCGAACGCTCTGCCTGCCGTCATCCGTGAAATTCTTGTCCTGCAGAATCAGCGGAACCTCGAACTCGCCGGCGGGCAGCCCGAGCGGATTGCCCACGGTACCGGTGTCGAACTCGTCGCGGAGCAGGTACAGACCGGCCAGTCCAGCGAAAATGTTGAGCCGGGTGACCCCCATTGCGTGGTCGTGATACCAGAGGGTGCACGCGTCCTGCTGATTCGGGAACTCGTACACCAGCCCTTGCCCGCGCCGCAGCGTGTGCTCGGGGTGCCCGTCGAACTCGGGCGGATTGGACCCCCCGTGCAGGTGCAGCGCGGTCGCCACGTCGGTGCGGTCCGCTTCGGTCACGCCGTGCAGTCTGGTGTCCACATCGGCGGCGAGGGGATTGCTCGCGATGTCGTTGCGGTAGACGAGCGATGTCCGTTCGCCGACCCGGGCCTCGATCGTCGGTCCCAGGTAGTCGACACCGCCGTACGCGAGCGCCGGGGAGGCGGGAAGGTCGGAGTGGAACGTGTGCATCGTGCTGCTCGCGTGCACCTCGACGGAAGTGCCACCGAGTGTCGGCAGCAGGGGAAGTGGGTCCCGAAACGGTTCGAGTGGCGGTGACCGGAAAACGAAGGGCCGCAGGGGGTCGATGCCGAAGGGAAAGGCGCTTGCCGAGCCGACCCCTACGGCGCCCAGCCCGGCCGTCAGTGCCAGTCCACGAACGAACGACCTGCGCGGAATTCGTCCATCCATTCGCCGGCGCCCCCTGCACGATGAATATCCTGTTGCGACTCGGAAAGCCGACGGTACCTCGAGTGGGGTACCCCTCAGCCCGGTTTCGGCACCGGGGATTCTGTCGCACCCGCGCGCCGACCATGCCACGCTGGCCTCATGACTCGAGCGGTACCGAAGAACATGGCATGGATTCCGGGTGGCACGTTCTGGATGGGATCGGAGGACTTCTATCCCGAGGAGCGCCCGGTCCACCAGGTGACGGTCGACGGGTTCTGGATGGACTCGCACCCGGTAACCGTCGCCGAGTTCCGGCGGTTCGTGAAAGACACCGGTCACGTCACCACCGCCGAGGTCGCCCCCGACCCCGCACAGTACCCGGACGCGGACCCGTCGTTGCTGGTCCCCGGCTCCCTCGTGTTCACCCCGACACCGGGACCGGTGCCGCTCGACGACTACACCCGCTGGTGGTCGTTCACGCCGGGGGCGGACTGGCGTCATCCGGAGGGTCCGGGCAGCAACGTCGGCGGACGTGAACGCCATCCCGTCACCCATGTGTCGTGGTTCGATGCCCGCGCGTACGCGAAGTGGGCAGGCAAAGATCTGCCGACGGAAGCGGAGTGGGAATTCGCGGCGCGAGGCGGACTGGACCGGCAACCGTTCGTGTGGGGTGACGAGCACGAGCCGGGTGGCAGGCCCGGCGGAAATGTCTGGCAGGGCCAGTTCCCCTGGGAGAACCTGCTCGCGGACGGCTTCGCCCGCACGTCGCCGGTGGGTCACTTCCGGCCCAACGGATACGAGCTCAGCGACATGGCCGGCAACGTGTGGGAGTGGACCACCGACCACTTCACCGCTGATCATTCCGCGAGCGGGAAAAATGTCGCGCCGACCAGTTCCTGCTGCATTCCGACCAACCCGCGCGTCGATACCGCGCGCGCCGAGAACCCCGGCGAACCCTATGCGCGGCGAGTGATCAAGGGGGGTTCACACCTCTGCGCACCGAATTACTGCCTCCGTTACCGGCCGTCGGCTCGGCAAGGCGACACCGAGGAGACGTCGACCTGCCACATCGGTTTCCGATGCGTCGTCCGCGAGTGAACGCGGGCCGGACTCACCTGACGGGGATGAAGACAGACCGCGTTCACTGCGGTTGAGTAAGTAAGGTGCGGTCGACCAAGTTGTCAGTGATGCTGGCTCGGGAAGCTCTCGCGGCGCGGACCGAATCGGCCAACGGCTGGATGCAGGGCACTCCTCCGGGCCGCACGGTTCGACGGGTCATAGATGGGCTGATCGAGATCGAACTCGTCGACCGGTCGATGACACTTGCCGCGCGGATCTTCACGTCGGTGCTCCCCGTGATGATTGCGGCCTCGACGTTGAGCAGTTGGCACCTGACCGCCCGCACCATCAAGACCCAGTTCGGTTTCGACCCCGCGGAGTTGTCCTCCACGTCCGGCACCGTGGACACCACGGACCCGTCGTTCGCGGCCTTCGGGGTGGTCGGCCTGCTGATGATCGCGATCAGCGGTACGTCGTTTGCCCGGGCCCTCGCCCGGATCTACGGGAAGATCTGGAACGTCCCGTCGATCAATCTCCGGGACGCCTGGCGGTGGCTGGTGGTCCTGTTCGCCGTTGCGTTGTCGAGTACAGCGATCGGCCTGGCGAGTGAGCTCACGAGCGTCAGGTTCATCGGACCACCGCTCGCAGTCGCCGGGGAGTTCGCGGTGTGGATGGCCGTCTGGACTCTCAGCCCGTACCTGCTGACGATGGGCACCCTCGAGGGCCGCGTGCTCTGGGCCACCGGGGCGTTGACCGCCGCAGCACTGACCACTCTCCACGTCGGCGGACGTATCCTTCTCCCCCGGATCACCGCCTCGGCACAGCATCAATTCGGGTCACTCGGCCTGGTGTTCACCGCGATCAGCTGGCTCTTCGTGATGTCCGTCGTCATCGTGGGAGCAGCGGTGATCACCAAGGCGCTCGCGCTGGACGAGGCCTACATCGGTCGGTACCTCCGCGGGCCCGATGCGGTCGCCTCAGAACGCTCCGCCGAGTCCCTTCCCGAGAACGACGGCTCCCATCACCAGTAGCAGCACGCTCATCACCGCGGCGTTGTTGGCCTGCAGCCAGACCTTCAGGTTGTCGAGGGTGCCGCGCATCTTGTCGGCGGCGACTGCGTAGGCGACCACGGGAACGATCACCGTCGACCCGGCCAGCACGGTGAACACCGCCAGCGCGATCGCCTGCTCACCGCCACTCACACCGGACGAGCCGATCACCACGCCCGCGGAGACACACAGCAGAAGGTTCTTCGGATTGATTGCCGCCAGGACGAATCCGAGTCCGATCGACTTGACGATGTTCAGGTCATCGATTGCCCGCATCCACTTCGGTTGTTCCGCGTCGGCATTGCGACTTCTCCACTGCCGTCCGGCGAGCAGGAGCAGGAGCACGCCGAGGACTATCTTGACCCATGACGTGGTCGCCGACGGACCGTCGGAGTCGGTGGTGCCGATACCGCCGGCGAAGAGCACGACGATGCCGGTAGCCACAAGGATTCCGGCGAGCCACCCCACACCGAAGCCCGCACTCGCACCGCCGGCGCGCTTCGACAACAACATCAGGATGACCGCGATGATCGGGATCGGTGAAATGGCGACACCGACTGCGAGCGGGAGCATTTCTCCGAGAACTGAGCCCATGTCCGAACCCTAGGGTCGGTGAACTCGTGTGCGCCTCGCACTTGCCGGGTGAATCGCACGTGAGTGGCAGAGCGTGCCCTGCCACTCACGTGGGGAGATCACACCAGCAGTTCGGCGATCTGAATGGTGTTGAGCGCGGCACCCTTACGCAGGTTGTCGCCCGACACGAACAGCGCCAGACCGCGGCCCTCGGGGACACCCGGATCCTGGCGGATGCGCCCGACCAGTGACGGATCGCTGCCCGCGGCCTGCAGCGGGGTGGGCACGTCGACGAGCTGCACCCCGGGAGCCTTCGACAGGATCTCCTGCGCGCGTTCCACCGACAGCGGACGCTCGAACTCGGCGTTGATCGACAGCGAATGCCCGGTGACGACGGGGACGCGGACACACGTACCCGACACCAGGAGGTCGGGCAGGCCGAGGATCTTGCGGCTCTCGTTGCGAAGCTTCTGATCCTCGTCCGTCTCACCGCTGCCGTCGTCGACGAGAGAGCCGGCGAGCGGGAGCACGTTGAACGCGATGGGCGCGACGTACTTGTTCGGGGCGGGGAAGTCGACGGCGCTGCCGTCGTGGACCAGCTTCTCCGCATTGTCGATGACGGCGCGCGCCTGGCTCACCAGTTCCTCGACGCCGGCGATACCGCTGCCCGACACCGCCTGGTAGCTGGACACGATGAGTCGCTGCAGTCCGGCCTCGTCGTGCAGCACCTTCAGGACCGGCATCGCGGCCATCGTGGTGCAGTTGGGGTTGGCGATGATGCCCTTCGGCGGGTTCTTCGCCTGCTCCGGGTTGACCTCGCTGACGACCAGGGGAACGTCGGGGTCCTTGCGGAACGCGGACGAGTTGTCGACCACGACGGCGCCTGCAGCGGCGAACCGTGGGGCCTGCTCGCGAGAGAGCGTGGCACCGGCCGAGAAAAGGGCGATGTCGATGCCCTTCAGGTCCTCGTCGGAGGTGGCGGACGCATCTTCGACGACGATTTCCTCGCCGCGGAACGGCAGCTTCCTGCCCGCCGACCGCGCGGAGGCGAAGAACCGCACCGTGTCCGCGGGAAAGTTTCGTTCCTCGAGGAGAGTGCGCATGACGATGCCGACCTGACCGGTGGCACCGACGACAGCGATGGTGGTCATGATTTACCGTCCCGTTCCTGCGTGCACGACAGCTTCTTCGTCGCCGCCGAGTTCGAATGCGTCGTGGATCGCCTTCACAGCCTTGTCCAGATCGGTGTCCTTGACGAGCACCGAGATGCGAATTTCGGACGTGGAGATGAGGTCGATGTTGATCCCCGCCTCTGCGAGCGCCTCACAGAAGGTGGCGGTGACGCCGGGGTGGCTCTTCATGCCGGCTCCGACGAGCGACACCTTGCCAATGTGATCGTCGAAGACGATCTGGGTGAAACCGATCTCGCCCTGCAGCTTGGAGAGCTTCTCGACGGCGCGCGGCCCGTCAGCCGTCGGCAGAGTGAACGTGATGTCCGTCTTCCCGGTCTCGACCTTGGAAATGTTCTGCAGCACCATGTCGATGTTGATCTCCGCGTCGGCGACCGCCCGGAAGATCTGCGCGGCGTAGCCCGGGGTGTCGGGAAGGCCGACGACGGTGACCTTGGACTCGCTGCGGTCGTGCGCGACTCCGGTGAGAATTGCTTCTTCCACGGGGATGTCCTCCATCGATCCGGACACGATGGTGCCCGGCTTGGTCGTGTATGACGAGCGGACGTGCACAGGCACGTTGTAACGGCGGGCGTACTCGACGCAGCGCAGCATCAGCACCTTTGCGCCGCACGCCGCGAGTTCGAGCATCTCCTCGAACGACACCGTCTCGAGACGCTGCGCGTCGGGAACGATGCGCGGGTCCGCGCTGAAAATGCCGTCGACGTCGGTGTAGATCTCGCAGACGTCCGCTTTCAAGGCAGCCGCGAGAGCCACAGCGGTGGTGTCGGAACCGCCGCGCCCGAGCGTCGTCACATCCTTGCTGTCCTGGCTGACGCCCTGGAATCCGGCGACGAGGACGATCGAACCCTCGTCGAGCGCGTCGCGAACGCGACCGGGTGTGACGTCGATGATTTTGGCGTTACCGTGCGCACCGGTGGTGATGACACCTGCCTGCGAGCCCGTGAACGAACGGGCTTCGGCACCGAGCGAATGGATCGCCATCGCGACGAGAGAGTTGGAGATGCGCTCACCGGAGGTCAGCAGCATGTCCATTTCGCGGGCGGGTGGGGCTGGGCACACCTGCTGAGCCAGATCGAGCAGCTCATCGGTGGTGTCCCCCATCGCTGAAACCACGACGACGACATCGTTGCCGGCCTTCTTGGTCTCGACGATCCGTTCAGCCACTCGTCGGATTCGCTCGGCGGTTGCCACCGAGGATCCGCCGTACTTCTGGACGACGAGAGCCACGCGTTTCTACCTCCAGGTCGAAGAATCTGTACTGGTCCAGCTGTCGAGCTTACCGGCGCAGTCCAATGTGATCCCGGGTGAGTCCGTCGGGCCGCCTATCCGAACACCGTGGTCGCGGCCTCCGCGACCCTCGCGACTTCGGTGCAGTTCGGCCCGTGAACAGTGACGACTGCACCTGCGGAACCGAGCCTGCGGGCGAACTGGTCAACCTCGGCTCCGGGCCGCGTGACGTCGATCGGCTCACCCATCGGGCTCGTCCAACGGCACCGGTCGCCGATCGTCTCCGGCTCGGCAGGAACGGGTGGTCGGTTCTCCTTGACCGACGACACGGTGAACGAGACGGTCACCTCACTTCCGGGCACCCGATCCGGGTCGGGAAACAGAACGCAGTCGAACGGCGTCGGCGGTGCGTCCGGATCGACGACCCGTCCGCCGGGGTCGCCCAGCACCTCGAGCACTTCGCACGGGTCGTGGACCGCGAGTGCCACCTGATTCCGGGCCGCGGCGTCACGGGCGGGCAGTCCCAGCCGCATACTGTCGATCGCAGAGTCCAGCACCGCGTCGGCCAGCGGGCAGGCGTCCTCCCCGGCGACGGTTCCGACGCGGACGGTCCCGAATAGAGGGTTCACGCGTTCCTCCAGCGTTCCGAGGTTCAGCTGGAAGACGCGTTCACACGTCCCGCGCGCGAGGTCCGCGCCCGGGCCGCGGTAGACAGTGACCCCGTCCACCGTGTCCGGCCGGGTCAGCGCTGAGTCCGACAGCATCGATGGCAGCAGAGACACGTCCACATAGGTCTTCGCGCCGCCGGGCCTTGCAATCAGCGCCGAACACACCGGCAACTGCACAGCGGATCCGAATTGCTGAACCGTCCCGAACTGCCGCACCACAGCCTCGTCCAGAAGTCCGCACGGATCGGCGGCGCGTAGGGCGTCCTCGACGTCGATGTGACGTTGCTGCCCTGGACTCGACTCGTCCAGCGGAGACGCCCCCGCAGTCCCCGACACGTTGTGCGCACACCCGGACGTGATGACGGCGCACAGGAGCGCCGCGGCAATTCTCTTCACTCGTTCCCCCTCGAAACCGCCCGAACACTACCGGCGGCTCCGCCACCCGTGAGTGGTTGACGAGTCCCTGCACTCGTCAACCACTCACGGGCGCGAAGCGCCTGCGTCGAGCGCGTCCTGCACGGTGGCGTACAGGTTGACGGGTGTCGCATCGGAGCCGGACAGCCGGAGCGTGTCCCGGAACTGTCCGATGTCGTGCGCGACTCGGAGTTCGATTCCCCTGCGTGCGAGCACACTCCGCAATTGTCCGAGCATCTGCGCGGCAGTGACGTCGACAAAAGGTGACGTCCCGGCGTCGAGAACCACCACCCGTGTGTCGTCGGCGCACAGGTCCTCGATGCGGTCCTTGACGTGCTCGGCATTGGCGAAGAACAGTCCCGCCTCCACGCGCACCACCACCACGTGCGGTGCGGTCGGAAGGCCGGGGTGACGCTCCGCGTCCACCCACAGCGATCCTTCCTTCGCCAGCGCTGCGACGTGGGGACGCGACGCTCGGTAGAGGAGCAGCAGCATGGACACGCCGATTCCTATGACGAGTCCGGGAAGAGTGTCGAACAGGAGCACCCCGACCATCGCGGCGAGCGCGGCCGCGAAATCGGCACGCGCGGCGTATCCGTAGATGTTGCCGAGCCTTTCGGTCCACACGCCGTAGAGCCGGCGCAGCGCTCGAATGTCGACGAGCTCGATGACGGCCGCGATCACCACCGCCGACAACGTCGCCTCCGGCAGCTTCTCGAAGAGTCCGATGAGGAACAGCAGCGTGACGATGGTCAACGCGGCCACGACCAGGCCGCTCACCTGCGATTTCGCCCCCGCCCCACCATTCACGGCGGTCTTGGACAAGCTGCCGTTGACCACCATTCCCGAGCAGAGACCGGAGCCGAGATTCGCGGCGCCGAGACCGAACAACTCTCGATTCGGGTCGACCTCGTAGCCCTCTTTCGTCGCATATGTCTTCGCGGCGCCCAGTCCTTCCGCGAACCCGATCAGCAACACACCCACAGCCGGGCCCATCAGATCGAGGAAGTCGTCGAATCCGACGCCTTCCGGTAACCCGAGCGTCGGCAGACCGGAATCAATGGGTCCGACGATGTCGACGCCCTTGCCATCCAGGTCGAACAGCGAGACCGCGGCGATTCCGAGAAGGACGACGAGCAGCGAGCCGGGGACGACCGGCACCCAGCGCCTGAGCCCCAGCACCACGGCGAGACTGAGCCCGCCGACGACGAGGGTGCCCCAGTCGGTGTCCCCGAGGTGAGCGATCACCCCCCAGGCCTGTTCGAAGAAGTTGCCCGTCGTCTTCTCGATCCCGAAGATCGCCGGCACCTGCCCGATGATGATGGTGAGGGCGAGACCGACTATGAAGCCTTTGAGCACGGGTTCGGAGATGAATGACGCGATGAAGCCGAGACGGAGCAGGGCGGCGAGCAGTCCCGTGACTCCGGTCGCGATCGCCAGGACGGCCGACAGTGCTGCATATTTCCCGCCGTCGGCGGCGGCGACGGGTGCGACGATGGCCGCAGACAGCGCGGCTGTCGCAGACATCGGCCCCACCACCAGGTGCCGCGAACTACCCGCCGCCGCATAGAGAATTAGCGCGGGGACCGCCGCATACAGGCCGACGACGGGCGGCACACCCGCGATGGTCGCGTAGGCCAGGGCCTCGGGGACCAGAACAGCCCAGACGGTCAGGCCCGCGAGCACATCGGGCCTGACCCATCCCTTTCGATACTCCCGCAGTGAGCCGAAAACCGGCCAAGCGCCCGCCCGGGGACTCACCACTCCCTCGTCCTAGTACGTGGCGGTGTCGTACTTGCTGGTGTCCCAGGTGGTGACTGCCCAGATCACGACCACGTCGAGGGCGATGATGAGAATCGACCACAGCGGGTAGTAGGGAAGCCACAGGAAGTTCGCGAGGATGGACAGTGCGGCAATACAGACGGCCACAATTCGCGCCCAGGTGGCGCCCGTCATCAGACCTACGGCACTGGCGATCAGGACGAGGCCCAGAACGATGTGAATCCACCCCCACGTGGTGGTGTCGAACTGATAGGTGTATTCGACGCCGATGACCAGCAGGTCGTCGGAAGCGACTGCGGCAATTCCCTGGAAGAACGAAATTACCCCGACTGTCAGCAGCAGAATCGCCGCTGCCAGGGACGTTCCTGCTGCAAAACCCTGCTTTACAGGGCTGTTCGTTCTGGACTCGGGATTGGTCGTCATGTCCATGCCCTTCTCGAAAGTGTGTTTGCGAACAAGTGAATGGTCCGGCCTCGTTCGGCCGTGGACATCATCCGCGCCGGGTGATCCTCATCTGCAACGGATGATGTGCGTCGGCGCACCGAATGCGAGAGTCGATGCGGCCGACCTTTGCGAAGGGGACACGAGATGACGGAACCTCAGGACCGGTCCGGTAAACCGGCAGACACCCAATGGTCGATGCCGCGTGGTCTGATCGTCATTCTCGGGCTGGCCGCGCTCGTCGTCACCGTGGCGGGGATCCAGGTGGCTGCGTCGATCGTCGGCCCCATCTTCCTCGCTCTCATGCTGACCGTCGCAGTCCACCCGCTGCCCGTATGGCTCTACAGAAAGGGTGTCCCGGGTTGGCTCGCGACAATCGCGGCGATCGTGGTGGTCAACAGCATTCTTCTCGTCCTCGTGCTGTCGTTGGCCTTGTCCGTCGCGCGACTCGCCACGCTCCTACCGGAATACGCGGACGACTTCACCGGCCTGATCGATGACGCCCAGAGTTTCCTGAACAGCAACGGGGTGAACTCCACCGACGCTCAGACGCTGCTGTCCCAGGTGGACTACGGCAAGGTCTTCGGACTGGTCGAGGGAATTCTGCAGGCGATGCTGGGTGTCTTCTCGAACCTGCTGTTCGTCCTCGCACTCCTGCTGTTCATGGCCGTCGACGGCAGCTCCTACGGTTCGCGGATGTCCATCGTCACGCAGATGCGCCCCGACATCGCTACCGCCCTCACCGCCTTCTCGGCCGGTACGCGCAAGTATCTGATCGTGTCCACGGTGTTCGGATTGATCGTCGCGGTCATCGACACCGCGGCGCTGTGGGCGTTGGGGATTCCGCTGCCGATCCTGTGGGGACTGCTGTCGTTCATCACCAACTACGTCCCGAACGTCGGCTTCGTCCTCGGGCTCGTTCCACCGGCTCTGCTCGCGTTGCTCGAGGGCGGTCCGGGACTGATGCTGACGGTCATCGTCGTGTACAGCGTCATCAACGTCATCATCCAGTCGGTGATCCAACCGAAGTTCGTCGGCGACGCGGTCGGCCTATCCGTGACCTTCACCTTCCTGTCGCTGGTCTTCTGGACGTGGATACTCGGTCCTCTGGGCGCGATTCTCGCGATTCCGTTGACACTGATGGCGAAGGCGCTGCTGATCGATATCGACCCGTCCACGAGGTGGGTGAACACAATTCTCAGCGACGCTCCCCCGCCCCCGGAACCGGCCGCATAGGCCCTTCGGGCTCGTGCGCCTTTCTGGTAGCTGGGGCAACCAGAAAGGCGCACGAGCCCGGAGCGCCCTGCCGTTCACCGACACGAACAGCGCTTTCTCGCTAAAATCACCGCACCGGCCCACGGCGTCGGAGATTGGCGTTTGTCGAAGGTCGTTTCTCGGTGCAGCGAGAATTGGGGGTCGGCGTGACGGCAGTACATTTCGGCGAGTTTCATTCGAGTATCCGAATACCTTCGGATGCGGTGGGCCGAACGGTCACCCGCACCAGATTGCACAATCTCCTTACCGATGCGCTGACCAGCGAAGATCACCCCTATCCTGTCGTTCTCGTGTGCGCGCCCGCCGGGTCGGGCAAGACCCGGCTGGCCGCCGACTGGGCATCCGAAGTTCTGGCGGGCGTGGATTCACCGACCATCGCCTGGATCACGATCGAAGAACGCTACAACGACATCGGCGTCATCCACCGCGCCATTCTGCGGGCACTGAACGAAACCGGAAATCCTCGGCTGCGTGCGTTGTGTGACCGCCTCGACCCCGATTCCCCCGACCTCGGTGCGCACATGTCCGCGGATCTGGGTGAACTCGGGGAGAACCTTTGGATGGTGATCGACGACGCTCATCTGCTCCTCGACACCGGCATACTGAACGACCTCGAGTCGTTCATGCGCTGGCAACCGCCGATGCTCCGGACAATCATTTGCGGACGATTCGAGCCGCCACTCGCGCTGCAGCGACTTCGGCTGGACGGCAAGCTGTTCACCGTCACGGCCCGCGATCTCGCCTTCACCGCCGAGGAGGCTGCCGCGATGCTCACCGAGCACGATGTGCGGCTCGATTCCGGCGACCTCGACGCCCTGATGGAGCGCACCGAGGGTTGGGCAGCCGGAATCCGTTTGGCAGGAATGTCTTTGGAAGGCCATCCCGATCCCAGTCGGTTGATCGCCGAGTTCTCCGGTAATCGACGAGCGGTCGCCGACTATCTCATCGAGGAAGTTCTCGCCGGCCAGACCGACGAGATGCGCGACTTCCTTCTCCGCACCTCCGTGCCCGCGTCGTTCACAACCCACTTCGCGGAGATCCTCACCGGCTGCACCGACGCGCACGACAAGGTGGATTGGCTCGAACACCACAATTTTCTGATCAACCGAATCGACGGCTTCCCGACGGAGTATCGGTACCACCCACTGTTGCGTAGCTATCTGCGAGCGGAGATCAGCCGCGTCGGACACGTCGAGGTGGAGCATCTCGAGCTCACCGCCGCGCACTGGCACGCGGAGTTCGGGGATGAGCTGGTGGCGCTCGAACATGCGGTCAACTCGGGCGACCACGATGCGATTGTCGCGCTGCTCTCCCGGACGTCGCTGTCGCTGATCGTCGGGGGGCATGGTGAGGCGGTCGATCGTCTCCTCACGCGGGCGCCGCGCACCACTCAGGAGCATCCGTCGGCGCGGTTGATCCGCGCGGCGGCGGCGCTGGCCGCGGGCAACGTTCCCGTGGCGCGGTCCACGCTCGACGTTCTCGACCGCACACGGGCAGAGGTCACGATCGACGGAACGGATCCGAGACGGCACCTGCTGCTTCGGGAATCGCTCCGCGTGCAGACCGCCGTTCAGACCGGCGACATCGACGACGCACTTACCCGGCTACGGTCGGTGGGACCGGAATCGACCGGCGAATCCGAACTGGACGCGTTCGTACTTCTTCAGGAAGGCAGGGCCCTACTCTTCCTCGGCCGAACCGAGGAATCGGAGCACGTGCTCGGGAAGGCGCTGGCTCATGCCCGCCTCGCCGACGCGTCGCTCACCGTCATGTACTGCCTCGGCTCTCTCGCGGCCCTCGCCATGTCGAGAGGTGAGGTAGTTCGTGCCGCCGCCCTCGTGAGCGAGTCGCTCAGAATCGGAGCGGAGCAGTCCGCCACGGACAATCCGACGTTCCACCTGGTGCGATTGGTCGATTCATGGTGCCGGTACGTCCGTCTCGACGACGACGCCGCGCGGATCGCCGCCGAATCGGCCGTAGTTCTGCACCGTGAGAACGCCGGGACCGCAAAATTCGCTGACGGCGCAGCGGTGTTGTTCGGACTGGACGGGTCGGACCATCGGCACAGTGCGGTGACCACGCTCCATGCGCACAGCCCTGTGTCGTCGTCGATTCCAGTGCCGCCGGGTATCCGGGCGGTGTTGCTGCCGGCGATCCAGTACGCGTACCTCACCGCCGGCGAGGTCGGGTGGGCCCACGAACTCGCGGCGGACGCGCGGACCCTGATCGGATCGACCGGTGACACGGCGGTCCTCGACGCCATCGTTCACGTCCACGCCCACCGTCTCGATCAGGCCCGCAAAACCTTGCAACCCGTGCTGGACGGCTCCGTGGTGTGCGCGGCGGGCACCAATTTGATTGCGGCATGGCTGGTCGACACGGCAATAGCGCTTGCCCGCAAGCATGATTCGCGGGCGCACGGTGCCCTCACCGAGGCGCTCCGCCTGGCCGAGCCCGATTCGGTGCTGCGTCCGTTCCACGACTGCGGACCGCAGATCCGAGAATTACTGATCCGGAGCACCGGGCGGTTCGGGGTGCTCGAGACATTCGCGGAGCGGCTGCGCGCGTCGTTTCCACGGTCCGGAACCGCGGCATCCGACATGCTGACTCCCCGCGAACTGGAACTGCTCGTGGAGCTTCCGTCGTGGCGCACGGCGGAGCAGATCGCCACCGACCTATGCGTGTCCGTGAACACCGTGAAGACGCACCTGCGCGGGATCTACCGCAAATTGGGGGTCACCTCCCGACGTGACGCCATCGCGGCGGCGCAACAGGCCGGCTTGCTCTGAGCGCGATTCACCACTTGCGGGTGAGGCGCGCTGCTGTCTTTCGAGTCACCCTGTATTCACTGGCTGACCGCTTGTCGAAGGACTGCACATCCGCGAATGAAGGAGCCGCCGTGGAGCAATCGACCTGGCCCGACAACGTCAGGTACGCCTTCCTGATCAGCGGCACCTTGTCCGAGCGGGTTATCGCGGCTTTCCCCGAATTGGACGTTTCGGGTGTGACAACCGGTGACACCACGCTGTACGGCCGGGTCGACAGCCCGACGGACCTGCGGGGGATGCTGGCCCGTTTCGACGCGCTGGGATTGACCGTCATCGAGATGCGTCGGCTACCGGACTGAGCCGGGGTCGGGGTTCAATGGGTGGAGGGACCCGGGAGGCGGTGAAGCCGGTGTGAGTGGCGAGTTCGAACCGGGCACGGTGTTTGCCGGCTACGTGATCGAACGGGTTCTGGGACGAGGCGGCATGGGCACCGTGTACCTCGCTCAGCATCCGAACCTGCCACGCAAGGTCGCCCTCAAATTGCTGGACTCGGTGTGGGCGAGCGACGAGTACGTCCGCTCACGCTTCGAGTCGGAGGCCGACCACGCCGCGAAGCTCGAACACCCGAACATCGTGACGATCCACGACCGCGGCCGGGAGCGTGGCCGGTTGTGGATCGCGATGCAGTACGTTCCCGGCGTCGACGCGCGGAAAGCCCTCGTGTCCGGCGGACTGGATGTCGCGCGGGCGATGCGCATCGTGTCCGAGACCGGGAACGCCCTGGACCATGCACACAGGGCCGGGATTTTGCATCGCGATGTGAAGCCCGCCAACATCCTGCTGGCCGAAGGTGATCCCGAACGGATCCTGCTGGCTGATTTCGGCACCGCGAAGGCGCTGGACGAAACACATCAGCTGACCCGGACGGGGATGCTCGTCGCGACGTTGCATTACGCCGCACCCGAGCAGATCGAGGGTGCGTCACTCGATCGCCGGGTCGACATCTACGCGCTGGGATGCACGTTCTTCCACCTTCTGACCAACGAACCGCCGTATCCGGGCACCACGGCCTCCGCGGTGATGCACGGTCATCTGAACGGTCCGATCCCGAAGCCGAGCAGGGTGCGGCCGGATCTGCCCGCCGGATTCGACGATGTCGTCGCGCGGGCCATGGCCAAGGACCGTGACGACCGGTATTCGAGTTGCCGTGAGTTCAGCGACGCGATCGACGCCGCATCACGCAGCGCACCCGCCCTCGCCCCCAGCCCATCCCGGCCCGTCGATCCCGCGGCAACCACCCATGTCAGCGGCGGGACTCTCACCGAGACCGTCCCGGCGCCGCGGCGCCGGCCGTGGTGGCGCACACCGGTGGCGGTGACCGCGGCCCTGACCGGCGCCGTGATCCTGGCCGGTGTCGCCTTCTTCGCATGGCCGGACGAACAGCCGACAAGCGAGCAGGTGGTCCTTCCGATCACCGGCCTGGCGAGTCCTGCGGGACTCGCGGTCAGCGACGCCGGGGACCTCTACATCGCGGACAGCTCGGCCAAGCAGGTTGTGCGGGTGCACGCCGGCTCAGGACAGCAGACCGTCCTCCCGTTCACCGGACTCGCGGTGCCGCAGGGCGTGGCCGTCAGTGCTTCCGGTGACGTGTACGTCTCCGATCTGGTGACCAACACGGTGACACTGCTGCACGACGACACCGCGTTGCCACTGCCGTTCACCGGTTTGAACCAGCCGTTCGGCGTCGCGGTGGGGCCGGACGGAACCGTGTACGTCGCCGACACGCTGAACAACCGGGTGGTGTCCCTGCACGACGTCACGGCGACCCCCGTCGACGTACCGCTGACGGTGATCGGCCCGTTCACCGTGGCCGTCGACAAGCAGGGTGACCTCTATGTGGGCACCCCGAACAAGGTTCTGGCGTGGAACGCGGCCACCCGCGCGCAGAGCTTTCTGCCCCTCACCGACCTGCAGAGCGTGGGCGGGGTGGCCGTCGACGACAACGGGACGGTGTACGCCATCGACCAGAACCACCACCGCGTGCTGCGACTTCGGGCCGGCTCGGACGAACAGGAAGTTCTGCCGTTCACCGGACTCAGCGAACCCGAGGGCATCGCCGTGTCGAACCGTGGCGACGTCTATGTCGCGGATACCGACAACGGCCGGGTGCTCATGCTTCCGGCCGGTAACTGAGGCCGAACAGCGTCAGGCGTGGCGCTGCAGATCGAACGGCGTCAGGCGTGGCGTGCCAGATCGAGGCCGAACGATTCTGCGACGGCGTCGTCCACCCGGCCCTGGTGGTTGGCGAGGAGTTCTTCGCGTTCGTGCGCGGCGAGCCCACCCCAGATTCCATACGGTTCGCCCACCCTGAGTGCATGCTCGCGGCACTCGACCAGCACGGGACAGCCTCGGCAGGTCTGTTTGGCGCGGAAGTCCCGCAGTTCGCGTGCCCGGCCGCGTTCGCGGTCGGGGTGGAAGAAGTGTGACGATTCGTAGCCGCGGCAGGCGGCGTCTCGTTGCCAGTCCCACACTTCGGCGACCGGAACGGGAAGACTCAGCCGATTGGACATTGCACTCCTCCAGATACTTGTGAGCCGTCATGAGCGAGCCCTAGCAGGTGCTCGCGAGCCAGGTCGGCGGCGCCGACGATGCCGACGTTCGCGCCGAGTTCGGCCAGCCGGACTTCGGCGACCGGCCGGTGTGCGCGTCCGGTGAGGCGGTTCTCGAACGCGGCGGCGGCAGGGGCCCGAAGCAGTTCGCCCGCTTCACACACCCCTCCGCCGATGATGAAGAGGTCGGGATCGAAGAACGCGGCGATGTCCGCCATGCCGTGTCCGAGCCAGGAACCGATCTCCCGAAAACACTCGAGCGCCGCTGCGTCGCCGTGCTGTGCTGCGGCGGTCACGTGGTGTCCGGTGATGGCCTCGGCGCGTCCACCTGCGCGGGCCAGGAGTTCCGCGGCGAATGCGGGCGAGACCACCGCGAGGTCCTGCGCCTTCCGCACGAGCGCGCGTCCGCTGGCGTAGCGCTCCCAGCATCCGTTGTTCCCACAACCGCAGCGGCGGCCGTGCGGTTCGACATTGAGGTGACCGAATTCCGCAGCCACTCCGAAGCGCCCGCGCTGCAGAACGCCGTCCACGACGATGCCACCGCCGATTCCGGTTCCGACCGTGAGCACGACAACGGTGTGACCGGTGCGTCCGGCCCCGAATCGCGCCTCGCCCCAGGCTGCGGCGTTGGCGTCGTTCTCGACGATGGTCGGCAGTCCGCAGGAGGCCTGGACGACTTCACCCAGAGGCTCGTTGCGCCAGGCGAGGTTCGGGGCGAAGAGCACGGTGCTGAGGTCGGCAGCCACGAAACCGGCTGCGCCGATACCGACCGCCTGCACGGGATACGTGGCCGCCAATTCACGCACGAGCTCGGCGATGGCGTTCTCGACCTCCCGCGCATCGTGGGACGGGGTGTGCCGGCGCTCCATCCGATGGATGACTCCGTCGCCGTCCACGACTCCGGCCGCGATTTTGGTGCCACCCACGTCGATGCCGATCGTCAGAGCCATGGTTTTTGTCCTCCATACGAGTGAGCGGTGTCACGCTGACAGTAGAGGAACTTAAGACCGACATCAATACATACTTCCGTCTTTTTACGAACAAAGCTGGTCTGGCCCGACTTCCGCGGTGTGCTACGAGGTGGCACCATTCATCCGTGACCTTCGCCCATCGTCTGCGTCCGCGCCTCGTCCAGGAGCGCGAGTCGGTTTCGACGCTCGAGCTGTTCTTCGACCTCGTGTTCGTCTTTGCGATCACGGGCGTCACCGGTTTCATGGCGGACGACCCCACCGGGGTCAATCTGCTGCGTGGCTCGCTGGTGATCGCCGTTCTGTGGTGGAGCTGGGTGGGATACGCGTGGATCTGCAACCTCGTGCGCGCCGACGAAGGAGTCGTGCGGGTGGTGATGTTCGGTGCGATGGGTGGCGTCTTCATCACCGCGCTGACCATCCCCGAAGCATTCGACGATCTGGCCGGTGGACTCGACGGCCCAGTCGTCTTCGCCCTCGGCTACTTCGTGGTGCGGTCCCTACATCTGCTGATGTTCTGGGTGATCAGCCGCGACGATCCGCAGCTGCGCGGCCAGGTTCTCCGGTTCACGCCGAGCATGTTGATCGGCACGACCTTTCTCTTGATCGCCTCCCAGCTCACCGGAAACGCACAGACCGTGATGTGGTTCCTGGCCCTCGCCGGTGACTACATCGGCACCCTCATCGGGGGGACCGGGTGGCGGCTGCGATCGGTCACCCATTTCGCGGAGCGGCACGGACTCATCATCATCGTCGCCCTGGGTGAGTCGATCGTGTCCATCGGCATCGGCGTCGCGGACCTCCCGATCTCCTGGGCCATCATCGTGGCGTCGCTGCTCGGCCTCGCGGTGTCGGGGCTGCTGTGGTGGTCGTATTTCGACGTGGCGTCCCTGGCCGTGGAGCACGCCTTCGAAAGGGCGACGGGTGCCCGTCAGATCCGGATCGCCCGCAACTGCTACAGCTTCCTGCATCTTCCGATGGTGATCGGTGTCGTGATGCTGTCGCTGGGACTGAAGAAGATCCTGTCGTATGTCGGCGACGGTAACGATCACCGGCTGACAGATCCTCTGTACGGCTGGCCGCTGATCGCACTGTTCGGTGGCGCCGCGCTCTACCTGCTCGCACTGGTGTGGTTCAAGGCGTACGCCACCGGGTCCGTGACGGTGCCCCGGGTGGTGGCGGCGGTCATCCTGCTCGCACTGATCCCGCTCGTCTGGCACGTTCCGGCCCTCGCGACGCTGGGGATTCTCACCGCGGTCCTCCTCGCGCTGATCGGTTTCGAAACGATCCGCTACGACGAGCCCCGCGACCAGATTCGTCACGCCCACCCGTGAGCACTTGTTAACACTCCGCGGTGGATATGTACGCACGGGCTGTCACCAGTTCGTGAAGAACAGATGATTGACGGCCAGTGCGCCGAAAGCCTGTAGTGCAAGCCAGAACCGGTGACTTGGCCGCGGCAACAGCGCGGGAGCGGCGAGCAGCCACACCGCGAACGGCAGCCAGATGCGTTCGGTTTCGGCTTTGCTCAGCGCGCTGAGGTCCGCGATCACCACGGCAAGCAGGGCGGCGACCACCAGCACGTTGACCGGGGACAGCTCCTTCAGCCGCGGCCACGTGAACACCCGAGGGAGCGCGGCAGGTACCGCCACTCCGACGGCGCACACGAGGGAGGCGAAGTTCGCCCATGCCCAGTACCGGAACGGCCGATCCGACGCGATGCCCTGGTAGTAGCGTTCCTGCACCAACACATAGCCGTCGAACCACCAGAAGCCGTACGCAGTGAACACTGCCGCCACCGCAAGGGCACCGAACATGGCGCCGGCCAGCGGCCTCGCCGTGCGGGCGATCACCAGAACGGCCACCGCGGGCAACGCCATCAGAACCAGGCCATAGCTGAGGTAGATCCCGAATCCGAGCAGCACGCCACCACCGACCGCGGCTGTGGTCGGACACCGGACCGCGCGACGGGCGGACAGGGCGAGCAAGACGATCCCCCACGCCACCACTCCCGCGAACAAGGCGTCCGCGGACACCGCCACCCAGATCGCGGTGGGCGCGAGCACGAGGAACGGGGCCGCGCGCCGCGCCATCGACTCGTCGCCCAGCGCCCGGATGGTGACGATCACGGCAGCGGCCGCGCTCGCCCCGACCACGACACACAATGCCGAGGCCCAGGTGCCGCCGCCGAGGCCGATCCGGTCGAGCCAGACGAACGTCAGGAGCGCACCCGGCGGATGCCCCGACACGTGGGTGGTCCACGATTCGGGTTGGTTGTCCAGAATCCGTTCGGTGAAGCCGCGCAGCGTCGCCGGGATGTCGGTGATCCGGGGAACCTCGTGCAGATACTCGTCCTCGGACGTCAATCTGCGAACGAACCCGCGCTGCCAGCCGTCCACCATCGCCAGCGACATCGCCCATGCGGCGGAGACGAGCCACGCTCCCAGCGTGAGGTGCCGCCACGACAGCCGCGAGGCTAGGCCGGGACCCCACACCGTGACCGCCACCGCGAGCACGATCGCGACCGGGGTCCCCCAGCCGACGTGCACGTCGCGGAACCCGAACAGCGGAGCGGCGTCCGCGAAGTCTCGCACGCTCTTCGCCGACCGGTGAACAATCGCTGTCATCGTCTCGTTGCCCAGGCGCGGGACGACGAACGCCGCGGCGACGAGAAGCAGCGCGAGCCCGGCAGCCGTCAGATCCCGGTACGCGAAGCGCCGTCCCGCTGCTCGCTGCTCGGGTCCGATGACGTCATCTCCTTCGGCGAAAGTCGCACTCGCGCCCAGCATAACGACGGAGGATGTCTCTATGACCGCAATGAGTTCCACCGAACGCCCGCGTGCGGAGGTTGCCGTCATCGGCGGGAGTGGCTTCTATTCCTTTTTCGACGAAGGAGCAGCGGAAGTCGAGCTCGTCACCCCCTATGGCAGCCCGAGCGCCCCCATCACGGTAGGCGAAGTGGACGGCAGGCGGGTTGCCTTCCTGCCGCGGCACGGTCGGCGTCACGAGTTCGCTCCCCACACGATCCCGTATCGCGCCAATCTGTGGGCGCTGCGCACACTGGGTGTGCAGCGGGTGTTCGCACCGTGCGCCGCCGGGAGCCTCCTCACAGATTGGGGTCCCGGAACGCTGGTGATCCCGGACCAGCTGGTCGACCGCACCAGTGGCCGCACCCAGACGTACTTCGATGGCGGCGGCATTCACGTGCAGTTCGCCGATCCGTACTGCGCCGACCTGCGCAAGGCGGCCCTGCGGACCGGCACGGTCGACGGTGGGGCGCTGGTGGTGGTCGAGGGCCCACGCTTCTCGACCCGGGCGGAAAGCCAGTGGTTCGCACGGCAGGGCTGGTCACTGGTGAACATGACCGGACACCCTGAGGCCGTTCTGTCCCGGGAGCTCGAGATGTGTTACGCCACCATCGCTCTGGTCACCGACCTCGACGCCGGGATCGATGCAGGGGACGGTGTGCGCGCCGTGGATGTGTTCGCGGAATTCGAACGCAACCTCGGTTCCCTGACATCACTGGTTCACAAGGCGATCGCCGCTGCGCCGGAAGGTCCGTGCGACACCTGTCGCGTGCACGAGGGCGCGACCTTGCCGATCGAACTGCCATGACTTCTCGACGAGTATTGCTCACGGGCGCAGCAGGATTCATCGGCAGCCACGTCTACACGGCTCTGCAGGATGCGGGACACGAGGTCGTGGCGGTGGACGCACTGCTGCCGTCCGCGCACGGCGCCGACGCGGACATTCCGGACGGTGTTCGGCACATCGATGTCCGCGACCAGGAAGCCATCACCCGACTGCTGAACGGCATCGACGTGGTGTGCCACCAGGCCGCTGTCGTGGGGGCAGGAGTGGACGCGAGCGACGCCCCCGCATACGCCAGTCACAACGACTTCGGAACGGCAGCACTCCTGGCCGCGATGAACGAAACCAAGTGCACCCGAATGATACTCGCGTCGTCGATGGTGGTGTACGGCGTCGGGCGCTATCGCAACCGGCGCGGCGATGACGTCGAACCGGCACCACGCCGTAGGACCGATCTCGACGCGGGAGTGTTCGACCACATCGATCCCGACACCGGGGAGCCGCTCGAGTGGGCCCTCGTGGACGAGGATGCGCCGCTGCGTCCGCGTAGCTTCTATGCCGCCGGCAAGGTGGCCCAGGAGAATTACGCACTCGCCTGGTCGCTGGCCACGGGCGGATCCGTCACCGCGCTGCGCTACCACAACGTGTACGGCGACAGAATGCCTCGCAACACGCCGTATTCCGGTGTCGCGGCGATGTTCCGGTCGTCTCTCGACGACGGCGACCCACCTCGGGTGTTCGAGGACGGACGGCAGACACGGGACTTCGTCCATGTCCGGGATGTCGCGGCGGCGAACATTGCCGCACTCGACGCGGAGTTACCGGAATTTGCGGCGTTCAACGTGTGTTCGGGCCAGCCGATCACGATCGGTGAGGTGGCCACGACACTGGCACGTTCCTGCGGCGGGCCCGAGCCTGTCGTCACCGGGAAATATCGCCCCGGCGACGTCCGGCACATCGTTGCCGATCCACGAAGAGCCGAACAGTTCTTGGAATTCCGGGCCCGGATCCGGCCGCACGACGGACTCACCGCCTTTGCCCACGCACCGCTGCGCAACGCCCGCTCGATGGGTTCTCCTCATGTCTGAGGGCGTCACCATCTCTCCCGCGGACGTCACCGTGGTGATTCCCTGCATGAACGAGGCGGGATCGTTGCCGGGTGTACTCGCCGGGATCCCGCCGGGCTACCGAGCGCTGGTGGTGGACAACAATTCCACCGACGGCACCGCTGACGTCGCCCGGGCGCACGGTGCGTCCGTCGTGACAGAGGCCAGGCCCGGGTACGGCAGCGCCGTCCACGCGGGCGTGGAGGCCGCACGGACGCCGGTGGTGTGTGTGCTCGACGGCGACGGTTCGACGGACCCCCGCGAGCTCCCCGCACTCGTCGCTGCCGTGGAATCCGGTGCGGATCTCGCCGTAGGCCGCCGCCGCCCGGTCGAACGCAGCACCTGGCCCCTGCACAGCCGGATCGGCAACGCCGTCCTCGCTGCCCGCCTCCGACGCCGCTACGGTATCCCCATCCACGACCTCGGTGCGATGAGAGTGGTTCGGCGGCAGGCCCTTCTCGACCTCGGCGTCGGCGACCGGCGTTCGGGCTACCCACTGCAGCTCCTCATTCTCGCCGGCCGCGCGCACTGGCAGATCACCGAATGTGACATCACGTACCGACCGCGCACCGCGGGGTCGTCGAAGGTGTCGGGGTCGGTCAAGGGGACGCTGCGCGCCGTCCACGACTTCTGGACAGTGTTGCGGTGAGCATCGGCGTGGCCGTTCTCGTGGTCGCGAAGGCTCCGGTACCGGGGTTCGCGAAGACTCGCCTCGCCCGGGAGATCGGCAACGCCGCGGCCGCAGACCTGGCGGCGGCGTCACTGCTGGACACCCTCGACGCGGTCACCTCGACCGGAGTTGCCCATCGTGTCGTGGCCCTGACCGGTGATCTCGCGCGGGCGACGCGGAGCAGAGAGATCACGGCAGCGTTGAAGGGCGTCACCGTCCTCGAACAGCGCGGCGGCAATTTTGCGGAACGCCTGGTCAATGCCCACGCCGACACCTTCACGATGACCAAATCACCGGTTCTGCAGATCGGGATGGACACGCCGCAGGTCACCGCGCATCTGCTCGGCGACGCGGCCGCACTACTTGCCGACGAGGCACCGACGTGCGTGCTCGGGCCTGCCGAGGACGGCGGCTGGTGGGCTCTGGGCGTACCCGACCCCGGGGTCGCGAAGGCGATCCTCCCGGTGCCGACGTCCAGTTCCGAAACCGGTCGGAAGACCTACGAGGCGCTGATCGCCGCGGGCGCGTCGGTGCGCCTGCTACCGACCTTGCGCGACGTCGATCACGCCGCCGATCTTGGACCAGTCGCGGCGCAGTGTGCACTGGGAAGCCGCTTCCGCACCTGTGAGTACTTATTAACATTCGGCGGTTAATAAGTACGCACGGGTGGGGACGGGAGGAGCGGCCGGAGGAACGGTGCGATCCGGTTCTCGATGGCCGCGTTGTAGGCGGCCGGTTGCTGGATGGGATTGGCGTGCCCGATCCCGTCGAGCTTCGCGACGAGCAGCGTGCCGTCCACGCCGCCGGACTGCTCGACGAGTATGCGCTGGGTGTAGTCGACGTCGACCACGGGATCGAATCGACCGTCCCGCGGGCGAACGAAAATGACTGCGGGCAGGGGTTTCCCATCCCGCTCCACGGCAAGCGACTTCAAATTGTCGATGGCACCGGAGGCGACGATTACCTTGAACTGGGACTCGATCAACCCGTTACTGGCGGCATCATCCGAGAACACCTTGTCGTGCAGGACCTCCTCGACGACGCTGCCGAGAGCGGACAGATCGACGCGCGGGTACCACGAGTTGCTGTCGAGGAAGCGGTCCTTGCGGGCGGCTGTTTCGACGAGCACGCGAAGGCTCCTGCTCTCCCGCGCGCCCGGCAACCAGCCGATCCACCGCAGCATGTCCTCCCCGGCGTCGCGCGCATCTCCCCGCACGGCGTGCAGATCGACGGGCGTGCAGTCGAGAACGACCCCTGCCAGCACGGTGTCGGTGTCCTCGTAGATGTGCTGAGCCACCTCCAGCGCGACCACCCCACCCATGCTGTGCCCCGACAGGATGATGTTGTCGGTTCCCGTGGCGGCGGCATGGTCGACGATCAGGTCGCTGATCACCTTGGTGTCGATACCGCTGTTGTCATATTCCACCGCCCACACCTGCCCGAGGTCGGTGTAGGCCGCGAGCGACCGTGCCGTATCCGTGGCGTCGACGTTGCCGAGCCCGACCATGTCGACCACTGCTGTTTTCTGATCGGCCGGATCTTTCGCCTCGTAGACGTCGTGGACGGCGGGCAGGGTCTGGGCCAGCCGCTCCCTCTCGGGTTGCACGTCCTGGACCCAATATTGCCCACCGACGATGAGCACGGGCACCATCGACAGTCCGAGCCACATCAGCATTCGGCGAGTGCGGCCGAAGCGGCGCCACGAGTGTCCCGGGCGGGATCGGCGCAACTGCATTTTCCGTCGGGCATCACTCCAGTCGCCGACGGTGGACGGGGGGCGAGGGACGTACTGTTGCATCTCTTCCGACGGTACGCGTGCCGGTTTCCTACGGTGGTCACGCAGCGAGGGAGACGTCCGTGCGTTCCCCTTCCCCGCGCAGTCCGGCCCGCCCCTCCCACATCCTGCACAGGACGATGGCGAGTCCGACGCAGGCCCAGCCGGCGAGCACATCCACCACATAGTGTTCGCCGCCGTAGACGAGCGCGAACGCCATCGCCAGTGGGTACAGCACGAGTGGAATACGCAGCCACCACCTGGTGGCGAGCGGCCACAACGCGATCGCGACCAGGAAAGCGAAACCGGCGTGCAGCGAGGGCATTGCCGCCACCGGATTGCCTTGTGCCTCCAGCCACCGCGTGCTCACGTCCAGCGGGACGATGCCGAATCCGAAGCCGGCGACCCGGCCCACCGGATCATCGATCGCGCCCACCTCGGCCGCAAACCACGGCGGCGCGGCCGGCAGCAGGATGTAGGTTGTCAACCCGAGGTACGAGAGCACCAGCACCCGCCTCATGTATTTCGCCCAGATCGGCCGGGAGTACGCGTAGAAGACTGCCGCGACCAGCCACGGCACGAGGAAATGACTGGTGTAGACGATGCCGGTGAGCAGAGTCCACCACGGCGGCACACCGTGCGGCCCGAGTAGCTGGTCCTGCAACCAGACCGTCGGGATCGCGCCGCCGAACAGCCAGCTCTCCGCGGTGACCAGTTCCGTGACGCGGATGGGCATTCCGAGTTCGTCGGCGACTCCCCGGCTGAGGTCGTACACCACCAGCGCGGCGATGAGCGGGAGCCAATCCGTCAGTACCTTCAGGTGTTCACGCCAGCTGCGGTCGATGGTGAAGGCAATCAGCCCGGCGATGATCCAGGCGGCCTGATAGAGACGATCGGTGGGCAATCCGACGAACCAGATCACCAGCACCAGCGCCGACAGGTACGAGAACCACACCACCTGCCGCAGTCGGATCCGGCGCCGCGACGTTTCCACGGCCTCGGTCGGTGCGGCCCGGAAGAACTGCTCCTTTACCCAGTCGTTCACGTGCACCCCACCTTCGAGCCCGGTTAATCGATGCTACGCACCTGTCATCGTCACCGGGCTCGGTCAGGAGCGATCCGCCTCGGGCGTGTCGAACGATCCGTGCCGCCCCGCGCCGGCGGCGAACCGCGACGCACCCTCGACTGTTCCGTTCGCCAACGAGGTTGCGCCGTGGCGTAGTTCCGCCAGGAGCGCGATCTCCTCGGAAAGGCCGTGCTGTTCGAGGACCGACAGCCGGTCTTGCCGCATGCACACCTGCGGGAAGGCAGCGATGTCGGCGGCGAGTTGCTGCGCCGCCGAAAGCGCGTCACCGGCCGGGACCTTCCGGTTGATCAGCCCGATCAGGAGGGCTTCGTCGGCGTCGACGGAACGGCCGGTGAGAATCAGATCCATCGCGCGACTCTCACCGATGAGCCGCGGGAGGCGAACGGTCCCCCCGTCGATCAGAGGGACACCCCAACGACGGCAGTAGACCCCGAAGATCGCGTTCTCGTCGGCGACCCGCAGGTCGGCCCACAGTGCCAATTCCAGTCCACCGGCCACCGCATGACCCTCGACCGCGGCGACGACGGGCTTGGACAGCCTCATGCGGGACACCCCCATCGGGGCGTCACCGTCCGGGGCGACCCGGTTCCCCCGGCCTGCGCTGATCGACTTCAGGTCTGCCCCTGCGCAGAACGTCCCGCCCTCACCGTTCAGAACTGCGACGGAGGCGTCTTCGTCGCGGTCGAACTCGCGGAAGGCGTCGGCGAGTGCCTCGGCGGTGGGCCTGTCTACCGCGTTGCGCACTTCCGGCCGATTGAGACTGATCGTCGTGACCGGGCCGTCCCGTCGGACGAGTACCACGTCGGAAGCCATCGGATGCGCCTTTCCTCGCTGGTCCGGCCGACGTTAGCACCCTTGACGGAAGAACGGAACGGGTGTTCACTTCTTCGATATGGCCTATCGGCGCACTCCTGCCGTTCAGGAAAGACTGGACGCTCTCCGTACCACCCTGATCGACTCCGCACTCGGGTTGATCGCCCGGCACGGCTACGCAGGGTGCTCCATCTCGGCCGTCGCAGCCGAGGCAGGAGTGGGCACCGGCACCGTCTACCGCCACTTCGCGAACAAGGGCGAACTGTTCGCCGAGGTCTTCCGGATCGTGTGCAGCCGCGAGGTGAGCGCTGCGGTCCAGGCCGGCAACTCCGCGCAATCCACCGAAGGGCGCTATGTCGCAGCCGTGTCGGCCTCTGTGCACACCTTCGCCGAACGCGCCCTGCGCGCACCGACACTCGCCTACGCACTGCTCGTCGAACCCGTCGACCCCCAGGTGGACACGGAGCGGCTGCTGTTCCGTGAATCGTTCCGCGATGCGCTGGCAGTCGCCATCGCTGCCGCCGTCGAGGCCGGGGAAATCCCGGATCAGGATGCGTCGGTGACCGCAGCCTGCATCGTCGGGGCCATCGGTGAGGCCTTGATCCTGCCGCTGGCCCGCGGAGCCGGCGACTCCGCCATCATCCCCGCCCTGCTCACCTTCACCCTTCGATCTCTCGGGAGCCCGACATGACCGCCACGCATGAGGTTTTCAATCAGGTGCCACCCCTCACCGACTTCGACGCGGCCTACTACCCGCCGATACTCGAAGCGCTGCAACGGGAGGGCGCACACGACGCGCTCGAGGAACTGCACGACCTCGGGCGGGTGGCGGGCAGCGAGGAAGCCCAGCGGTGGGGCGACCTCGCCGAAGCGCACCCACCCGTGCTGCGGACGCACGATCGTTACGGTCACCGCATCGACGAGGTGGAGTACGACCCGTCGTATCACCGGCTGATGACCACCGCAGTCGAGATGGGGTTACACGGCAGTCCGTGGACGGATCCGAATCCGCATGCTCACCTGATCAGAGCGGCGAAGATGGCGGTATGGGGACAGGTCGACGCCGGGCACGGCTGCCCGATCTCCATGACCTACGCCGTCGTTCCCGCGTTGCGTCACAACCCCGAACTCGCCGCACGATACGAACCCCTGCTCACCTCCCGCGTCTACGACCCGGTGTTGCGTCCGCCCCTCACCAAGGCCGGGCTGATCGCCGGAATGTCGATGACGGAGAAGCAGGGCGGCTCCGACGTCCGCGCGGGCACCACCCGCGCGGTGCCACAGTCCGACGGCAGCTACCTGCTGACCGGGCACAAGTGGTTCACCTCCGCGCCGATGTCCGACCTGTTCCTGGTCCTCGCGCAGGCCCCGGGCGGACTGTCGTGTTTCCTGCTTCCCCGCGTCCTCCCGGACGGTGGCCGGAACCGAATGCACCTGCAGCGCCTCAAGGACAAGCTCGGCAACCACTCGAACGCGAGTAGTGAGGTGGAGTACGACGAGGCCGTGGCGTGGCTCGTCGGTGAGGAAGGCCGTGGTGTTCGGACCATCATCGAGATGGTCAACATGACCCGCCTCGACTGCACGATCGGGACTGCCACCGGCATGCGGGTCGGCACAGTGCAGGCAGCGCACCACGCCGTGCACCGCAGCGCGTTCGGCGCCCACCTGGTCGATCAGCCCCTGATGCGAAATGTGCTCGCCGACCTGGCGGTGGAGTCGGAGGCGTCCACCACGGTCGCACTGTGGCTGGCCGCACTCACCGACCGCGCGACGGCCGGTGACGAACAGGCGACGATGCTGCGCCGGATTTCCCTGTCGGTGAGCAAATACTTCGTCTGCAAACGCGGGCCGATCCATGCGGCGGAAGCCCTGGAATGCCTCGGCGGCAACGGTTACGTCGAGGAGTCGCGGATGCCGCGGCTCTATCGGGAGGCGCCCCTGTTGTCGGTGTGGGAGGGCTCCGGCAACGTCGCCGCCCTCGACACCCTACGGGCGATGGCGAAACAACCGGAGTCGCTGCAGGTGTTCTTCGACGAACTCGACTCCACTGCCGGAGTCGATTCCCGGCTCGATACCGCGGTCGCCGAGCTGAAGTCGAGCTTCGGCGACCTCGACAGCCTCGAGCACCGCGCCCGCCGGGTCGTCGGCGACATGGCACTCGCCCTGCAGGGTTCACTCCTCGTCCGCCACGGACATCCGGCGGTGGCCGACGCCTTCTGCGTCAGCAGGTTGTCCGGAGACTGGGGCACCGTGTTCGGGACACTCCCGACGGGCATCGACACCGCGGCGATCATCGACCGCGCCACCCCCAAGGTGGGGTCGTGACCGACTACGAGAACCACGCCGGCATGCGTCCCGGCGCGTGGCGGGAAGGCTGGGACGAGGGAGCCGATTCGCTGTTCGCGGACCGGGAACAGGCCGAGGAACACACCGAGTACCGCACACTCACCTACGAGGTGACCGGGCGGATTGCGCGGATCACCTTCAACCGGCCGGAGCACGGCAATGCCATCACCGCGGACACCCCGCTCGAGCTCGCCGCTACCGTCGAACGGGCCGACCTCGATCCCCGCGTCCACGTCATCCTGCTGTCGGGACGAGGGAAGGGGTTCTGCGGCGGATACGACCTCGGAGTGTTCGCCGAGAGCGGCGGCAATCCGGGAGACGGACCGGACAGGACCACCGGCACGGTGCTCGATCCGATGGTGCAGGCGCGCAATCACAATCCGTTCGGCCACTGGGATCCGATGGCGGATTACGCGATGATGAGCCGTTTCAATCGTGGGTTCGCGAGTCTGCTGCATTCGAACAAACCGACCGTCGCGAAATTGCACGGCTTCTGCGTGGCGGGCGGCACCGACATCGCCCTCTACTGCGACCAGATCATCGCGGCCGACGACACGAAGATCGGCTACCCCCCGACCAGGGTGTGGGGGGTGCCTGCCGCCGGGATGTGGGCGCACCGCCTCGGCGATCAACGGGCCAAGCGATTACTGCTGACCGGTGATTGCCTGAGCGGAAAGCAGGCAGCCGAGTGGGGGCTGGCGGTGGAGTCTGCGCCCGCCGAGGAATTGGACCAGCGCACCGAGGACCTCATCGGCCGGATCGCTCAGATGCCGATCAATCAGCTGATGATGGTCAAGCTCGCCTTGAACAGCGCTCTCCTCGCCCAGGGGGTGGCCAATTCGGGCATGATCAGCACCGTGTTCGACGGCGTCTCCCGGCACACCCGTGAGGGATACGCGTTTCAGTTGCGTTCGGCCACCGCGGGATTCCGCGAGGCCGTTCGGGAACGGGACGAACCGTTCGGTGACCACAAGCGGCGACAGTTCGATCAGCCGTAGGCGCTGTGCCCGCGCGAACGACGGACGTGAGTGCCGAAGTACGGCACTTCGGCACTCACCTGTCTCACGCGCAGTCGCGGCAGATCAGCTGGCCACCCTCGTCCGAGGCGAGTCGGGAACGATGGTGCACCAGGAAGCAGCTACTACAGGTGAATTCGTCGGCCCGTTTCGGAACGACCCGTACCGTGAGTTCCTCACCGGACAAGTCTGCGCCGGGCAGTTCGAAGGACTCCGCCGTGTCGGTCTCTTCCACATCGACGACGGAAGATTGCGACTCGTTCCTTCTCGTCTTCAGTTCTTCGAGCGAGTCCTCCGCGAGTTCGTCGTCGACGGTAACCCGTGGTGCGTCGTAGTCGGTTGCCATGACTTCCTCCCTTCGGCTCGGGTCTCCCCTGCCGGACATTCCCGCGCTTGCGGGGCATGGTTGCTAGACAACGCACCGGATCCCGATTTTGTTCCCCAACCACCGGTCTATGTCATGCCGCTTGTGGTATGCCCGATCGGGGTACTCCTCAATCAGCCGACAGGAAAGTGATCGAGGCGATGACGAGCCACCGTGACGAGCCCCTGAACCGCGAGCCGGGACCGGTGCCACCGGGGCCCGAACCTCCCGAGCCGGAACCGCAGCCGCCGATACCGCCCACTCCGACGCCGCCTCATCCGTTCCCGCCGGAGCCCGGACCGGAACGTCCGCCCGAACCCGAGCGGCCACCCGAACCCGGACCGCAACCGCCAGGACCCCAACCACCCGACCCGATGCCGCCGTACCCGCCGCAGATGTAGGTCTCACTCGGTCTGATCGCCGAGCCGTGTCAGCGCCACCAGCGTGCGCAAACCGTGCATCATCGCGCGTTCGTCGAGCCGGAAACCGGGCTGGTGCAGTTCCTGACGTTCGCCGACGCCGTCCCAGACGCCGAGGCGGGCCATCGCACCGGGCACCTGCTCGAGGTACCACGCGAAGTCCTCCCCGCCGCTCGACTGCTCGGCTTCCGCGAGGTGATCGAACCCGACCACGGACTCGATCGCTTCCCGTAGATCCGCCGTGCAGTCGGGGTCGTTGACCACGGGTGGCACGCCCTGCAGGTAGGAGAGCTCGTAGCGCACGTGGTAGGGGGCGAGTAGTTCCCCGATCGTGTCGGTGACCAGGGGCTCGAGGTTGGCCCAGGTTTCGTGGGACGCACTGCGGAGGGTCCCGACGAGTTCCCCCGACTCCGGCACGGAATTGCCCACCTGACCGGCGGACACCTTCCCCCAGGTGAGGACCGTCGCTGTACGGGCGTCGATGCGGCGGTCGAGCACAGAGGCCAGCCCGGTGATGAGTACCGCACCGGCGTGGATGAGATCGCCCGTCAGGTGCGGGCGCGCGGTGTGTCCACCCTGCGACCAGAGGCGCACGGTCACCGATGCGTTCGACGAGGTGATGGGACCGCTCCGGGTGGCGAGCTTCCCGACTTCGAGGTTGGGGTCGCAGTGCAGGGCGTAGATCTTGGAGACACCCTCCAGTGCGCCGGCGGCGATCGTGTCGACCGAACCGCCTGGTGTGGTTTCCTCCCCCGGCTGGAAGATCAATCGCACACGGCACGTCGGTGGGTACTTGACGAGGACGGCGGCGGCGCCCATCAGCATTGCGGTGTGCGCGTCGTGGCCGCAGGCGTGTGAAACCCCGGGCACCGTGGATTGGAATTCGAGACCGGTCGCCTCGGTAATCGGCAAGGCATCCAGATCGGCGCGCAGGGCGATGCAGTGTTCCGTCTCGGGTCCGATATCGCACCACAGTCCGGTTCCACCGGGCATGAGGACGGGCTCCACACCGAGACTCTCGAGGTGATCGCGCACGACCCGAGTGGTTCGTCGCTCCTCGAACGACAGCTCGGGATGGGCGTGGAGATCTCTACGCCACGCGAGCAGCTGCTGTCCGTCGAGTTCTCCCGACCCGGTCCAGGTCAGCTCGGATTCGCTGTCACGCCGGGCGAATCGCGCGGCCCAGTGCCTCCGCGGGCGGGTCGCCACGCTCGAGTGCGAGCGTCCCGCGTGCACGCTCGGCACCAGGGTTTCGCCCTCGGGAAGCGGTGACACCCGGTCGGCCGTCTCGGCGAGAAGCTGGTCGACGACGTCGGTCAACCGATTCCGTCGTTGGAATGCTTGACGCTGACGCGCAGCCGAGCTACCCGTCGCGAGGGCGGCGGTAGACAGTTCGAGGACGGTGTCCCAGTCACCTGTCTCCTCGAGCTGGGGCCTCAAGGAGCGCACGAAGTCCTCGACGATGTCCGCAGCGGGCCGCGAGCGTGGAACCGTGACGTCTACCAAGTCCGCTTCCAGACCGGAACGCGCAGCCCGCCAGAGCGCCGCCCGAGTCATCGTCGAGACGATCTTCAGACCCTTGTCGCCGGCCCGCAGACCTTGGACCTCCCGTTCGACGAGGGCGCGGAAGAGGGCCGCAACAAGGATGACTGTGTCGAGTCGCGGGCAGCTGTCACACACCCGCAGTTCCAGCGTCGGAAGCTTGGCCGAGGGACGGATGTCGAAGTACGCCATGCCGGGGTCGCTGATCACGCCGCTCGACACCAGGTCGTCGATCAGGGTGTCGTACTCGGCGGCCGAGGAGACGGGCGCCGCCGGACCGGTACTCGGCCACCGCAACCACAGCAGGGTCCGCGCGCTCGCGTAACCGGTGTCCGAACCGTCGGCCCGGAACGGGGAACTCACACTGAGCGCCAGGAAAACCGGCAGGTAGGGAGCGATGCGGTTGGCCACCTGGACGGCCTCGTCCCGGTCGGGCACATCGACATGCACCTGGGTGCCGCAAATCAGTTGTTCGCGGGCGAGCATCTGATAGTCGGCCAGCATGCGCTGGTAGCGCAGTGACCCTGTCACCTGCATCTCCGTCGGAAGGGCGAGTGGCATCGATCCGGCGGCCGCCACCCCGACGCCGAGCCCCTCGGCCGCGTCGACGAGCAGCGAGCGGTGCCAGGCCAGGTCGGACCTGAGGTCGGCGAGGTCGGTGAACACACCACTGTTGACCTCCACCACACACCGCTGCAGCTCGTCGACGTAGGCGTCGTCGGGCAGTCGCGCCAGCAGTTCCGGCGCACGGGTCGTCAGGCGCCGGGTCTTCAAGTCGATGAGGTGAAATTCTTCCTCGACGCCCAATTTCCTTGGGCTGCTGGCGAGCACGGTGGTGTCTCTACTGCTTCGATACGCCCTCGGTGTCATCGAAGAACGACCATTCGCCGTCGTGCTCGACTTCCATCCGCCACCCGAGTTCGCTGTTGTCGGCACGGACATCGACGAACCACGCGTGCGCGTCGTCGGCTGCGTCGATTTCTCGGGTCTCTACCACGTCACCTTTGGGGTCGATTACTCGATAAGTCGCCATGGTTTCGGTATTCCCCGAGCGCGCCGATCCGAACCAACGTCGGAATATCCGGCAGGCTTCCACCGTTACCACACTGATTGATAGTTCAACTATCTAGAAGGAGTGCAGCCATGGAACTCGGGTTGACGACATTCGCCGAGGTCGGCCCCGGTGAGACCGGAACCGTCTCACCACGGCAGCGCCTGAAGAACCTGCTCGAGGAGGTTGTGCTCGCCGAGCAGGTCGGTCTCGACGTCTACGGCGTCGGGGAGCATCACCGAGCCGACTTCGCCGCGTCCGCGCCCGCCGTCGTACTCGCCGCCGCAGCAGCGAAAACTTCCCGCATCGCGTTGACCAGCGCGGTCACCGTGCTCAGCTCCGATGACCCGGTGCGGGTGTTCGAGGAGTTCGCCACCCTCGACCTCATCTCCGACGGTCGCGCCGAGGTAATGGCCGGTCGCGGATCCTTCACCGAATCGTTCCCCTTGTTCGGGTACGACCTCGCCGACTACGACGACCTGTTCGTCGAGAAGCTCGGGCTGCTCCTCGCACTCCGCGACTCCGAATCGGTGTCGTGGTCAGGACGATTCCGGCCGGCCTTGACCGATCAGCCGGTGTACCCGAGGCCCGAGCGTCCCCTGCCTGTGTGGGTCGGAGTCGGCGGCAACCCGGAGTCCGTGGTCCGTGCCGGGCTGCTCGGTCTCCCGATGGCGCTCGCGATCATCGGAGGCCGGCCGGCACGCTTTGCCCCGCTCGCCGACCTCCACAGGCGTGCTGTCTCGGAGGGCGGTCACGAATCGCAGCCGATCGCCGTCCACGCCCACGGTTATATCGCCGACACGGCCGAGCAAGCCGCCGACGACTTCTACCCGTCCTATGCTGCGACCATGACCGGACTCGGTCGCGAACGCGGGTGGGCGCCGATGGATCGCCAGTCCTTCGACGCCATGCAGGGCCCCGGCGGCTCACTGGTCCTCGGGAACCCCGAGCAGGTGGCGGAGAAGATCGTCGACATGCGCGAGACCCTCGGCATCGAGCGGTTCATGCTGCACCCCAGCGTCGGGCCGTTGCCGCACGACAAGGTGATGCGCGCCATTGAACTCCTCGGCACCAAAGTTGCGCCACTCGTCGAACAGGCGTGACGTGAGCTAGCCGGTACCGTCACCCATCACTGCACCCTCGCGTCGGGGATCGGCGCCGCCGACCCACCCGGAGTCGACGCGTTGCAGTGCACTGAGCCCGCTCGACTGCGGAGCAACCGAGACCTGGTGGCCCATCGCCCGCAACTGGGCGATCAGCGGGTCATCGGCGCCGTCCCGGGCAGCATTGATGTTCGGATGTTCACCGCCCACCCCGGTCACCGGGGTGTTGGCGGCGCCGAAGTCGACGCCCGAGACAGCCTGCTGCGGGTTCATACCCCAATCGAGCATGCCCACCAGTGTTTTCACGACGAACTGGATGATGACCGAGCCACCGGGTGAGCCCGTCACGAATTCGAGGTCACCTCGCGCGCCGTCCTCGCCGAGACCGAAGACCAGTGTCGGGGCCATCGAACTGCGGGGCCGCTTCCCCGGCTCCACCCGGTTGGCCAGCGGCGTACCATCCGGTCCGACGGGCTGCGCCGAGAAATCGGTGAGCTGGTTGTTGAGCACGAAACCTTCGGTCATGTGGAAAGCTCCGAACGCCGACTCCACCGTGGTGGTCATCGACGCGACGTTGCCGTACTTGTCCGCGATCGAAATATGACTGGTCCCGTGCTCCTTGTCCTGCGGCTGCACCCCGAGCGGCACCGGACCGAAGTCACCCGGCTTCGCGGTGCCCATGCTCTTGCCGGGATCGATGAGGTCGGCACGTTGCTTCAGGTAGTCGTCGTTCAGCAGGGTGTCCACCGAATTACCGGGCAGCGGAACGAAATCCGAGTCGGCCACGTACTTGTCCCGGTCCGCATACGCCAACCGCTCCGCCTCGGCGATGAGATGCACGGCCTCCGCGGTCGGTTTTCCACCATTGGCGTCGAGGTTCGTCGGCCCCACGGCGGACAGGTCGAAGTTCTCCAGAATGCCGAGGGTCGCCGCCACCGCCGTTCCCCCGGACGACGGGTTCGGCATACCGCAGACTTCGTGGTCACGGTACGGCGTACACAGGGCCGTGCGCTTCTTCGCCTGGTAGTTCGCGAGGTCGTCGAGCGTGATCTGCCCCGGGGTCCGTCCTCCCGAGGTCGTCGCCGTGGAGTCGACGATGCTCTGGGCGATCGCGCCGGTGTAGAAGGCATCGGCTCCGCCCGAAGCGATGGCCCCGAGCGTTTTGGCCATCGCGGGATTGGTCAGCTTGGTGCCCGCCGCCTTGGGGCTGCCGTCCGGGTTCAGAAAGTACGCCTTCGACGCCTCGTCGATTGCCAGGTCGGGAGCCGACGCGGCGATCTGCCCGGCCATGCGGGGGCTGATCTCGAAACCCTGATCCGAGAGGAAGACTGCGGGATCGAACAATTCCCGCCACTCATTTCTGCCATGTTCGCGATGTGCCAACTCGAGCATCCGGACGACGCCGGGCACTCCGATCGACCGTCCACTCGCACGCGCGTCGGGCTTCGGTTCGGTGCGGTCCGTGTCGCTGATCCAGCGGAGATAATTCTCCGTCGCCGCCATCGGTGCGACCTCGCGTCCGTCGTACGCCTCGACACTGTTCTTCTCCGCGTCGTAGTAGAGGAGGAAAGCACCACCACCGATTCCCGACGACTGCGGTTCGACGATGCCGAGCACCGTTTGCGCGACGATCAACGCGTCGGCCGCGGTTCCCCCTTCGCGCAGAACGTCGCAAGCCGCTTGTGTCGAAATCGGGTTGGCGGTCGACACCGCATACGACGCGGTGTCGACGGGCACCATCCCGGAGCGGTAGACCGTCGCGATCTCCGGATTGGTCGCGAGGTTCTGAGTGGTCGGCGGCGTGCCTGCCGGCGGCGGAGCTTGCCCGGCGGGCGGCGCTGCGGCCGTCGTGCCGTTGGGAACATCGGCACAGGTGGCCGCGGGGTCGCTCGGTGGCGCCTCGTCCGACGAACACGCCGCCACCATGCCGGCGCAGAGTGCTGCCGCCAGCGTTGCCCGGATTCCGATGCCGACTCCTGTGCCACGACCCATCTCGAGACCCTAACGAAAACTCCGGCCTCGGGAGAGCAGAACGCAGCTGCGCCCCGCGAGGTCGGTCCAGCATTGTGTCGAGGCGCTCACGCCCGCGTTCCGACGACGACGGTGGCGCCGAGCTCGGCGGAGGACTCGACTCGCGCGCTCAACCCCGCGTCGGTGAAGGCCTGGACTGTCCGCGTTGCCTGGCTCTCACTTGTTTCGATCAGGAGGTGACCGCCGGGGGCGAGCCAGTGCTGCGCCCCGGCCGCCACTCGCCGCTGAATGTGCAGGCCGTCGGCACCACCGTCGAGTGACACACGCGGCTCGTGCAGTCGCGCCTCGGGGGGCATCAACCGAATCGCCTCGGTCGGCACATATGGGGCGTTGGCCACCAGAACATGGACCTGTCCGCGCAAGGAAGCAGGCAACGGGTCGTAGAGGTCGCCCTCGAATACGCGCTCCGCGGGCATGTTACGACGAGCGCAGCGGACCGCGGCAGGGTCGATATCGACCGCAAACAACTCGGGGGAGTCGACAAGGGCGGCGAGCGCAACCCCGACCGCTCCCGACCCACAGCACAGGTCGACCACGACAGCGCCTTCACGCATCAAAGCCGCCGCCCGGTCGACGAGGAATTCGGTACGCCGGCGAGGCACGAAAACCTCGGCGTCGACCGCTATTCGCAGACCGCAGAACTCTGCCCAGCCGAGCACGTGTTCCAGTGGCACACCGGAAACGCGCCGCTGGACCATCGACTCGAGGTTCGTCCGATCACTCGCGGCCGCGAGGATCAACCGTGCTTCATCTTCGGCGAAAACGCAGCCGGCAGAGCGCAATTGATGAACGAGAGCATCTTCGACGGAAACTGACATGAGAGTGCCTTTCGGATTGCCGATGGGCGCTCTCTCGGCCACCTTAGGTCGGCACCACCGCGCGGTCGCGGGGTGAGAGCACCCGGACTGAACTGACGAACACGGGTCTCACCTCCTCGAACCACTCCAACTGGAGAGGGCAACACTACCTGCCGGGCACCCGGGCGAACAGGCGAACGCCGCGAACACACACCGCGTGCCCTCGCCGCACGGGCGATACGATCGTCGCCGCACCAGCCTCGAAAGGACTCCGTCACCACATGCGCCGCACTCTTGCTCTGACCGCCCTCACCCTCTGCTCCGCGACATTCCTGGCCGCCTGCGGTGGGGACAGCGCCGATTCCGCGGCACCGGAGTCGAGCACGACCTCCGCCGCTGCCAGGACCACCGCCGCCTCCGCACCGGGGAAGCGCATCTTCGCAGTCGCCGACGACCCCGCCACCGCCGCCGATTACCTGACCTACCTGAGGTCGATGAACCAGAACGTCACCAACGACGAGACCGCGGTGCACCAGGCCGGCGAAATCTGCACCGCCCTCGACGCCGGCAAACCCCTCGACCGGGTGCGCGAGGAGTGGACGCCCATGCTCACCGCCGACGGCGTCTACTACTACATCATCGGTGCGATCACCCGGTACTGCCCCGACCACGAGGGCGTCCTCAACTGAGGGCGCTTCGCGCCCGTGCGCCTTTCTGGTTGCTCCAGCTACCAGAAAGGCGCACGGGCGGCGGAGCCGCCTAAGCGGGAATACCTGCACAGCTCCGGTGTTACACCTCGTAAGGTAGTTGAAGAATCAATTACACGAGTTCGAGGAGATATCCGATGCCTGCCGTGACTGTCGACAACATCCTTGCCCTGCCGCGTATCGACGCCCCTGCCCCAAGCGCCGTCGACCGGCCGGTCCGCTCCCTGACCACGGCTCCGGTCGGGTACGAGGGCGAGGGCTTCCCCGTTCGCCGCGCCTTCGCCGGCATCGATCTGGCCGCGCTCGACCCGTTCATCCACATGGACCAGATGGGCGAGGTGAACTACGCGCCCGGCGAGCCGAAGGGAACGCCGTGGCACCCGCATCGCGGGTTCGAGACCGTGACCTACATGATCGACGGAATCATGGAGCACCAGGACTCCAACGGCGGCGGCGGCACCATCGGCGGCGGCGACACGCAATGGATGACGGCCGGTGGAGGCATCCTCCACATCGAGACCCCGCCCGAGCACCTGGTCATGAGCGGTGGGCTATTCCACGGCGTCCAATTGTGGGTGAACCTGCCCCGCGACAACAAGATGGCCGCACCCCGCTACCAGGACATCACCGGGCAGAAGGTGGCCCTGCTGTCCTCCCCCGACGGCGGCGCCCTGGTGCGGGTCATCGCGGGCGAGGTGGACGGACACTCCGGCCCGGGCTCGACATACACCCCGATCAGCCTGGTTCACGCGACCGTTGCCCCCGGGGCGAGCCTGACGCTGCCGTGGAATCCGGAATTCAACGCCCTTGCGTACGTCCTCGCCGGTGAGGGTCTGGTCGGTTCGGAGCGCAGGCCGTTCCGGATGGGGCAGACCGCCGTCTTCGGACGCGGCGACACCCTCACCATCGCCGCGGCAGACACCCAGGACTCGCGTACCTCCTCGCTGGAGGTGTTCGTCCTCGGCGGCAAGCCGATCCGCGAGCCGGTGGCTATGGCCGGACCGTTCGTGATGAACACGAAGGCCGAGGTAATGCAGGCGTTCGAGGACTTCCAGGCCGGTCGCCTGGGATCCATTCCCGCGGCGCACGAGACGCTGGGCTAGTTCCGGCCCGTCGCGGCGATCGAGGCAGGTGAACGCCGGACTGCGGTGTTCACCAGTCTTCAGTGACGCCGGATCTTCGCGTCGATGCGGCGGATTCGGAGATCGTTCTGCGGTATGCGGAAGGTCTCGATCACCCGCACGGTCACGAAGGTTCGGCCGAACAGTCCGGCGTCCAAAAGATAATCGGCTGTGACGTCGTCCCCGGCCACCGACCACGCCACCTCACGAACGGCGCGGATCAGACGGAACTGCGGACCTCGGGAGAGACTGCGCCGCAGATGGTTTCCGGAGAACGCCGTCTTGATTCCCGCCTCGTAGCGGACGGCCCGGGGATCGAAGGGCACCGCGTTCCCATCGTGACTGACCAGCGCATCCAGGTACGCCTGGGCCACCTCGACCTGAGTGTTCATGTCAGTAGTCGAACATTTCTGCCGCGGCGAGCACCAGCATTTGCGCGTCTTCGCAATCACGCGCCGTTGCCGCCACCGAGGCGGTCAGTCTGTTGCCGCGTCGGGCAATTTCGCTCATCGGGCTGTGCGGCACGTTGGTGTCGACAATTTCTCCGGGATAGAAGTAGTAATGGCATTCGAGCCCGTCCTCGAAGAAGGCGAACGACTCTCCGTCGATCTCGACCACCTCCGGTCCCCCGGTCCGCGGCGGTGGGGTGGACAGGGCGAACCGCACGGACGCCTCGTCGCCGCGTCCGAGGGTCAGGCGGCACTCGTACGGCCGACTGCCCGGGGCGAACGTCGCGATCTCGGGTTCGGTCACCTTTTCGACCACCCGGCACGGGTCTTGCTGCGCCAGTGGGATATTCGCGGTACCCCGCGGAGCCGAATGCAGCCTGGCCGTCACCGCCCCGAGGACGGCTCTCGCCTCCGCGCAGTCGTCACCGGCATCCGGCCTCACCACACCGGCAGTTCCGTCGAGATAGGAGACGTGACCCCAGCGCTCCGGCGCGGCGCCTCCCGGAACCGGTGGCAGCGAGAAGTAGAGCGTGCATGTACCGGGTAGCGGCGACAGCGCCGGGCGCACCTCGATGCCACCGGCGGCGCGGCCGCGGCCGACTCCCTCGGACGGTTCACGCTCCCCCACCACGACCTCGATCCAGGACGGATCGACCGGTGTACCGCCGGGCGGGATCACCTCGGCATGGCACGTCGACAGGTCGCCTGCCGGACCGTATGCGGTGAGTACGCCGAACGACGCCACCCCGGCTGCATCGAGCAGTCCGCACGGTTCGACGGCTCTGGCCGCCGCAGCCACCGCGAGCTCTGCGCGGACGAAGTCGCTGACAGGCCGGCCGTAGACCGGTGCACCCACCCCGACGACACGCGGCGAGCCGTCCACGTTCACCCCGCAGGACAGGGAACACGCTGCGAAAACGATGGCGAGAACCATCGGAGTGACCCGCGAGATGTGACGCACTGCACCTCCCTCGCTCGACGTGTCGAACGGCGGCACATCCGGAAACGTGCCGAACCCCTACACACGGAGAATAGGCTCAGGAGTAGAGTGCTCGTTATGCATCGCGCACTTCTCCTTGGTTGCCGCGACGGGGTCTGATCCAGACTGGCTTCCCGTCGCGGGGTTCTCGTGCGCCGGTCGACACAGCCGTTGGGCTCACAAAGTCCGCAACGAATCTGGAGATCAATCCCATGTCCCCCGCTGACGCTTTCACCACCGGAACGCGCACCATCACGCCGCCTTCCAAGCCTGCTCCCGCCGACCAGCCGGCGTGGAACACCCAGAGGAACTCGTCGATGCCGACGTTCCGGTATCGCTCGTTCGCCGAAGAAGTGGAACCGGTGTCGCTGCCGGACCGCACCTGGCCCGACAAGACCATCGACCGCGCCCCGCAATGGTGTGCGGTCGATCTCCGCGACGGCAACCAGGCTCTGATCGATCCCATGAGCCCGGCCCGCAAGCGGCGCATGTTCGAATTGCTCGTGCGGATGGGCTACAAGGAGATCGAGGTCGGATTCCCGTCGGCCAGCCAGACGGACTTCGACTTCGTCCGCGAGATCATCGAAGACGGCGCCATCCCGGCTGACGTCACCATCCAGGTGCTCACGCAGTCGCGCCCCGAGCTGATCAAGCGCACATTCGAGGCGTGCGAGGGCGCCGAGAAGGTGATCGTGCACTTCTACAACTCCACCTCCATCCTGCAGCGCCGAGTGGTGTTCAAGGCCGAGCGCGACGTCATCAAGAAGATCGCCACCGATGCGGCCGCTCTGGCCCTGGAAGAGGCGAAGAAGTACCCGGACACGCAGTGGCGCTGGGAGTACTCGCCCGAGTCGTACACCGGCACGGAACTCGAGTACGCCAAGGAGGTGTGCGACGCCGTCACCGAGGTCTTGCAGCCCACCCCCGAGAACCCGGTCATCCTGAACCTGCCGGCCACCGTCGAGATGGCCACTCCGAACGTGTACGCCGACTCGATCGAGTGGATGCACCGCAACCTGGCCCGCCGCGACTCCGTCATCCTCTCGCTCCACCCCCACAATGACCGCGGCACGGGTGTCGCGGCCGCGGAACTGGGCTATCAGGCGGGCGCCGACCGCATCGAGGGATGCCTGTTCGGCAACGGCGAGCGCACAGGCAACGTCTGCCTGGTCACGCTGGGTCTGAACCTGTTCACCCGCGGCGTCGACCCGCAGATCGATTTCTCGAACATCGACGAGATCCGCCGCACGGTGGAGTACTGCAACCAGCTGCCTGTCCACGAACGCCACCCGTACGGCGGCGACCTCGTGTACACCGCCTTCTCCGGCAGCCACCAGGACGCCATCAACAAGGGCCTCGACGCCATGAAGATCGATGCCGACTCCCAGGACGCCGACGTCGACGACATTCAGTGGGCGGTTCCCTACCTGCCGATCGATCCCAAGGATGTGGGCCGCACCTACGAGGCAGTCATCCGCGTCAACTCTCAGTCGGGCAAGGGTGGCGTCGCCTACATCATGAAGGCCGACCACGGGCTGGTGCTGCCGCGCCGGCTGCAGATCGAGTTCTCCCAGGCGGTCCAGCGGATCACCGACGGCGAGGGCGGCGAGGTGTCCCCGAAGGAAATGTGGGACGTCTTCCACGAGGAGTACCTCGCTCCGATCACCCCACTCGAGCGGATGAAGCAGAAGGTCACCGCGTCCGAAGAGGACGGCGGCACCGACTCCATCACCGCAACGGTCAAGGTGAACGGCAAGGAACAGGAGATCTCGGGTTCGGGCAACGGCCCGCTCGCCGCGTTCGTCGACGCGCTCGCCACCATCGACTTCGATGTCCGGGTGCTCGACTACTCCGAGCACGCGATGTCGGCGGGTGACGACGCCCAGGCCGCTGCGTACGTCGAGTGCGCCGTTACTGCGCCCGACGGCCGGAGCACGGTGGTGTGGGGTGTCGGTATCGCCACGTCGATCACCACGGCGTCGCTGCGCGCCGTCGTCTCGGCAGTCAATCGCGCTCACTGACCGATTCGTCCGTATCGCCGCGAGTGCGCCCCGTGCGTGCTCGCGGCGTTCGCGTTTTTCCAGGCCTCTGCGCCGGCGGACCGAACCGCTCGGTAACTTGAGGTGAAAGTGCGCTGCGGCGTGACGTTTTCGTCGTTCGCCCCGAAACTCACGACGTGACAATGCGTTACAGGTAACTTCTTGAACACTTGACAAACCGAACGTGACCCGCGCTGAAGTTACGCGCGGGTACAAAAAATCGACGTTATGCTCCAGTTCCCGGGCATCGGGTCCTGCAGAGTGGCAGGACCCGATGATCGCATTCGGGGCACCTCTGGAGGGGACAAGTGGGTTGTGCAGGGGTGCGTGTGTCCGCGAAGGCGGCACCCAGTCCACGGCGGATATGGCCTTGGCCATCGAAACACTCTGCGGATCAATGAGTTTTACGGAAACGGAGCGCTAACTGATGTTCAAGCGAATAGCGATTGTCAATCGCGGCGAGGCTGCGGTCCGCCTGATTCGAGCCGTGCGTGAACTGAATGCCGAGCACAACTACGGCATCACGACGGTTGCACTGCACACCGAGGCGGAGCGCCGCGCGATGTTCGTGCGCCAGGCCGACGAAGGTGTGTGCTTGCGCACAGTCAAGAGCGGAACGGCCTACCTCGACCACGCCGAGCTGGCCCGCGCCCTGCGTGAGAGCAAGGCCGACGCCGTGTGGGTGGGCTGGGGCTTCGTGGCCGAGGATCCCGCTTTCGTCGAGGTGTGCGAACAGCTGGGAATCACCTTCATCGGTCCGCCCGCTGAAGCGATGCGTCTGCTCGGTGACAAGGTGGAGGCCAAGCTCCTCGCGGAGAAGGTCGACGTCCCGGTCGCACCGTGGAGTGGCGGACCCGTCGCCACCCGCGCCGACGCACGTCGCCACGCCCAGGCGATCGGCTACCCGCTCATCATCAAAGCCCGCAGTGGTGGCGGTGGCCGCGGCATCCGCAAGGTGTGGTCCGAGGACGAACTCGAACTCGCGCTCGAGCGCACGCAGGGTGAGGCCCAGCGGTCGTTCGGCGACCCCGTCGTCTTCATCGAACGACTGGTCACCGATGCGCGCCACGTCGAGGTACAGGTCATTGCCGACAACTTCGGCAACGTCTGGGCTCCTGGTGTGCGTGACTGCTCCATCCAGCGCAAGAACCAGAAGGTCATCGAGGAGTCCAGCTCGCCGCTCCTCACCGCAGAGCAGTCGAATCACCTCCGCACCGTGTCGAGCGAACTCGTGCGTGCAGCCGGATACCGCGGCGCAGGCACTGTGGAGTACCTCTACCAGCCGGAGCAGAAGACCTTCACCTTCCTCGAGGTGAACACCCGGTTGCAGGTGGAGCACCCCATCACCGAGGCCACCACGGGAATCGACCTGGTGAAGTTGCAGATCCTCGTGGCCAGCGGCGAACCCCTCGTGGGTGACTGCCCGCCCGAGTTCGGCCACGCCATTGAAGCCCGGCTCAACGCCGAAGACGCCGCCAACGGATTCGCACCCGCCCCCGGCGCGGTGCAACTGCTCAAGTTCCCGCTCGGCAGCGGCCTGCGCGTCGACACCGGCATCGCGCAGGGCGACGTCATCCCGCCCGACTACGACTCCATGGTCGCCAAGGTCATCGCCTGGGGCCGCGACCGCTCCGAGGCACTGGCCCGGCTGCGCACGGCGCTGCGGGAGACCACGGTCGTGCTGCGCGGCGGCACCACCACCAAGTCCTTCCTGCTCGATCTGCTCGACCGCGAAGAGGTCATCACGGCGTCCGCCGACACCGGCTGGCTGGACCGCACCGACGCGGGCACGTCCAACGCGCCGTCCCGCACCGCTGATGTCGCGCTGATCGCCGCCGCCATCGACGTCTACGACGCCGAGGAGAAGCTCGAGCGTCAGGCATTCCTCTCGTCTGCCCGCGGTGGGCGGCCCCGCGCCGGCCACGCCATCGGCCGCAAGGTCGAGCTCAGCTACCAGGGTCAGGCATACGGACTCACCGTCACTCAGGTCGGCGCCCACCGCTACCGCGTCGACGGGGACGCCCCCGAGACCGAGGTCGAGGTGGACCGGCTCAGCGAGTTCGAGAGCCGCCTGGTGATCGGCGACCGCCGCCACCACGTCGTCTCCGTCGCGGGACGCGCCCAGTACCTCGTCGAGGTCGACGGCATCAGCCACCAGATCAGCCAGGACGAGGCCGGCGTCGTGCGCGCCCCCGCCCCGGCAGTCGTGGTCGCGGTGCCGGTGTCCGTCGGTGACGAGGTCGAGGTCGGCGCCACCTTGGTCGTCCTCGAGAGCATGAAGATGGAAACCGCGGTCCGCGCGCCCGTCGCCGGCCGTGTCCGGGAAGTGCTGGCCATGGTCAACTCGCAGGTGGACGCCGGAACGGCGCTGCTGCGGGTGGAGGAAAGCTCCGACGAGTCCACGGCGCAGCAGTCGCCCCGCGTCGAATTCGATCTCGGCGCCCCGGCACCCCACGGTGACGCGCGCCTCGATGCCCTTGCGCAGATCGATGCGCTCGGCGCGCTGCTCACCGGGTACGACGTCAGCGCGAAGCGGGCCGGCGTGCTGCTCGCCCAGTACGAGAAGCTGCGGGCACAGATCGCCGGCGATCCCGACCTCGTGCAGGCCGAGCTGGCGCTGCTCACCACGTTCGCCGACATCTGCGAGATCGGCCGTAACCGTCCGACGGTGGCCGAGGAAGACGGCGACGAGCGGGTGCACAGCCCGCGCGAGCATTTCCACACCTATCTCCACACCCTGGACGTCGAGCTCGAGGGGCTTCCGGAGTCCTTCCAGACCCGGTTGTCGCGCGCTCTGCGCCACTACGACGTCACCGATCTCGAGCGCACCGCCGAGCTCGAGGAAGCGGTCTACCGCCTCTTCCTCGCGCAGCAGCGAATGGACAATCAGGTTCCCGTCATCGCCGCACTGCTCGACCGCTGGCTGAACGACGGCAACGCACCCGGCCGCGCCCCGAGCGGACTCGGTGAGGTGCTGGACCGGTTGATCGTCGCCACCCAGGTCCGCTACCCGGTGATCGGCAACGTCGCCCGCAACGTCCGCTTCCGCTTCTTCGACGAGCCGCAGATCCGCAAGGCCCGCGAACAGGTGTACGACGGTGTCCGCGGCAGCCTCGAGTACCTCGCCGAGCATCCCGGCGCCGACGACTACCAGGAACGTCTCGAAGCGCTGGTCGCCACCCCGCAGTCGCTGACCGAGCTGCTCGGACAGCGCATCGCCCGCAAGAGCGCCACCGTGGGCCCGCTGCTCGAGGTGGTCACCCGCCGCTACTACGACATCCGCACGCTCGAAGACGTCGCAGCGTTCGATCGTGGCGGACGGCACTTCGTCACCGGCAACTTCGACCTGCTCGGGGAGCGTCTGCACCTCGTGTCGGCCGTCGCCGACTACGCCGAACTGCCCGGTGCGCTCACCGAAATCGGTGACGTCGCCTCGGAGACCCCCGACAATCTCGTCCTCGACCTGTACCTGTCGTGGTCCGAGCCACCGGCCGATCCCGACACGATGTCGGAGGACCTGCGCAAGACGCTGGCGACGCTGCCCCTGATCGCCTCCTGCCGCCGTGTCACGGTGTCCGTTTTCGGTGGCGTCGGCATCGACGTCCGCAAGTTCACCTACCGCCCGGACGCGGGTGTGCTCGCGGAAGAGACACTGATCCGGGACATGCACCCGCTCACCGGTCAGCGCTTCGATCTGTGGCGCCTGAAGAACTTCGAAGGCACCCGCCTGCCCGCGGCGGCGGACACGTTCCTGTTCCACCTGGTGTCGCCCGAGAACCCCACCGACGAGCGCCTCATCGCACTCGCCGAAATCCGCGACATCACCCCCGTCCGCAACGAGGACGGCCAGGTGATCGGCGTTCCCGCTGCCGAGCGCGTGCTCCAGTCCTGCCTCGACGGCATCCGGCGAGCTCAGGCGGCCCGTGGCAGCAAGCGCAAGCTCGACGCCAACCGCGTCGTGCTGTACGTGTGGCCGAAGATCGACGCTCCGGTGGAAGACCTGCAGGAATTCGCGCGGGTCGCGGCCCCGCTCACCGCGGGCGCCGGGCTCGAGGAGATCACCGTGATCGCCCGGCTCCAGGGCCCGGCCGGAACGGAGTCGCAGGAGAAGGCACTGCGATTCTCCTACCGCACCGGCAGCGGCGTCGTAGTCAAGGTCACCGACCCGCCGACCGAGCCGCTGCAGCCGCTCGACGCGTACACCCAGAAGGTCCGCAGTTCCCGCGCCCGCGGCACCGTCTACCCGTACGAGCTGATTCCCCTGCTCACCGGTCGCGACGGAACCTTCGTCGAGCACGACCTGGACGAGTCGGGCCGACTGGTTCCGGTGGACCGTCCGTACGGACAGAACCGCGCCGGCCTCATCGTCGGTCTGGTCACCGCCCGCACCGAACGGCACCCCGAGGGCATGACCCGGGTCGCGCTCTTCGGCGATCCGACCAAGGCGCTGGGCACCGTCGCCGAAGCCGAGTGCGCGCGTCTCGTGGCGGGCGTCGACCTGGCCGAGGAGCTGGGTGTGCCGGTCGAGTGGTTCGCGTTGTCGTCCGGGGCGACGATCTCCATGGACAGCGGCACCGAGAACATGGACTGGGTGTCCCGCGGCTTGCGTCGCATCATCACGTTCACGCAGAACGGTGGCGAGGTCAACGTGATCGTGGCCGGTATCAACGTCGGCGCGCAGCCCTACTGGAACGCCGAAGCCACGATGCTGATGCACACCAAGGGCATCCTCGTGATGACGCCCGACAGCGCCATGGTGCTCACCGGTAAGAACTCGCTCGACTACTCGGGTGGTGTCTCGGCCGAGGACAACTTCGGTATCGGTGGCTACGACCGCGTCATGGGACCCAACGGCGAGGCGCAGTACTGGGCTCCCAACCTGCCCGCGGCCTGCCAGATCCTGTTCGCCCACTACGACCATGCGTATGTGGTTGCCGGGGAACGGTTCCCGCGTCGGGCCCACACCGCCGACCCCATCGGCCGCGACGTGCGCACCTTCCCGCACGTCCACCCGTCGAGCGACTTCACCACGGTCGGTGACATCTTCTCGGCAGAGACGAACCCGGAACGCAAGAAGCCGTTCGACATTCGCACCGTGATGCGGGCGCTCGTCGACCAGGACCACCAGGTGCTGGAGCGGTGGGCCGACATGGCGGACGCGGACACGTCCGTCGTCATGGATGCGCACCTGGGCGGTTACCCGGTGAGTGTCATCGGCATCGAGTCGCGGGCCATCGCCCGTAAGGGATGGTCGCCGGCCAACGGCCCCGACCAGTGGACCGCCGGAACGTTGTTCCCGCAGTCGTCGAAGAAGACGGCGCGGGCAATCAACGCCGCCAGCGGAAGCCGTCCCCTCGTCGTGCTGGCCAACCTGTCCGGCTTCGACGGGTCCCCCGACTCGCTGCGGCACATCCAGCTCGAGTACGGCGCCGAAATCGGCCGCGCCATCGTCAATTTCGACGGCCCGATCGTGTTCTGCGTCATCTCCCGCTACCACGGCGGCGCGTTCGTCGTGTTCTCCGGGGCGCTCAACGACAACATGGAAGTTCTCGCGGTCGAGGGTTCCTTCGCGTCGGTGCTCGGTGGCGCGCCCGCCGCGGCCGTGGTGTTCACACGCGAGGTCAACTCGCGGGTGGCCGCCGACCCGACGATCCGGGAACTCGAGGCCAACCTGGCCGGCGCCCAGACCGACGCCCAGCAGGCTCACCTGCGCGTCGAGCTGGCCGCCCAGCAGGCTGCGGTCCGCAACGAGAAGCTCGGTGAAGTCGCCGCCGAGTTCGAGGCCGTGCACAACATTCAGCGCGCGCAGCAGGTCGGCTCCGTCGACGCGGTCATCCCCGCCGTCGAACTCCGCCCCTACATCATCGGTGCCGTCGAGCGCGGTATGCGACGAGCGGTGGAATCAGCGAGCTAGAACGACGCGACACGGCCGCGGCACCTTCGGGTGTCGCGGCCGTTTCGTGTACTGGGCCATCCCCATCTCACCTGTTTCGGATGACGCGGGCGGCGCGGGAAGCTGCGATAGTCGGCGCAGACTTCCTTCGACTGTGTGAAATGGAGCGCTGCAATGGACTCGTTCTGGGACTTCCTCTGGGTAATCATCACCACGTTCGCCTTCGTGGCCTACCTGATCCTGCTGTTCTCCATCATCACCGACCTGTTCCGCGACCATAAGTCGTCGGGCTGGGTCAAGGCCATCTGGATCATCTTCCTGTTCATCGTCCCCTTCCTGACCGCGCTGGTGTACCTGATCGTCAGGAGCGACGGCATGGCGCAGCGGTCGATGGCCGCGGCTCAGCAGGTCAAACAGGCCCAGGACAGCTACATTCGCGAGGTCGCGGGCAAGTCGTCGGCGGAGCAGATCGCGGACGCGAAAGGCCTGCTCGATGCCGGAACCATCAATCAACAGGAGTACGAGACGTTGAAGGCGAAGGCGTTGGGCTGATCCTGGCCCACTTCCCGAGGGGACCCGCTTTCGGGCGGGTCCCTGTGCCGTGTCAGTCCGTGAGCTCCGCCGCGACGTCCCGGAACGCCTGAAGCACCGTTGCGACGGCAGGAATGGCATCGGCCGCCGGGCGACGAGCCAGTTCGTAAATGCGCGCCGCCCGAACACCGGCGAGGGGCAACCGGACCACCAACGGGTGGGTCACAGCATGGCGGGCCAGCAGCGCGACGCCGTGCCCGCCGGCCACCAGTTCCTCGATGACCCGGAAATCGTTGATACGCATCACCACCCGCGGCTGCACTCCGGTTGCCGCGGCCACCGACAGCAGAACGTCATCGACGGGGAATCCGCCGCGCACGCTGATCCAGCTCTCGTCGGCCAACTGTTCCGGTCGCACCGACTTCTGCCCCGCGAAGCGATGCCCGGGCGGCAGGATCAGATCGATCGGCTCACGCATGAGCGGTTCGGCGGTCACCCGCGGTGACGACGTGTCGGCGGCACGCTCATCCCGGTGAGTGAGAACCACGTCGTAGTCGGCGAGCAGCGTCGGCACTGCCGACGAGGGCAGATCCTCGTCGCGCGGCTGCACGTCCACGCCGCTTCCGGCGAGGACGTCGAGCAGCCGGGGCAGCAGCAATGCGGCGCCGGAGGGAAACAGTGCCACCCGGACGCGGCCTCGCGGCGACCCCCGGTAGGCGTCCATCTCCGCTGCTGCCCGGTCCAGGGCGGCCAGGACGTCGTCGGCCCGCACCACGAGGGCCTGTCCGGCGTCGGTGAGCCGCAGGCGCCGGCCGTCGGGTTCGAGCAGGGTCACGCCTGCTTCCCGCCCCAGGATCTTCAATTGCTGCGATACGGCGGACGGGGTCATCGACAATGCCGCGGCAGTGGCGGCCACCGTCCCTCGGTCCGCCAGCTCACGCAGAACTCGCAGGCGGGTCGCATCCATGAAGTAAAACTACATGGACAATGCACTATAAAGTGCTTGTCCTGATGGTTTGGCAGGCTCACGATGGAGCACATGACCACCCGCGATCGGCTCCTCGGACTTACCGTCGTCGTGTTGTGGGGTCTGAACTTTCTCGCCATTCGCGCCGGTCTCGATCACTTCCCGCCGTTCTTCTTCGCGGCAGTGCGCTTTCTTCTCATCGCGATCCCGGTGGTCTTGTTCGTTCCGCGGCCGCAGGTCCCCACCACGTGGCTGCTGCTCTACGGCACCGGCTTCGGAATCGGGCAATTCACGTTCCTGTTCTGGGCCATGCACGTCGGGATGCCCACCGGGCTGGCGTCACTGGTCTTGCAGTCGTCGGCGCCGTTCACCGTCGTACTGGGCGCAATCCTGCTCCGCGAGCGACTGCGGCCGGTGCAGGTGGGCGGGCTCCTCATGGCGATGTCGGGGATGGCGCTCATCGGCTGGGACCGGTCCCAGCACGCCGCCCTCCTCCCCGTGGTTCTGACGTTGCTCGCCGGCCTGTCGTGGGCGCTGGGCAACCTCGGAAACCGGAAGGCGGCCTCCGACCAGCCGATGCGGCTGATGCTGTGGATGTGCGTCATTCCCCCGCTGCCCATGCTCGCACTCTCGTTCGCGGTCGAAGGACCCTCGTCCGGCTGGAACGCGCTGACGTCTTCGCTTCTCGGCAACGGCCCGCTGGCGCTCGCCGGACTCGCCTACATCGTGATCCTCGGCACCATCGTCGGCTCCGGCCTCTGGACGGCTCTGCTCAGCCGCTATCCGGCGGGCACCGTCGCACCGTTGTCCCTCCTCGTTCCCGTTGTCGGCATCGGGGCAGCGTGGCTGGTACTGCACGAAGAACCGAGCGTCGTGTCGCTGATCGGTGGAGCGGTGGTCATCGCCGGTGCGGCAGCCACCCAGGTGAGCGGCAAGGCACGCCAGGACCCATCTCCGCACGTCCGTCCACCGGCGCGAGTCGGCGTCTGACCGGACCCTGTGCAAAACTCGCGGAGTGAGTACTGGAACTGGGATCACGACACGCGGCAAGGTCGCCCTCCGGGCAGCAGCGGCCGCCTCCTGGGCATCGCAGAAGGCGGGACGCGGCAAGGGCTCGATGATCGGCGGATTGATCGCCCTGAAGATCGACCCCACGCTGATGGAACAGCTCGGTCGTAGCCGCCGCACTGCGGTGATCACCGGCACCAACGGCAAGTCGACCACCACCCGGATGACGGCTGCCGCGCTCTCGACCCTCGGCGAGGTGGCCAGCCAGGCCGACGGCGCCAACATGGACGCCGGGATCGTCGCGGCCCTGAGCAACCGGGTGCACGCACCCCTCGCCGCGCTCGAGGTCGACGAACTGCACGTCCCCCATGTCAGTGACGCGGTCGATCCCGAAGTCCTGGTGTTCCTCAATCTGAGCCGCGACCAGCTCGACCGCGTCGGCGAGATCAACATGATCGAGCGCAAACTCCGCGCCTGCGTCGCCGCGCATCCCGAGGCCACCGTCATCGCCAACTGCGACGACGTTCTCGTCACGTCGGTGGCCTACGACGCGAAGAACGTCGTCTGGGTGGCCGCGGGCGGCGGCTGGGCCAGCGACGCCGCCAGCTGTCCGCGCACCGGTGAGCCGATCGTCTGGGAAGGACCGCACTGGCGCAGTACCGGTTCCGACTTCGCGCGCCCCACCCCCGACTGGTGGCTGGACGAGGAGAACCTCTACGGGCCGGAGGGCCTGAAGATTCCCATGACGCTGGCATTACCCGGCCGCGCGAACCGAGGCAACGCGGCCCAGGCAGTGGCCGCCGCAGTCGCAATGGGCGCGAAAGCGGAGGACGCGGTCGGCGCCGCAGCCACCGTGCAAGAAGTGGCCGGCCGCTACAGCACCGTCGAAGTCGGGCCCCATTCGGTCCACATGCTGCTCGCCAAGAACCCGGCCGGCTGGCAAGAGGCGCTGTCGATGATCGACCCCACCGTCGACGGACTGGTGATCGCGGTCAACGGTCAGGTGCCCGACGGTGAAGACCTCTCGTGGTTGTGGGACGTGCGTTTCGAGCACTTCGAAGGCGTCAAGGTGGTGGCCGCCGGCGAACGCGGTACCGACCTCGCCGTGCGCCTCACCTACGCGGGCGTCGACCACACCCTCCAACCGAATCCCCTGCGCGCCATCGCTTCCTGCCCGCCAGGACGTGTCGAGGTGCTCGCCAACTACACCGCATTCCGCGACCTGAACAACGCCATCGCGAAGGAGGCGCGCAATGTCTGACTCCACGGTGCGCATCGGACTGGTACTCCCCGACGTCATGGGCACCTACGGCGACGGCGGCAATGCTCTCATCCTGCGGCAGCGACTGCGCATGCGCGGATACGACGCCGAGATCGTCGACATCACCCTGAACGACCCGGTCCCCGAATCGCTCGACGCCTACACCCTCGGCGGCGCCGAGGACTCGGCCCAGCGGCTCGCGACCCGCCACCTCACCAAATATCCGGGACTCCAGAAGGCCGCCGAACACGGTGCACCCGTGCTCGCGATCTGCGCCGCCATCCAGGTACTGGGCAACTGGTACGAGACGTCGAGCGGTGAACGCGTCGACGGTGTGTCGATGCTCGACGTCACCACCTCTCCGCAGGCCACCCGGTCCATCGGCGAGGTGATCACCAAGCCCCACCTCGACGGCCTGACTCTGCCGCTTACAGGATTCGAAAATCACCGCGGCGGAACGACTCTCGGCCCCGACGCGCGCGGCCTCGCCCGCGTGACCCACGGCGTCGGCAACGGGGTCGGCGATGGACAAGAGGGCGTCGTCCAAGGTTCCGTGATCGGCACGTACATGCACGGACCGGCGCTGGCCCGCAATCCCGAACTCGCCGACCTCATCTTGAAGCGAGCCCTCGGAGTCGACGAACTCCCCACCCTCGACCTTCCCGAAGTCGAACAGCTGCGCCGGGAACGCCTGCGCGTGTAGTCCAGCGGGAGTAGTGCCACGCTGCGCCGATCGAACCCTCTGACCCGGGACGGGTCCGAGGGCGGTTCCCTGTGCCGACAATGCCGCCCATTCGCCGTTCTGCACTGCGACGATCCCGGCGAACTACGGCGCGCTCGGGCGCGCTCGGGCGGCAGAAATCACACACAGCCTCTCCACAGGCTGGGGATAACCGTCCGTGATGTCACCTGATGCAACCGCAGGGTTGCAGAAGTCGGGTGTGCGTGCAACCATTGAGTTGCAGAAGCCGCGCGAAGGAAGGTAATCGACATGGATTCGACGAGCATCACCCGAAGCGTTGTGATCAGCGCCCCGCGATCGACAGTCTGGGCTGCCATCACCGACGCCGACAAGGTCGCCCAATGGTTCGGACAGCAGGCCGAGATCGACCTCGCCGTGGGCGGCAGAGCAGAGTTCACCTGGGACGGGCACGGAACGTCCCGTGCGATCGTGACCGAGGTCGACGAGCCGAACAGCTTCGGTTTCCGCTGGGCGGCCGACAGAGACACCGATCCTGTAGAAGGCAATTCGACACTGGTCCGGTTCACCCTCGCCGAGCACGAGTCGGGAACCGAGCTGACGGTGACCGAGACTGGATTCGACACCCTCGACCGCGACGCGGACGCACGGAACCAGCAGCGCGAAGGCAACATCCAGGGTTGGCACGCCGAACTCGACGAACTGGTCGCCTACCTGCATGGCGTGAAGGCATGACCGTGGGCACCTATACCGAACTCGCTTCGGTGTTCGCGGCCCTGTCCGACGAAACCCGCTGGGAGATCCTGACCGAGCTCGGACGGGCAGATCATTCCGCGTCGTCCCTCGCCACCCGACTGCCGGTGTCGAGACAGGCGATCGCCAAGCATCTCACCGCCCTGCAGGCCTGTGGGTTGGTCGAATCGGTGAAGGTGGGTCGGGAGGTTCGCTATCGGGCGCTCGGCGCCGAACTCGGCAAGACGGCCCGGACGCTGGAGCGAATCGGTGCCGAGTGGGACCGACGGCTGGCAGCTATCAAGAACATCGCAGAATCGATGTAAGGACCCCAGACAGGGGTTCGGCCGGGAATGCTTCTGCATTCTCGGCCGGATCTCTGCTTCACGAGTTTTCTCTGCTCACAGGTACATTTCCTCGATCCGCACTACTTACGATACCCCCGAGTGATCTACGTCACAAGAGGTTCCATTACATTTTTTTGCGCCCGGTCATGACCCGGCAACGCGAGCGAGACGGCGAACACCAAGACGGCCAACACCGCACACACCCCGTACGCCAGCGAGAACGACCCTGAAGTAGCGGACCCGCCCACCACGCCGGCCGCGAGAACCGACGCGACCACTGCGCTGCACATGGTGGTGCCCATCGTCCGCAGCAGGACGTTCACACCATTGGCCGCGGCCATCTGCGTCGCGGGTGCGGCGCGCACGATCAGCATCGGCAGCGTGCTGTAGACCAGTGCCGTGCCGATGGCCGCGACACCCAACGCCGTGATCACCAACCACAACTCCTTACCCGGCACAGCATGCAGCGAGTAACCGGCAACGAGACACACGGCGCCGGCGAGGATCGTCACCTTCGACCCGAACCGCGCGGTCACACTCGCCCCGACCTGGGCGAAAACGATCATCGACAGACTGGTGGGCAGCTGGCACACCGCAGCCTGCAGGATCGTCAGCCCGTATCCGGCTCCACTCCGCGGCGCCTGTAGCAACTGTGTCGTGATGAGCGCGTTGCCATAGAAGGCGAACCCGACGAGAAGTGCGGTTCCGTGCGGCAGGAGAACGGACCGGCGCGCAGAGACTCGCAGGTCTATCAGCGGATTCCGGTTACGCAACTGCTGGTAGCCCCACAACGCGAACAGAAACACCGAAGACGCGAACATGCCCAGCACCGCGGGACTCGACCAGCCCCATGAACTGCCCTGTGTGATCGGCACCAGCAAGCTGACCAGTGCGGCCGTCAGCCCGACCGCGCCGACCCCGTCGAAGCGTCCGCCTGAGCGCATCGCCGATTCGCGGATGAACAACGCCGCCGCCGTGGTGACCGCCAACCCGATCGCTGCGATCACCCAGAAGAGAACGTGCCAATGGGAGTATTCGGCGATGGCAGCCGCGAACGGCAGGCCCAGGGCCGTGCCGATGCCGAGTGTGGAACTCATCATCGCGATTGCGCGGTGCACCTTCTCCGGCGGCAGTTCGTCGCGGAGGATCGAAATACCGATCGGGATCACCGCGCCGCCGACGCCCTGCAGTCCGCGCGCGAAGATCAGCAGACCGATGTCGGAGGTCACCGCGCACAGCACTGCGCCCAACGTCATGATGACGAACGCCACCATCAGCATTCGCTTCTTTCCATACATGTCCGCGAGGCGCCCGAAAATGGGAGTGACCACCGCGCCGACGAGCAGAGTCGCCGTGATCAGCCAGGACACCGACGTCGTCCCGGCGCCGGTGAACGCCGGCATGCTCGGGAGGAGCGGCACCATCACCGTCTGCAGTACAGCTTGGAACACTCCGGCGAAGGCGAGAATGGGGAGAAGGAACCTCGATCCGACCGGGAGTGGAGGGGACTGCGGCTTGGCCGTCGTGCGTGCCGACAACGCCCGCGGCAACGAAGACAGTGGCCGTGGCAACGAAATCGTCACGCGTCACCCCCGCACAGTTGGTAAATGGCTGTTCACCACTCTAGGTGAACAGTCATTTACCACGCAAGCTGAACTCTCAGGGGTCGAGCAGCTGCTGCACCAGGGGGGCGTAGTGCGCCACCACCTCCTCCGGCGAACCGGAGGCATACTCCTGCATCATTTTGCGGCGCATAACCGCGAGACCGGTCAACATCGACATCACCAGTTCCGCGCGCAGCCGCGCATCCGGGCCGGTCAAGCGTGTCGCCAGCGCATCGATCATCTGCGACGAGTAGTTGGCACGCAGCTTGCGGCCCCGCTCCTCGCTGGCCCCGCTCATGAACAGAATGTTCAACGACAGCGGTTTGTACGATTCCATCGGGCGCGCGAACATCGACACCATCCGCTCGCCCAGCCCGTCCAGTGGGCCATTGAATGCCATGTCGGCGGCCCCCCGGAAATCGACGAGGGTGTCGAACAACTGCTCTTTGGACCCGAAGTATTTGATGATGAGCGGGGCGCTGACCCCCGCATCGTCGGCAATGTCCTTGAGTGTGATCTCCCGATAGGGCCTGGTGGCGAATGCCCGCCCCGCCGCATCGACGATGAGCGACCTCGACTGCTCGGCTGTGCGTTTCGCAGGTGCGGTCGCAGCGCGTTCGGGCATCGCGGTCGGCTCGGACGTCACAGTGTGCGTCTTCCGGACAACGCTCGGCCCAGGGTCAGTTCGTCGGCGAACTCGAGGTCGCCGCCCATCGGCAGCCCCGATGCGAGCCGGCTGACCGTCAGCCCCGGAAAGTCCCGAAGCATGCGCACCAGATACGTGGCGGTGGCCTCACCCTCGGTGTTGGGATCGGTGGCGATGATGACCTCGGAGACGTCGACCCCGTCCTCCTGATTCGCGATGCGCCCCAGCAACTCTCGAATGCGAAGCTGGTCGGGGCCGATACCCGACAGCGGGTCGAGGGCACCCCCGAGCACGTGATAGCGCCCCTTGAACTCACGGGTCCGCTCCACCGCCTGCACGTCCTTCGGTTCCTCCACCACACAGATCACCGTGCGGTCCCGGCGGGGGTCGGCGCAGATCCGGCAGTACTCCTTGTCGGATACGGTGCCGCACACCACGCAGAACTGAACGCCGTCACGGACCCGCTCCAAGGCGTTCTCGAGCCGCTGAATCTCGGAAGGTTCAACGCTGAGCAGGTGAAACGCGATGCGTTGGGCACTCTTCGGCCCGACACCGGGCAGCTTGCCGAGTTCGTCGATCAGGTCCTGGACCGGCCCCTCGTACACGCCGGACCTCTAGAAGCCGGGAAGACCGGGCAGGCCTCCACCCAATCCACCTGCCAGCGGACCGAGCTTCTCCGCCGCGATCTGCTGCGCCTTGTTCGACGCGTCCTCGATGGCGCCGATCACCAGGTCCTGCAACGTTTCGACGTCGTCGGGATCGACGACCTTGGGGTCGATCCTCAGACCGACTACTTCACCTGTGCCTTTGACGGTCGCAGTGACGAGTCCACCACCGGCCTGCCCGGTGACCTCGGCTTCGGCCATCTCCTGTTGCGCGGCCATCAGCTGCTGCTGCATCTGCTGTGCCTGCGCCAGAAGCTGCGACATGTCGGGCTGTCCACCTGGTTGCACTGACGTGGTCCTTTCTGCGGTTACCCTGCCAGCGTAGACGGTCGCCGCAGGCGTGGCGCCACGCCGACGAACCAGACAGCGCGCACGGCGGCCTCATCCCCCTACCCGGCAGGCGCCGGGCAGGAAGGGACGGTCAGGCGAGTTCACGCTCCAGGTTGGCGAGTACCGTTGCCTGGATCTTCTTCAGGCCCAGCGGGGCGAAGGTCTTCTCGAAGAAGCCGCCGATGCCGCCCGCACCCTTCCATTGCGTGGTGGTCGTGACGGTCGAGCCGGACCCGCTCGGTGCGACCACCCAGGTGGTGACGAGCGAAGAATTGGCATCCGTCTCCGTGATCGTGTCGCCTGCCACGGTGACGGTCGCCTTGATGTCACGCGACCGCTTGTCGGTGGCCTTCAACGTCCACTGCGCCACGGTGCCGGTGCCCTGCCCGCCTTCGAGAACGCGGTAGTCCCGGTAGTGCTCCGACAGGATGCGGGGACGCACCGTCTCGTAGTCCGACAAGGCCGCAAGCACCTTTTCCGGCGTGGCTGCGACGGTAATCGAACTGCTCGCGCTGACCTGGCCCACTGTTTGACTCCTCTAGTACGGTTCGTACGGCATCTTCCCTCACCATCCTGCCTCTCGAATGCGGACATCGGTGACGGCGCAGCAATCGATTGTGAGCTAGGTCACCGGATCGCTGTCACGACCCGCGCGTTGGTGAGACATTTGTGTGAATCTTCGGCCCGCCGCGGCGATATGCGTGGCTTCAATCCCCAGAGAGGGATAGCGTCAGGGTGTGGCTGCCTCTTCGGTTGAACTACTGAAAAGCATGCGGGAGGGTGGACGCCCCTCCCGTGCGCATCGCACATCGCCCCTGACCGGGATCGATGCTCACCGCGCCGGTGTCGAACGGTTACTCGCGTCGTATCGCGCGATCCCTTCGGACGCCGACGTACGACTCGCCAAGAAGACCTCCAATCTGTTTCGGGCCCGCGCACACACCACCGCCCCAGGACTCGATGTCTCCGGCCTCGGCGGGGTCATCTCCGTCGATCCGCGGGCGCAGACAGCAGATGTCGCGGGGATGTGCACGTACGAGGACCTCGTGGACGCCACCCTGCCGTACGGGCTGGCACCGCTGGTGGTTCCGCAGCTCAAGACAATCACACTGGGGGGCGCGGTAACCGGGCTCGGGATCGAGTCGACGTCGTTCCGCAACGGTCTGCCCCACGAGTCCGTGCTCGAGATCGATGTTCTGACCGGCAGCGGCGACATCATCACCGCCACGCCGGAGGGCCGGCACTCCGATCTGTTCTGGGGTTTCCCCAATTCGTACGGCACACTGGGATATTCGACCCGCCTGCGGATCCAGCTCGAGCCCGTCAAACGGTATGTGGCACTGCGACACCTGCGTTTCGACTCACTCGACGAGCTGCAGTCGACGATGGACCGGATCGTCGGCGACCGGACCTACGACGGAATTCCCGTCGACTACGTGGACGGCGTGGTGTTCACCGCATCCGAAAGCTATCTGACGCTGGGCAACCAGACCGACGAGGGTGGTGCGGTCAGCGATTACACCGGTCGCAACATCTTCTACCGGTCCATTCAGCACGCTTCGGTGAACCATCCCAAAACGGACAAATTGACCACCCGAGATTACTTGTGGCGGTGGGACACCGACTGGTTCTGGTGCTCGCGTGCGTTCGGCGCCCAGAACCCGACGATCCGCAGGCTGTGGCCGAAAAAGCTTCTCCGTAGCAGCTTCTACTGGAAGCTCATCGCGCTCGACCACAAGTACGACATCGGTGACCGTCTCGAGAAGCGGAAGGGCAATCCCCCACGTGAGCGGGTCGTGCAGGACGTGGAAGTACCCATCGAGCGCACCGCCGACTTCGTTCGATGGTTTCTCGACGAGATCCCCATCGAACCGTTGTGGTTGTGCCCGTTGCGCTTGCGTGAACCTGCGCCCGCCGGAGCGTCGTCGCAGCGACCGTGGCCTCTCTATCCTCTCGAACCGAAACGCACCTATGTGAACATCGGCTTCTGGTCGTCGGTGCCCATCCGGCCCGGAGAGCCCGAGGGGGCGGCCAACCGGCTCATCGAGGACAAGGTCAGCGACTTCGACGGACACAAGTCTCTCTACTCTGACTCCTATTACTCCCGAGCGGATTTCGAACGCCTCTACTACGGCGGCGATCGATACACCGAACTGAAAAAGCACTACGATCCCGATTCCCGGTTACTGGACCTCTTCTCCAAGGCGGTGCAACGTCGATGACAACTCTGAAAGCTCCCCGCACACAAGACCGGAAGCTGACCATCGCGGAGATTCTCGAGACTCTCTCCGACGGCATGCTCCCGTTGCGGTTCACCGCATACGACGGGAGTGCCGCCGGACCCGAGGATGCGCCCTACGGCCTGCACCTCAAGTCCACCCGCGGAACCACCTACCTTGCAACCGCACCCGGTGATCTCGGGATGGCCCGGGCCTACGTGTCCGGCGACCTCGAAGCACGCGGCGTCCACCCCGGCGACCCCTACGAAATTCTCCGGGTCATGGGTGACGAACTGCATTTCCGTCGTCCGTCGGCGCTGACGCTCGCGGCCATCACCCGTTCGCTCGGTTGGGACCTCCTACGGCCCATCGCCCCTCCCCCGCAGGAGCATCTCCCGCGGTGGCGTCGCGTCGCCGAAGGCCTGCGGCACTCCAAGGCGCGCGACGCCGAAGTGATCCACCACCACTACGACGTCTCGAACACCTTCTACGAGTACGTCCTCGGTCCCTCCATGACGTACACGTGCGCGTGCTACGAGAACACCGAGCAGACCCTGGAAGAAGCGCAGGACAACAAGTACCGGCTGGTGTTCGAGAAGCTCGGCCTCCAGCCCGGTGACCGGCTGCTCGACATCGGGTGCGGCTGGGGTTCGATGGTTCGGTACGCGGCCCGGCGCGGCGTCAAAGTCATCGGCGCCACCCTGTCGCGCGAGCAAGCCGAATGGGCGCAGAAAGCCATCGCCGAAGAGGGCCTGTCCGACCTTGCCGAAGTCCGGTTCTCCGACTACCGCGACGTGCCCGAAACCGGCTTCGACGCCATCTCGTCGATCGGCCTCACCGAGCACATCGGCGTCGGCAACTACCCCGCCTACTTCACCCTGCTGAAAGACAAACTGCGGGAGGGTGGGCGGCTTCTCAACCACTGCATCACCCGTCCCGACAATCGCAGTCAGGCGCGCGCCGGCGGCTTCATCGACCGGTACGTCTTCCCCGACGGCGAACTCACCGGCTCCGGACGCATCATCTCCGAGATCCAGAACGTGGGCCTCGAAGTCCGGCACGAGGAGAACCTGCGCGAACACTACGCACTCACCCTCGCCGGGTGGTGTCAGAACCTCGTCGACAACTGGGACGCCTGCGTCGCCGACGTGGGTGAAGGAACCGCACGCGTATGGGGCCTCTACATGGCCGGGTCGCGTCTCGGGTTCGAACGCAACGTCGTGCAGCTGCACCAGGTCCTCGCCGTCAAGCTCGGGCCGAAGGGTGAAGCGCATGTCCCGCTCCGCCCGTGGTGGTCCTAGGCGGCTCCGCCGCCCGTGCGCCTTTTTGGTAGCTAGAGCAACCAGAAAGGCGCACAAGCCCGGCAGGGCCTCTCGCCGGACCTCACCCACCCCTCACGCACCAGGACGGTCTCCACTTCGCGGGCCACCACGCACGCACTCGTCGTCACCTCGTCGAACCCGTAGACAAGCCGCGGCCTTCCCTGCAGTTCTGCTGCGTTGTCGCGTCGACGATCCCGGAAGGCGACCTCCGCCATGGCGTGCGCACGGCGACCGTCGAGTCGCACGATGAGCGGCACACCGTGATCGGAGTAGTCGCAGTCTTCGAAGAGGGTGCGTCCGTCCACGACCACCGGCGACTGCCGTCGGGCGCGCGGCAAACCGTGCGCGTCCTCGACGTCGGTGGCGTAGCGGTACTCGAGGATCGACTGGACGCCTTCGGCCAGGAGTCGCACCGCGTCCGCGAGTGCCTTGCGGTATCGGCGTGGCCGTCGCTCCTCCATACGTCGTCGGATGTCGCGCAAAGGGATCCGGCCATTGGTCACGAGAGCGATGAGCCGGGTGTACGCGTCCCGTGCCGTGGGTTCGGCGATCGCAAGGTCCAGCGCAGTGTCGGCGCGACTTGTCCGAGGCGGGTGGGTGTCGACCGCGATGTAATCGTGCGCGCGGGACCTATGGACGACGACGCCCGGATGCAGCGTTGAGGACAGAGCGATCGGATTGCCAGGCTTCCTCGAGGGCCGCATGCCCGTGTGGCTCTGGCACCGCGACGATTTGCCGTACGGCACCGTGATGTGGATCGGCTCGCCGTCGCGGGGAAGCGCCATCCCCCACTCCTCGGCTGCCGTCGCATGACTGAGCATCGAGTGGCCACCTCCGTAGAGCACTGCGGCGGACAGGAGCATGTCTCGGGTGAGTGGGCCGTTAGTGATGGCGTAGACGCCTTGCAGAACACGGCGCCACTGCCCGGAGTCCAGAAGATGGCGAACACGGCCGCGAGAGAAGCCGAACGGCTCGAGCTGGGGTTGCGTGACAATCCCGAACTGGGTGTCGACAAGTCGCTGAAAATCGGTGAGATCGATGTCGGTCATGCGGCACATCGTGTGCCGGGTATACGACGCCGACCCGACAAAAACGCGGTTATCCACGTCGCCTGTGGATAACCGCGAGGTTGTGGATAACCCGCCCCGTGCGCCTTTTTGGTAGTCCCAGCTACCAAAAAGGCGCACGGGCGGCGGAGCCGCCTACTTCAGCGACGCGGGCGGGGTGAACCGCTCACCGTACTTGGCGGCGAGTTCTTCAGCGCGCTTGACGAAGCCGGCCTGGCCGCCTGTGTAGCCCTGGATGTACTGCGACACACCGCCGGTCCAGGCGGGGAAGCCGATACCCATGATGGAGCCGATGTTGGCGTCGGCGGTGGTCATGAGAACACCCTCGTCGAAGCACTTCTGGGTTTCGATGGCCTCGATGAACAGCATGCGTTCGATGAGGTCCTGGAACGGGACGTCGAGCTCCTTGGAACCGAAGTTTTCCCGCAGGCCGGGCCACAGGCCGGTGCGCTTGCCGTCGGTGTAGTCGTAGAAGCCGGCGCCGCCGAGCTTGCCCTTGCGGTCGAATTTGTCGACCATCGTGTTGATGACGTCGCCTGCCGGGTCGGCGGGCAGTTCCTTGCCTTCGGCCTTTGCAGCTTCCGCGGTTTCCTTGCGGATCTTCTGCATCAGCGTGAGGTTCAGCTCGTCCGACAGCTGGAGCGGCGCGGCGGGGTAGCCGGCCTGCAGACCTGCCTGCTCGATGGTGGCCGGTTCGATGCCCTCGGCGAGCATGGCGATGGCCTCGTTGATGAACGTGCCGATGACGCGTGAGGTGAAGAAGCCGCGCGAGTCGTTGACGACGATCGGTGTCTTGCGGATGGCCTGCACGTAGTCGAAGACGCGGGCGAGGGCCTCGTCGGACGTCTTCTCGCCGCGGATGATCTCCACGAGCGGCATCTTGTCGACGGGTGAGAAGAAGTGGATGCCGATGAAGTCTTCCTGCCGCTTCACACCCGTGGCCAGGCCAGTGATCGGCAGGGTCGAAGTATTGGAGCCGAGCAGCGCATTCGGGTCGACGATGTCTTCGATCTCCTGGAACACCTTGTGCTTGAGTTCCTGGCTCTCGAACACGGCCTCGACGACGAAGTCGACACCGGCGAAGTCGGCCGGGTCGGCGGTCGGCTTGATCCGGTCGAGCAACGCCTTCGACTTCTCCTCGGTGGTCTTGCCACGCGACAGCGCCTTGGCCTCGATGCCTTCGGAGTACGCCTTGCCCTTGTTCGCGGCCTCGATGCTGACGTCCTTGAGGACGACGTCGAAGCCGGCCTTCGCGGACACGTAGGCGATACCCGCGCCCATCATTCCGGCGCCGAGCACACCGACCTTGGTGATCGGGGTCTTCTCGATGCCTTCGGGGCGGGAGGCCCCGGAGTTGATGGCCTGCAGGTCGAAGAAGAAGGCCTGGATCATGTTCTTCGCGACCTGGCCGGTGACCAGCGACGTGAAGTACCGCGCCTCGATGAGCAGCGCGTTGTCGATGTCGACCTGCGAGCCCTCGACAGCGGCCGCCATGATCGCGCGCGGCGCGGGCATGGGGGCGCCCTTGAGCTGCTTGCGCAGGTTCGCGGGGAAGGCGGGCAGGTTGGCGGCGAACGCGGGGGTGGACGGGGTTCCGCCCGGAATCCGGTAGCCCTTCTTGTCCCACGGCTGCACGCCGCCCTCAGGGTTGGCCTTGATCCACGCCTTCGCAGCGGATACCAGTTCCTCGACGGAGGACACGACCTCGTCGATCAGTCCGACCTCCTTGGCCTGGACCGGTCCACGCTGCTGCCCCTGCAGCAGTACCTGCATGAGCGCGTTCTGCAGACCGAGCATCCGGACCGTGCGCACGACTCCGCCACCACCGGGCAGCAGGCCGAGGGTCACCTCGGGGAGGCCGATCTTGACGCCCTTCACGTCCGCGGCGATGCGGTGGTGGGTGGCGAGGGCGATTTCGAGTCCGCCGCCGAGTGCGGCACCGTTGATTGCGGCGACGACGGGCTTGCCGAGGGTTTCGAGGCGACGCAGGTCCGACTTGATCGCGACGCTGTGGTCGTAGATTTCCTGGGCGTTCTCGGGCCCGACCTTGATCATGTTCTTCAGGTCGCCGCCGGCGAAGAAGGTCTTCTTGCCGGACGTGATGACGACGCCCGTGATGGAGTCCTTCTCGTCGACGAGGCGATCGACGGTCGCCTTCATCGAGGAGATGTAGGCGTCGTTCATGGTGTTAGCACCCTGGTTGGGGTCGTCGATGGTGAGCACGACGATGCCGTCGGCGTCCTGCTCCCAGTTGATGATGTTCTGCTCGCTCACTGCTTCAAGTCTCCTGTTGATCCGGGCGTCAGACGCGCTCGATGATGGTGGCGACACCCATACCGCCGCCGATGCACAAGGTGATGAGGGCGTACCGGGCGTTCCGCCGCTCGAGTTCGTCGAGCATGGTGCCGGTGATCATGGCCCCCGTAGCACCCAGCGGGTGACCCATCGCGATGGCACCACCGTTGACGTTGAGCTTCTCGTCGGGAATCTTCAGGTCCTTCTGGAACTTCAGCACCACCGATGCGAACGCCTCGTTGATCTCGAACAGGTCGATGTCGTCGACGGTCAGTCCGGCTGCGGCGAGGACCTTCTTGGACGCCGGGGTCGGACCGGTGAGCATGATCGTGGAGTCGGCGCCGGAGGTGGCGGTGGCGACGACGCGGGCACGCGGCCGCAGACCCATGTCCTTGCCGGCCTGCTCCGATCCGACGAGCACCAGCGCGGCGCCGTCGACGATGCCGGAGCTGTTACCGCCGTGGTGGACGTGGTTGATCTTCTCGACCCAGTGGTACTTCTGCAGCGACACCGCGTCGAAGCCGCCCATCTCACCGACACCGGCGAACGACGGGTTGAGGCCGGCGAGATTCTCCACGGTGGTGCCGGGACGCATGTGCTCGTCGTGGTCGAGGACGGTGATGCCGTTGATGTCCTTCACCGGGACGACGGACTTGGTGAAGTACCCGCCCGCCCACGCCTTCGCGGCGAGATCCTGCGAGCGGACGGCGTACGCGTCGACGTCTTCGCGGGAGAAGCCCTCGATTGTGGCGATCAGGTCGGCGCCCACACCCTGCGGCACGAAGTAGTTGTCGTAGTTGGTGGCCGGGTCGAGTGCCCACGGTCCGCCGTCGGAGCCCATCGGCACGCGGGACATCGATTCGACGCCACCGGCGATCACCAGTTCGTCCCAGCCCGACCGCACCTTCTGGGCGGCGGTGTTGACGGCCTCGAGGCCCGACGCGCAGAACCGGTTGAGCTGGACACCACCGACGGTGTCGGGCAGCCCGGCGTCGTTGACGGCGATGCGTGCAATGTCCATGCCCTGGTCGCCCACCGGGGTGACGACACCGAGGATCAGATCCGAGATGCGGTCCTCGTCGAGGTCGGGGAAGCGGACGCGGAGCTCGTCGATCAGGCCGGTGACCAGCGAGATCGGCTTGACCGAATGGAGCGAACCGGTCTTCTTTCCGCGGCCACGCGGGGTGCGGATGGCTTCATAAATGAATGCCTCTGTGGTCACTTCGGGTGTTCCTTCCTTATCTGCGTCGACGCCGACAGTGCACACGGCGCTCTGCGCGGGGCATACCCCGTCAACTTCACCTTAGAACCTGTTGCAAAACCCGAGGAAGGACCGAAGCGATCCAGGATCGTGACCCAGGCGATCACGGCTCCCCTTCTCCCATCGCGCCGAGGCAACAATTTCGTGCTGTAATGACGCGCGCCCGCACTCCCGCGACAAGAGAAGAGACCCCTCGTGCCGACCCCGCTGTCCCGGCGACGTCTCTTCGGGGCCGCGGCGGTGGGCGCCGTGACCGCAGCCGGGTTCGGCGGCCGATCCGCCTCGGCCCGTCGGCGTCTTCCGCCGCCGACGTCCGTCACGGAGACCGACCCCGCTCTGCTGAGTGCGATCGAGGCGGCGGCTCTTCTGCAGTCGCGTGCCCTGCACCCGCGGGATCTGCTCGACGCATGCCTGGCTCGCAGCGCGGAACACGACGGCTCGGTCGAGGCGTGGATCCGGATCTACTCGGAGCAGGCATACGCCGCGGCTGACCTGGCAGCGCAGCGACTGGCTACCGGATCGGCACCACTCGTCTGTGGATTGCCGATCGGCCTGAAAGATGTCTTCGCCGTGGCCGGGTTACCCCTGACGGCGTCGAGCGGCGCCCTCGCCGGCAACATCGCCGCCGGCGATTCGGGCGTGTGGCGGCGGCTCCGCGATGCGGGAATGGTCCTCATGGGACACCTGCACACGCATGAGTTCGCAATCGGGACCGCCACACCCCAGGTCGGCAATCCCTGGGGCACCGAGTACTCACCGGGCGGTTCCTCGGGCGGCAGTGCCGCCGCACTCGCCGCCCGGTTCACTCCGTGCGCTGTCGGGACGGACACCGGCGGATCACTGCGCATCCCCGCGAGCGCGTGCGGGATCACCGCCATCAAGCCGACCTTCGGCCGATGCAGCACCAGCGGGGTGATCCCGCTGACGTGGACGCGTGATCACACCGGACCGATGGGGCGCAGTGTCGCCGACGCGTCCCTGCTGCTCAGCTACATGGCGGGCGTCGACGTCGACGACCCCAGCACGTCGGTGGGACCCGACGTACCCGCGAACGGGTACCCGCTCTCCGCCGTGGGCGGCCCACAGCCGTTGTCCGGCATACGGTTCGGCCTCCCGAGCACGGCAACCGAGGAGCTGCCCGAATCTGTGGGGGTGTTGTTCTCCGCATTTCTCGACCTGATCCGTCGTCTCGGCGGGGTGATCGTCGACGTCCGGATGCCGACGGTTCCCACCGGACTTCTCACCGGTGACCTGGCCGAATTTGGTTTGTACCACCAGCAGTTCGTCGATCGGCTCCCGTCGTACAGGCCGGATTCGGCTGTTGCCGCGGCTGCGGCGGTCGCGAGTCTCGGCGTGCCGGTGGCAGACTACTTCTCGCTCGAACGCGAACGACGGCGTTACCAGCACGAGTACAACCGCATGTTCGCCGAGCACGCCTTGGACGTGGTTCTGCGACCCGGGGCCCTGACCGACGGAATCCGCCGCGACACACTGGCTGATACGAGCGTGTTCGCCGGCCCCAGGGAAAACTACTTCTGGGCCAATTACACCGGGGCACCCGTGATCTGCGTTCCCGCCGGCCGGTCCGCCGCCACCGGCATTCCGTTCGGCGTGCAACTCGGTGGTCTCCCGTGGGCCGAGGAGTCGCTGATCTCGACGGCACTCGAACTGCAGGAAGCAGATCCGGTGTGGCGCGACACCCCGCCACTCGTCTCGTCTCCCCGCCGGATTCCCGACGTCCGCGCCTCCCGCCCCGGGCCCGGGCCGAGTCCCACGAACACGGACGACTCCGGCCCCGGGTTCAGATTCGTGCCGACGACGTCCACCGCGGCCGTCTAACTGCCACACTCACGCATCGAGTCCGAGCCCGGCGTCCCGCGCGCGCACGATGGCGGCGGAACGGTCCGGCACACCGAGCTTGGCCAGCACGTTCGACACATGGTTGCGCACGGTCTTCGGACTCAGCACCAGTCGCCGGGAGATGCTCGCGTTGTCGTGCCCGCGAGCCACGAGGTCCAAAACCTCACGTTCCCGGTCGGTCAACTCGGGAAACACCGTCGGGCGCACCCGGTGTGAGGCCGCCATGAAGGTCATCGCCCGGGCGGCGACCGCGGCGCCCAGGATCATTTCGCCGTTCGCGACGGCTCGCACAGCACGTTCCACTTCGGCGGGATCGGCGCCCTTGACGAGATAACCCCTCGCCCCGGCACGCACCGAAGCGACGAGCGACTCGTCGTCCTCGTGCATCGTGACCACGAGCACCCGCAGCGCCGGATACGCCTGGACCAAACGGCGGGTGGCGTCCACGCCCGACCCGTCACCGAGTTCGAGGTCCATGAGCACCACATCGACTTCGGCGTCGACGACGTCGAGCGCTTCGGCGACGGAGCTGGCCTGAGCAGCCACCTCCATGCCGTCGAGTGTCGAGAGCAGCGCCACCATTCCTAGCCGGAACACCGGGTGATCGTCGACGACGACGACCCGGATGGGCGAGGGTGAAGGACTGGCAATACTCGCGCTCATAGTGGTGACAACGGTAGCCGGGCGGTGACCACTGTGCCTGTCGGACTCCCCGATTCGATGTCGAGGGTGCCGCCGAGTTCGCGGGCGCGCTCACGCATCGACCGGGTCCCCACCCCGGCACCTCCCGTGGGATCGAACCCACAGCCGTCGTCCCGGATCATCACTTCGAGGACGTCGCCGACTTCCGGATCCTGACCGAGTGTGGCGTCGACACGGCAACCGTCGGCGCCACTGTGCCGTCGTGCGTTGGTCACGGCCTCGACGATGATTCCGTACGCAGCGGCGCTGATCTGCGTACCGATGCTTGCCGGCGGGTCTGCTCGAATGTGCAGCGTGAAACCACTACGGGAGTGTGTTTCCGCCAATTCTTGCAGGGCGGGGAGAAGGCCGAGTTCGTCGAGCACCGGCGGAAACATGCTGCGGGACAGCTGCCGGACACCCTCGACCTGGTGGTCGAGTTCCCCCTGCAGCGAATCGATGAGCGCCGCTGCCGAATCGGGATCGCTGGTGAGCAGGTTCCGGGCCCCTTGCAGGCCGAGTCGGATGCCTGCCAGCGACGGTCCCAGGCCGTCGTGCAGTTCACGGCGGATCATCTGGCGCTCCTCGAGGCGAACCGACGCCAGCTGCCGCCGGGCCTCCCGCAGGTCGTCGGCCGACTGCATGACCACGAGGCCCGCCGTGACCACGGCAGACAGCTCGGTGAGCGATCTGCGCGTCCGCGAACCGAGCGTCTCCCCGGGAGGGGCGGTGACGATCATCGTGCCGAACACCGCTCCATGATGTACCAACTCCACCGACTCTGTGGGTCCCGTCGCGTGACCCCACACTGCGGCAACACCGCTGCCACGGCGAATGGATACCGATTCGAGTCGCAACGCGACACCCACACCGGCGGCGAGTTCCGCGAGTAGTTCCTCTGGTGACTCGGCACTGCCGAATCGCCGCCCCAGTGTGCGGACCGCTCGGGCCGGATCTGCGCCCTCGCCGTACACCAGGTGGTGCACTCGCCGCTGGAGCCACAACCGCGCGGGCTGCACAGCGACAGCGACGACTCCCGCCGCCACCACCTGCGCACCCACCGATTCACCCGCGGGGAGCAGCGCCGACACGAGCGTCGCCACCACGACGTACAACACCAGCAGTAGGACGGTGAGCGTCCCGGCCACCGTCGCACGGCTGACCGCCAGGTTCAGCCCCCACATGCGCTGCCGCAGAACGCACACCAGGATCGCGACCGGGTAGAACGCCTGCACGGCAAGGTGCACCAGTGGATTGAGCACCCACAGCCCGGGAAGCGACGCAGGCAGCGCGAGAGGAATGTACGCGGCCGTCATCAGACCGGTGCCCAGACACATCCATCCCAGACCCACCCGCTCGGCCTGCGGACCGTGTCGCCACCGCCAACCACAATCCGCCGACGCAAGCGCCCCGACGACGAGGACGGGAAGAAGCACCCAGATCGGTGGAATGTCGGTGAACGTTCGCGACCAGAAGTACCACGCGGTCGCGCCGATACCCGCCGCGACTCCTGCCTTCGCGATCGGCCCCAGCGGATGGTCGCGGATCAGCCACGGGACGATAAGGAAGAGGCTGAGTGTGCCCGGAATCCACGCCGTGTTCTGCAGCGGTTCCAGCACACCGACTCCCGGAAGCCCGGGACGGACCAGCGCGAGCTGCGAGTAGCTGTAGCTCAGCGCGGCGACGCCCACTCCGATCGCGGTGAGGCCGAGGAGGATCGGTACCGGGTGCACACGCCGAGCGAGGACGACCCCGCCCACGGTCCCGTACACCGCAGCGCCGACGACATCTACCAAGAAGAACAGCTGGTTCGAATCGATGCCCGGGTCTGCGCCGACGAACGCCACAACGGACAGAACCACCAGCACCCACGACGACACCGCCATGACTGCGGCGGGTACCGGCGCACCGCCGGTACCCGCCGACCCCTCGATCATTCGACATGCCCTCGTCTCGCTCATCGTGCGAACGAGTATCACTCACGCGGGGAGGGCGCGAACGCGAATCCCACCGCACTGACCAACACCCACAGCGGTCCGGTGAACCCGGCCATGTACTGCAGGGGTGACACGCCGATGAGGGCAGTCACCAGACCGAGGACCAGGCTGACCCAGCCGATCCACCGGGGTCCGGCGTGTCCGCGTAGTAACGCGGCAGCAACCGCCAGCGCGCTGACACCCGCGCCCGCCCACAACCACGGGATCGTCCCCATCCAGTGGGCTCCGATCACCGCGAACTCCGGCACCAGCTGATCCGTCTCACCGAGGCCGAACACCAGCTCCGTCGTCAGGCCGGTCCCCAGCAGGCACGCCGCCGACGTCAGGACCAGCCCGAACGCCGCAACCGACGGAAGGATGCTGTCCGTGGGTAGCGCCGCCCGCAGCCGTTGAGCCAACCCGGCTGCGAAGACGAGCAAAAGCAGCGCCGTGGTCATGATGGACACGTGCATCACGAGGATGCTGGTTCGCTGTCCGGCGAGGTGATTCATGATCGCTACCGCGTCACCTGCCGACGACTCCGCATAGACCGCGTCGATCGACATGCTCGCCTGGATGCCGAGAATGCCGGCCGCCCCCGCGAGAATTCCGACATACGCCCACCACCGGCCACGTCGTGCAACCGCCGGGACCTCGTTCTGCACGCCTTCAGGAACATTCACTGTGCTCATGGAAAGAGAATCGGTCACCCGGCGTCCCGGGCACCAGGGGCCGGAGTCCCGAACCGGCGGGACGATCAGCCCTCGAGCTTCTTCGCCCCGAGCATGTCCTTGAGCAATTCGAACGCCACGACCTCCGGGTCACGACGCGTGGACGGATCAGCGGGTTCCGCCGCCTCAGCGAACATCTCCTCTTCGTCTTCCGGGGTGGTGACAGGAGGGGTCGCGGATTCGTAGTCGATCGGGGGTGCAGGATCGTCGGGATAGTCGGGTGCCTCCGGCGGCGGAATGTCGTCGTCCGGTACGGACGACGAACGAGGCTGCGGCCGAGCGGTTTCTGCGCCTGCAGCTCGCGGCTCCGACGAAGGTGAAGTTGCACGCTGCGCGGTCTTGTCCTGGCTGGGCCGCGAGAATCGCGGTGTGCCGGCCGGCCGGGTGGGCGCCGAGGCGACCTTCGTGACCGGGGGCGGCGGGGGTGCCGGGGCGCCCGCCTGATACTCCACTTCCCAATCGCCGCCGAACATCTCGGCGAGCACCTCCGCGATGACCTGCGCGTTGTGCGGTGAGGCGATGCGTGCGCCCAGATTGGGAACGGGATGCGCGAGGATCAAGCGATTGCCCTGCACGTCGTGCACCGTCGCCGCCGACAGCATCGCCGGAAGAATCTTGTTCCGCTGGCTCACCTTCTCGCGCAGGCTGTTCCATGCCTCTCGCAACGCAGCGGCGTCGGGGCCGCCGGGCGCGTCCGCTTGCGCCGCGACCTCGGGAGCCGGGGTCGCATCGGGTTCGGTTACCGGTTGCGGCGTCGGTTCCGGCTCCGGAACGGGAGCGGGCTCGGGCGCCGGAACCGGGGCGGGCTCCGGCGTCGGCTCCGGAACGGGAGCGGGCTCAGGTGTCGGAACCGGGGCGGGCTCCGGCGTCGGCTCCGGAACGGGAGCGGGCTCAGGTGTCGGAACCGGGGCGGGCTCCGGCGTCGGCTCCGGAACGGGGGCAGGCTCGGGTGTCGGCTCGGGCTTCGGAACCGGGTGTGGCGCCGGTTCGGGTTCGGATGGCGCAGGCACTGTCTCGGCCGTCCTCATCGAGGGCCGCTGGAACTTGAGTTCGGGCTGCGGGGACGAATTGGCTTGCGCCGCAGGATCTGCCGTGGAAGTGTTCGGCGCCGCGGGCGCCTGGGCCGGATGTCCGGCCGCCGCAGTCGCCGGCGCCGCACCGGCCGGGGGCAGTCCCCGTTCGACTCGCTCGAGCCGCTGCAATACCGCGGACTCCGCGTCGGACGCCGACGGCAGAAGCATGCGGGCGCACATCACTTCGAGCAACAGACGCGGTGCAGTGGCGCCGCGCATTTCGCCGAGTCCGGCGTGGATCACCTCCGCGTATCGGGTGAGCGTTGCCGGTCCGATCCGCTTCACCTGTGCGCGCATGTGCTCGAGCACATCGCCGGGTGCGTCGACCAGGCCGCGCTCGGCGGCGTCCGGCACCGCCTGCATGAGGATCAGGTCACGCAGACGCTCGAGCAGGTCGACGGCGAACCGCCGCGGATCGTGGCCGGCGTCGATGACACGATCCACGGTTCCGAACAGTGCAGCGCCGTCACCGGTGGCCAGTGCGTCGACTGCGTCGTCGATGAGTGCCACGTCGGTGACACCAAGGAGCGCAAGCGCACGCGGGTAGGTCACCCCGTCGTCGCCCGCACCGGCCAGCAGCTGGTCGAGGATGCTCAGCGAGTCTCGCGGGGAACCGCCGCCCGCACGGATGACCAGCGGATACACGGGATCCGCCACTGGAACGTTTTCCTGCCGGCAAATCTTCTCGAGCAGTCCACGCATGGTCGACGGCGCCAGTAGCCGGAACGGGTAGTGGTGGGTACGCGAACGAATGGTCGGCAGCACCTTGTCCGGCTCGGTGGTGGCGAAGATGAAGATGAGGTGCTCCGGCGGTTCCTCGACGATCTTGAGGAGGGCATTGAATCCGGCCGTCGTGACCATGTGGGCCTCGTCCACGATGAACACCCGGTACCGCGACTCCGCGGGTGCGTAGAACGCGCGGTCGCGCAGCTCACGCGTGTCGTCGACACCACCGTGGCTGGCGGCGTCGAGTTCGGTGACGTCGAGGTTGCCGGAACCGCCCGGTCCCAGAGCCACACAGGAGGGGCACTGACCACACGGGGTGGACGTCGGGCCTTCGACGCAGTTGAGCGAGCGCGCGAGGATGCGGGCAGAGGACGTCTTGCCGCAGCCACGAGGACCGGAGAACAGATAGGCGTGGTTGATCCGTCCGGCATCGAGTGCGGTGCTCAGTGGTTCGGTGACGTGCTCCTGCCCCACCACCTCGGCGAAGGATGCGGGTCGGTACTTCCGGTACAGGGCCACGCGGAAAGACTACCGGCGGACCCCGACAGGTCAGGTGCGGGTGGTCGGGTCCACAGCCACACCCGATCAGTCGTCGTCACACCAGTCACTTCACACCCGGGACTCGTCGAATGAGTGAATTGCGTAACACGTTCGCAACGCGTCGGCAGCACACCGGAAACGGGTCACGGTCATCGTGACTTTCCGCGCACGGTTCCGTCCGAGCGTGTGAGGAGAATGTCGTGCCTGCAATCGACGCCGGAGCAACCGCCTGGCTGCTGATCAGTACCGCGCTGGTCCTGTTGATGACCCCGGGTCTCGCCCTGTTCTACGGCGGGATGGTGAGATCCACCGGTGTCCTGAACATGATCATGATGAGTTTCGTGTCGATCGCCCTGGTCACCGTGGCATGGCTGGTGGCGGGGTACTCCCTGATCTTCGGTGACGACATCGGCGGCGGCCTGATCGGCGGCTTCGAGCATCTGGGGATGGTGGGCATCGACCCCACCACGGTTCACGGGCAGGTTCCCGAGATCCTGTTCGCGACGTTCCAGCTGACGTTCGCGATCATCACCGCCGCGCTGATCAGCGGAGCGATCGCCGACCGCGCCAAGTTCTCGGCATGGATGGTTTTCGTCCCGATCTGGGCACTTCTCGTGTATGCGCCCGTCGCCCACTGGGTGTGGAACCCGGAGGGCTGGATCGCGCAGTTCGGCGCCCTCGACTACGCGGGCGGGCTGGTCGTCGAGATCGTCTCCGGCGCGTCCGGCCTCGCGTTGGCCCTGGTTCTGGGCCCGCGCCTCGGCTTCCGCTCGGAATCGATGCGCCCGCACAACCTGCCCCTGGTACTGCTGGGTGTCGGGCTGCTGTGGTTCGGCTGGTTCGGCTTCAACGCAGGCTCCGCCCTCGCCGCCGACGGCACCGCGGCCGCAATCTTCCTCAACACCCTCGTCGCCGGCTGCACCGGCCTGCTCGGCTGGCTCCTCGTGGAACAGAAGCGAGACGGACACCCCACCACATTCGGCGCCGCGTCCGGTGTCGTCGCCGGCCTGGTCGCGATCACGCCCTCGTGCGGAACGGTGAGCATGCTCGGCGCGTCCGTCGTCGGGGCGGTCGCCGGTGTGGTCTGTTCGTTCGCCGTCGGATGGAAGTTCCGCCTCGGCTACGACGACTCCCTCGACGTGGTGGGCGTCCACTTGGTCGGCGGCATCGTCGGCACGATCCTGATCGGCCTGCTCGCCACCGAAGTGATGACTGGCGGTGCGGAGGGCCTCTTGTACGGCGGCGGCTTCGCGCAACTCGGCAAGCAGGTAGTAGCCGTGGTCGTCGTCGCCCTCTACGCCTTCGGTGTCACCTACGCGCTGGGCAAGCTCATCGACCGCGCCTTCGGATTCCGGGTCAGTGCGGAGGACGAATCCTCGGGAATCGACCTGGCCCTGCACGCCGAATCGGCGTACGAGCACGGCGTCCTCGGCCACGGACCTGCAGGCGGCGGTCAGGGCAACAGTGTGTTCCCGTGGATGCACGAGAGCGAACGCCGTCGCCACCTCGACGAGGAACGGAAGGACTCCGAGTAGCGGCTACTTCTTCTTCGCGGCGGCTTCCTTCTTCGCCTCGGCCTTGGCGGCCTTCTTGAACTCCCGGACCTCGTGCAGGCTCTTCTCGTCGACGACGTCTGCGATCGACCGGCGGGAACCGTCCGTACCGTAGTCGCCGGCGGCTTCCCGCCAGCCCTGGGGTTCCACCCCGATCTGCTTGCCGAGCAGTGCCAGGAAGATTCGCGCCTTCTGGTCGCCGTAGCCGGGCAGCGCCTTCAACCGTTTCAGAACCTCTTTGCCGTCCGGATCGCCGTCGGTCCACAGCGCTTCGACGCTGCCGTCGTAGTTTTCGACGAGAAACGCGCACAGCGACTGGATGCGCGTGGCCATGGAACCGGGGAACCGATGCACCGCGGGAGTCTGTGCACAGACGGCGGCGAATTCTTCCGGATCCATCTCCGCGATGCGATGCACCTCGAGCCCGCCGAGACGATCCGCAAGCTTCTTCGGGCCCGCGAACGCCGTCTCCATCGGAACCTGCTGATCGAGCAGCATTCCGACCAGCAGGGCAAGGGGGTCACTCGCCAGAAGAGCGTCCGCCTCCGGATCACCGACGAGATTCAACGTGCGTGCCATGAGGTCGATCCTGCCACCACGCCCATTCGGCCGGGAGTCGACAGGTTCGATACATGAGTTGTCCACAGAGTTGTCCACAGCACTGCATTACTCACACGCGTAGGGTTTGAGGTTGCCCCTACTTCAGGCTGGCGTGCGCCCCCGTGGTCAGAAGTAGCGGAGCCACACGTACCCCCATGCCAGGGTGGTACTCAGCAGGGTGACGATTATTCCGTACTTGGTGAAATGCCAGAAGGTGATGGGATGCCCTGCGCGGTGCGCAATACCGATAGCGACGACGTTGGCACTGGCGGCGACTGCCGTGCCGTTGCCGCCGAAGCATGCGCCGAGAGCGAAGGCCCACCACAGCGCACGTCCGGTTTCGGCGTCCGGCGCCTGACCGGCCATGCCCTCGACGACGGGGGCCATTGTCGCGGTGTAGGGGATGTTGTCGATGAACGCGCCGAGGATCGCGGATCCGAAGATCAGCGAGGTGGCAGCCGAAAAATAGTTGTCGCCGAACGCTGAGACGGCGGCAGTGCCGACGGCTTCGACAATGCCGGTGTGCACCAGGCCGGCGACCATCACGAACAATCCGATGAAGAAGACCAGGGTCGCCCAGTCCACTTCGGGCAGTACTTCGGCCACGTCGATATCGGTCACCACCAGCATTGCGCCGGCCCCGACGAGAGCAACGATCGACGGCTCGACATGCAGCACCGAATGCAGCCCGAATCCGATGATGACGAGACCGAGCACCGCCAGCGACCGCATCAGCAGCCGAGTGTCTTTGATCGCGCGTCGTTCCTTCAGCGCCATCACCTGACCCACGTGCACCTCGTCGGTGCGTAGCGCGGAGCGGAACAGCACCCTGGTGGAGACCACGAACAGGGCAAAGATCACGATCACGGCAGGAGCCATGTGAATGAGAAAGTCGTTGAACGTCAGGCCTGCCCGGCTTCCGATGATGATGTTCGGCGGGTCTCCGATCAAGGTGGCGGCGCCGCCGATGTTCGAGGCGAGCACTTCGGCGATGAGATAGGGCTGCGGGGCGATGCGCAGGCGCGCGCACACGACGATGGTCACCGGTGCAATGAGCATGATGATGGTGACGTTGTCGAGGACCGGCGATGCGATGGCCGTGATCAACATCAGCATGACCATGAGCCGGAAGGGTTTGCCGCGGGAACGTTTCGCCGCCCAGATCCCGAGGTAGTCGAACACGCCGGTTTGTTTGATGACGCCGACGATGATCATCATTCCGAGTAGCAGGAAGATGACGTTCCAGGCGATCCCTTCGTGCTCGGAATAGAACACCTGCTCGCCGGGGATAAGCCCGAGCACGGCCATCAGGGCCGCGGCGACGAGGACCGTTTTGACCTTGTGTGCACGCTCGGTCGCGATGAACCAGAGAGACCCGACGAAGATCGACAATGCGAGTACGGGGGCCATCGCTCAAACCTGCCGTCGCGACCGGGTCTGCTGGGTCGGGATCAGTCACCGGGCCCGGCGACCGCCAGGCTGGTCAAAAGCCGCTCCAGCGTTACCGCGCCGACCAGCTTGCCGGTCTGGTCCACCACGGCAATCAGGGGGCTGTGCTTCTTCGCCATGACGGTGGCGATCTCGAGCAGCGTCGCCTCCGGAGGCACACTGGTCGGCTTGGCAATGGGATTGGGCAGGCAGTCACCGACGGTCAGCCGGCCGGCCTCCCGCCAGAACAGGTCGGCGTGCATTTCATCGATCGTGCGGACCAGGGCGGGGTCGTCCTGATACGACTCGGGAATGGCGAGCCGCAGCACCTGTGTACCGGGTAGAACGGCGATCGGACGGTCCGCGTCGTCGACAACGATCAGCCCCGGCAGCCGGTTGACGACCATCAGTCGGACCGCATTCGACACCGGATCATTCGTCCGAACGGTGGGTGGGCTCACCGCGATCTCGTGTGCTTGCATGGCTTCGTTCCGTTGCGTGCAGGCTGGAGTGGTCGTCATCATCATCGTCCTCGTTCTCGAATCAGTTCGCTGACCTGTCGTTCCACCGCGGCGAGTCGATGCGCGATCGTCGTCCGATTGATGTGCATAACGCCTCCCTGCTGGAGATGTCTCGAGTGTTCACGGACCACCGATCCCGCCGCAATCGGCCGCAACACCCATTTCTGTGGGTGAACGACATGTATGGACAATGCCGTCGCTGTGCGGTCACTCTGGTGGGGTGAACCGTCGCGTATCGGTCGTGAGCAGGTTTCGGGGGCGGACACGGACACCCGCCGGGGCGCTGTTCCGGCGACTCTTCGTGATCAACGGACTGGTCTTCACCCTCGGAACCCTCGCGCTCGCGCTGTCACCGGCGACGGTGTCGGCCCGCATCAGGTTGACCGAGATACCGGTGCTCGTGGTGGGGCTGGCTGTGATCCTCGCTGCCAACGCGTTTCTGTTGCGCTCGAGCCTCGCCCCGTTGGACAACCTCGCCCGCTCGATGAGCCGGGTGGATCCGCCACACCGTAGCGACCGCCTCGACGATCGCGGGAACGGCGATCTGCACCATCTCATCGCCTCGTTCAACGCCATGCTGGACCGGCTCGAAACCGAACGGAGCTCGGCGACCGGGTCGGCACTCGCAGCGCAGGAAGGTGAGCGACAGCGGATTGCGCGGGAGCTGCACGATGAGATCGGCCAAAGCCTCACCGTGGCTCTACTCGCCCTCAAACGCGCGGTCGACAAGGCGCCGATCGAGCTGCGCGGCGACCTGCACCACGCCCAGGAGGCGGTGCGCGCCAGCCTGGACGAGGTCCGGGGCATCGCCAGCCGGTTGCGCCCCGACGTGCTCGAGGACCTCGGACTGCACAGCGCACTTAACGCCCTGTGCAGTGAGTTCACGCAGGCGACGCGGATAGATGTCGTCAAACACATCTACCCCAGGCTCGCCCGCCTGGATCCGAACATCGAGCTGGTCTGCTACCGCGTCGCGCAGGAGGCCTTGACCAATATCGCCCGCCACGCCGGGGCCCAGGAAGTACGCCTGGACCTGCACGTCGCCGACGATCACCTGATGTTGTGCATCGAGGACGACGGCAAGGGCGGCGCCGTCGCCGACGGGGCAGGGATCAAGGGGATGCGCGAACGTGCCCTGCTGGTCGGCGGCACGCTCGGCATCGACTCGCCGTCCGGTGAGGGGACGAAGGTTCGGTTGGTCGTCCCCTTGCGCGTGGAATCGAGCGTGCGATGAATGGTCGAGGTGCTCGCATACTGCTCGCCGACGATCATGCGATGGTGCGGAGCGGTCTGCGGATGATCCTCGACGCCGAGCCGGACCTCCAGGTGGTGGTCGAGGCCGCGAATGGATATGAGGCAATCGGTGCGCTCGACGACACCCTGGTCGACCTTGCGATTCTGGACATCGCGATGCCGCGGATGACGGGGCTGCAAGCAGCGCGAGAGATCAACCGGTCCCACCCACAGGTTCGGATCCTCATTTTGTCGATGTACGACAACGAGCAGTACTTCTTCGAAGCACTCAAGGCCGGCGCGTCCGGTTACGTGCTCAAATCTGTGGCCGACCGCGACCTCCTCGAGGCCTGCAGGGCAACCCTGCGAGGGGAGCCATTCCTCTACCCCGGTGCGGCGACCGCCCTCATCCGCGACTACCTCCACCGGGACCGGACCGGAGAATCACTGCCGGCCACCATTCTGACGCGCCGTGAGGAGGAAATTCTGAAACTGATCGCGGAGGGCGACACCACCCGGGAGATCGCGAACACCTTGAGCATCAGTGCCAAGACAGTCGACCGGCACCGCGCGAACATTCTGCAGAAGCTCGGACTGCGGGACCGACTCGCGTTGACACGTTACGCGATCCGCGCCGGGCTGATCGAGCCGTGACTGCGCCGGAAAGGTGGCCGACGCGCAACCTCGAGTGCGGCCGGGTGGAACGACTCGCCGTGCCCAAAACCGTGCGCTCGTGTGCGGGAGCAGATTAACTGGCGTACGGGTCGCGCAACGCAAGGGTGCGCGGCCTCAACCATGGAACCAAAACGAGTAGTGGAGGTCAGCACATGGCAGGTATCGCGTCGAAGTTCGACAAGGCCTACGAAGCCCTTCCGGTCGAGGAACTCGCACAGGCCCCGGTCGCTGCGCTCGAGGGGGTGAGCGAGTCCGACGCCGAACATCTCGCGTCGGCGTTCAACATCAAGACCGTCGCCGACCTGGGCACCAACAAGTACTTTCTCTGGGCGCAGGCAGTCGCGAAACTCGCCGAGTAAACGCTCGCCGGGCGCGGTCGCTGTATGGCCTGACCCGGTATGACTTTATGGGGGGTACCCCCGCAGACCCTCGAGACTGCGGGGGTATTTCCGTGAACCGGACCGTCTCGCATCTCGACAGACAGCGTCGCTCATGCGGAAATGTGCATATGATCCGAGGTATCCGCCGAGCGAGAGGGTGAGGACAATGCCCGAAAACACGAGCGAGAAGAAACCGGCGCCCGCAAACATCGCTGTGGGTGTGCGGGTGCTGGTACGCCGGCAGTCCGAGGAGGCACAGACCGGTCATGTCATCGAGGACTACGCCGCATTGACCGACGTCGAACGTGGGCACGAATGGGCGCCTGTGCATCGATGGGCCATCGCCCTCGACGACGGACGCCTGGTTTTCGCCGACACCGACGACCTCACCATCGATCCCGGCGCACCCCAATCCGGGACGCAACCTCCGCGCCGCTGACCACACCGCGTGTCGGCGCGGCCGTTGCCGGGTACCTCTAGGTTCCAGGGACTGCGGTCCATTCGCGCGACCCGAAGGACACCCGATGGCCCAGAACGAAGCCAACCGAGCCAGCGGATTCAGTGGAGCAGTCGATCGGGCGACAGACAGCACCACCTTCGAGCGGGTTGCGCGTGCCGGACACGTGATGAGCGGATTCGTCCATCTCCTCGTTGCGTACATCATCATTCAGCTGGCGTTCGGAAACGGTGGCGACGCCGACCAGTCCGGGGCGCTGGGCACGCTCGCTTCCAAACCGGGTGGCCGATTCGTCCTGTGGGTAGCCGCGGTGGCGTTCGTCGCAATGGCTCTGTGGCGGCTGGCCGAGACCGTGCTCGGACCGCATGTCACCGAGGGATCCCAGGGTGATCCGGAAGGTCCGTCGCTGCTGGACCGCGCGAAGGCGTTCGGCCTGGCCCTGGTCTACTTCGCTTTCGCCTTCTCTGCGGTCCAGTTCGCCCGCGGCGCCGGGAAGTCGAGCGGTCAGCAGAATGCGGGACTCAGCGCTCGGCTCATGGAGTCAGGGGCAGGCAAGGCCCTTCTCATCGTGGTCGCTCTCGTGGCCATCGCGATCGGCGGGTATCACATCTACAAGGGAGCGTCGAAGAATTTCTGCGACGATCTGAAAGGTCAGCCCTCGAAGCTCGTGGAGCCGCTCGGCGTCATCGGATACGTCGCGAAGGGGCTGGTGATCGCCGGTGCGGGAGTTCTCGTGATCGTGGCCGTGCTGAGGTCCGACCCTTCCAAGGCCACCGGCCTCGACGGCGCAGTCAAAACCCTCGGTTCGGCGCCGTACGGTCAGGTGCTTCTCGTCCTCGCCGCACTGGGCATCGCCGCCTACGGTGTGTACAGCTTCGTGATGGCGCGCAACGCCCGGATGTAGCCGGGCGCACCCCTAGTACTGCAACGACTAGGAGTGCGATCCGTCCAGGCGCGCCTCGGTGGCCGCGAGGAGAACGCAGGTCGCGACGCCGTTCATCGCCTTGCCCAACTCCTCGGTGGACGGGAAGCTCGGCGCGAGCCGAATGTTCTTGTCCTCCGGGTCGATGCCGTACGGAAACGCGGATCCGGCAGCGGTGAGCGCGATACCCGCTTCCTTCGCCAGGGCGATCACCCGCTTGGCCGTGCCTTCGACGACGTCGAGGCTCACGAAGTAGCCACCCTTCGGCTCCGTCCACGACGCCACCTTCGACGCCCCCAGACGGTCCTCGAGGATCTTCAGCACCAACGCGAACTTCGGTGCCAGGAGCTCACGGTGCTTCTCCATGTGCGCCCGGACACCGTCCGCGTTGCCGAAGAATCGCAGGTGACGAAGCTGGTTGAGCTTGTCGGGACCGATACTCTTCTTGCCGAAGTACTTCTGATACCACGCCAGGTTCTCGGTAGAGGCACCGAAGAAGCTGACACCGGCGCCCGCAAACGTGATCTTCGAGGTCGACGCGAACACCAGCGGACGGTTCGGGTGGCCGGCCTCGGCGGCCATGCCCAGGATGTCCAGCGACGGCGCCGTCTCCCCGAACAACGGATGCACCGCATAGGCGTTGTCCCAGAACAACCGGAAATCCGGGGCTGCGGTGGGCATCGTGGCCAACGTCCGCGCCACTTCCTCCGAGTACACGACACCGGTGGGGTTGGAATAGTTGGGGACCGCCCACAAGCCCTTGATCTGCGGGTCTCCTGCCACAAGCCTGGCAACGAGGTCTGCATCGGGGCCGTCCGGTCGCATCGGCACCGGAATCATTTCGATGCCGTAGGACTCGGTGATCGCGAAGTGGCGATCGTATCCGGGCGCCGGGCAGAGGAACCTGACCTTGGGCTCCTGCGACCACGGTCGCGGGGAATCGGGATTTCCGTGCAGCAGCGAGAACACCACCGCGTCGTGCATGATCTCGAGGCTCGCGTTGTTTCCGGCGAGGAGATTTTCGACGGGAATGCCGAGCAACTCGCCGAAGATGGCCCGCAGTTCGGGCAGCCCGGCGAGGCCTCCGTAGTTGCGGCAGTCGGTGCCGTTGCCGTCCCGGAAGTCGCCGTCACCCGGCAGCGTCAGAAGCTCCGCCGACAGGTCCAGCTGTTCGGGAGAGGGTTTGCCACGGGTGAGATCGAGCGTGAGCTTCTCGGTCTTCAGCTGCGCATAATTCGCAGTTTGACGCTCGTGCTCGGAAAGTAGTTCCTCATGGCTCATCAACCCGATCTGGGTCTGGTTGGGCATCAGGAGCGGCCTTTCACCGACGTGATGAGTCGGGTATGCGAAAGATAGGGGACCCCGCGCACCCGGCAGAGCCCGTTGACCCTTGCTGCCTTCCGGCCCTGGGGGAGTTCACAGGATGCGCGCCGCGCGGGATCCACCACAGAGTGTAGACGGCCCCGAATCGCCGCAGGGATCCACCCCGGAACCGGGGCCCGGTGCTACGGTCGCCACCGCATTCGGCCACCTCGGGCCGAAAGACCGATGGGATTTGAGGGATGTATCGGAGTAGGGCCGCGCGGGCGGTGGCACTCGGCAGCGTCGTGGCGGCGCTGTCGGCGTGCGGAGGGGGCGGCGACGAGCCGACCTCGGACGACGCAGTGCGCTGGGATGCGGTGGACCCGTGCACGTTGGCCGACGAGGCAACGCTGGACCCGTTGCTGACGGCCGACGTCGGCAACGGCACGCCGGTCGAGGCCGACGAGCGTCGCAGCTGCACGTGGGGCCGGCCCGAGACGCTGAACACCGTGACCGTCACCACCACAGATTCCGCCGCCCCCGACAAGCCCCTGCGCACCATCGAGGTGCTCGGAAAAGAAGGTCGCGCCCTCGCCGAGAGCAAGTACCAGTGCATCCTCGAGTTCACCACCGACTCGGGCACCCTCCTGATCGACACGACTTTCGGCCTGGACGCCGTCGCAGACCCGGACACCTCGTGCAACCGGTCGGTGCCGCTGGCCGAACACTCGCTGACCCTGCTGCATTGGGCGTAGAACCGCGCTTTCACCTGGTCGTTTAACACCGAGGCGGGGTCGTTGGGTATGCTCCTCCACGGAGGATTCGCCTAGTGGCCTATGGCGCTCGCCTGGAACGCGGGTTGGGTTAACGCCCTCAGGGGTTCAAATCCCCTATCCTCCGCCACAGGAACCCCTGTGAACTGCCGAAAAGCGGTTCACAGGGGTTCTTTTCGCTTCACATCCAGGCCTTCTTGAATACGCAGAGTAGTTATCTTCCTGTTATCGTTCGTGGCGCAGTGTGTGTCGGTACGAGATAAAGGGACAATTCCATGGCGATTCGTCGCACCCGCGCGTTGATCGTGGGCCTCGTCGCAGTGTTGGCGTCGGGCCTCGCATCCGCTTTGACCGGAGCCGGCATCGCCCATGCCGACTCGGCCCTGATCTCGGTGTATTCACCCTCTATGGACAAGCACATTCCCGTGAAGGTGCTGAAGGCCGCGGGCGGTGGTCCTGCCCCTACCCTGTACCTGCTCGACGGGTTGCGGGCGCCGGACAACAACAACGGCTGGCTGATCGAGACCGACGTGGAGAGCTTCTTCGCCGGCAAGCACGTCAACGTGGTCATTCCGTTCGGCGGCGGCGGCACCTTCTACTCGGATTGGCAGCGCGACGATCCCAAGCTCGGCCGCGTCAAGTGGGAGACTTTCCTCACCAACGAGCTGCCCCCGGTGATGGCGTCGCAGTTCGGCAGCGACGGGGTGAACAACGCCGTGGCCGGTCTGTCGATGAGCGGCACCTCCGCGCTGAACCTCGCCATCCATCGTCCCGACTTCTACAAAGCGGTCGCCTCCTACAGCGGATACCCGACGGCCAGCTCCCCCGGCTTCGCCCAGGGTATTCAGGTTTCCGTCGCCCAGATGGGCGGCAACGCATCGAACATGTGGGGCTTCTGGCCGTCACCGGCGTGGATTCGCAACGACCCGCTGCTCAACGTCGGCGCCCTGCGCGGCAAGTCCGTCTACATCTCCTCCGGTGCAGGCGCCGCGAGCGATCCCACCGTCGACCCGGACAGCGATCACTTCGACCCGGTGAAGTTCTCGCAGACCGTTCCCCTCGAGACCGCCGCCGGCCTGAGCAGCAGGACCTTCGTCCCCGCCGCGCAACGCGCCGGCGCCAAAGTGCAGACGCGCATTACCGATGAAGGCCTCCACACCTGGAACTACTGGCAGGACCGGCTGCACGAGTCCTGGGCCGGCACGATCGCGCCCGCCCTCGCCACCTCCTGAGCCGAGCGTTCCCTCGCCTGACCTTCCACCACAGTGGCCCCCGATCTCGGATCGGGGGCCACTGTCATTTCAGGCCACGGTGTTTCTCAGCCACAGTGTTTCTGCACGGTGTTGGATAGTGCTGTGCCGATCGACGACAGCAGGCGGATGCTCACCCTCGCCGTCGTTCTGTCCGTCCTGGCCGGATACGTCGACGCTCTCGGGTTCATCACCCTCGGTGGGTTCTTCGTCGCGTTTATGAGCGGCAATCTCACCCGCTTCAGCGTCGGATTCGCCGAAGGAACCTGGGCGCATGCGCTGACGGCCGCAGCCGTCATCGGCGTGTTCGTCCTGGGGACCGTGCTGGGTGCAACAATCGTCCACCTCGCCGACCGGCGGAACCTGCCGGTGAAGAGCACCGTGCTCGCGGCGGTGTCGGGCCTGCTCCTCGCAGGGTCTGTCGCCGCGAGCCTCGATGCGAGCACGGTGGCGGTCGGCGCCATGCTGCTCGCGATGGGGGCCGAGAACTCCTTCTTCCAGCGCGACGGCGAGGTGACCGTCGGACTCACGTACATGACCGGTGCCCTCGTGAAGATGGGCCACCGACTCGCGGCCGTCATGTTCGGCGGCTCCCGCTGGGCGTGGCTACGTCACTTCGCGCTGTGGATCGGGCTGGTGGTGGGCGCGGTGACGGGCACCCTCGCCCACCGCTGGGTCGGATTGGACGCCCTGTGGTTCGCGGCGGTGCCGGCCACTGCGCTGACCGTCCTCGTCCACCGGACGGTGGACCGCGCTACTCGCCGCCGGCGGTCGTCGTGACGGGGTTACCCGAGGAGTCGAGGGTCCACCAGACACTGCCCACGGCTTGTCCGAACGCGTCCCCGGGCTCGTTGTCGTCCTTGTAGCGGTACACCGGCCGCCCGTTGACGGTCAGCTGGTGGGTACCGTCCGCCGCCGGGATGGTGTCGACGACGACCTCCTGCAAACCCTGGACGACAGGATTCTCGGTGACGCTGGTGACCGGCGGCCACGATTCGAGGCAGGGGCCACGGCACGAACTCGCACCGGACCCGACCTCGTCGTTGTCGTACACGTACACCGTCATCCCGCCGGTATCGACGACCACTTCACCGATGGTCGTCGGGCCCATCTTCAGAACGGGTTCACCGGGGGACGCAGGTGGCGACGTCGGAGTCGGCGACACGGGTGCGTTTCCGCCCGTATCGCCGGAGTCGGTGCTGTCGTACGCGCAACTCGAGAAAGCCAGGCTGACGGCGGCGATTGCGGCCAGCGCCCATGTTCGTCTCATGGAGTCCTCGTTCTCTGTGACGGCGGTATGGCGGGCCTCCGGGGAACCTCGACGGACCCGTGCCTACAGTTCACCTCGAGTTGTCCGCCGGTGCGGGCAGTTTCGCGTGATGCCGCGACAGCGGCAGATGTCGGTGCGCGTGACTACGCTCCCTGTCATGGGCTGGTACACGCCGACCTCACCGTCGTCCGATCTCACCGACACCCTGGTGTGCGGTTGGTCGGCGCGCACCGAGGGCGAGCACCTGCTGGTGCCGGACGGTTGCATGGACATTCTGTGGATTCGCGGGATCGGCATCCGGCTCTGCGGTCCCGAAACATCGGCCTGGTCGTTCACCCTGCCGCCGGGCACCGAATCGGTGGGCGTGCGTTTCCGGCCGGGCGCTGCTTCGCCACTGTTTCGAACCCCGGCGTCCGAGGTACGCAACATCCGCGTCGGGCTGGGCGACGTCCTCGGCCCGAGCTGGGAACGAACACTCACCGACCGGCTGGACAACGCGGCGGGAAGCGACGAGCGAATCACGTTGTTCGAGAACGCCGTGCGATCCTTGCGCGGCAGCCGACGCGAAGCGGATCCGCTGATCGGCCACGTGCGCCGGGCGCTGGCTCGTCACTCCTGGAACGTGGGCGCGCTCGCCGACGCCACGTCAGTCACCGAACGGCAACTACAGCGGCGGTGCAACGACGCGTTCGGATACGGCCCGGCGACCCTGCGCGGAATCCTGCGGCTTCAGCGGTTCATGGCGCTGGCCCAGTCCGGAAAGCGAAGGAGCCTGGCCGAACTCGCCGCCACCTCGGGTTACAGCGATCAGGCGCATCTGTCCCGCGAGTGCCGCCGGATCTCCTCACTGACCCCCTCCGACCTGCTTGCGAGCGAGGCACCCGGCTGGCACGGCAGCGCCTCCGTCGTCGATGTCGGAAATGTTCAAGCCCTCGACCGCTTCGGAGGGGAAGAATCGGCAGCATGACTTCGACAACGGACACCCCCGCCGCCCATTACCGAGATCTGGCCGAGAAGTTCACCGCTCGCGTCGAATCCGTGCCCGCCGACCGCTGGAACAATGTGTCGCCGTGCGAGGGCTGGACCGCCCGCGACCTCCTGCGCCACGTAATCGACACCCAGCGGTACATCGTCACCGTGGTCGACCTCGAGCTGCCCGCCGGCCCTTCCGTCGACGAGGATCCGGCCGCCGCGTGGGCGGCCACCCGCGACGGCATGCAGGAAATCCTCGACGACCCCGAGCGCGGAAGCCGCGAATACGAAGGACACTTCGGCCGCACCACCCTCGCCGACACGGTCGGCAGCTTCTACTGCTTCGACCTGGTGGTCCACGGATGGGACCTCGCGCGGGCCACCGGCCTCGACGAGACGATCCCCGCCGATGACCTCGCGTGGGTACGCACCGTCGCCGAGCAACTCGGCGACAACATTCGCATGGCAGGCGTGTGCGGGCCGGCCGTCGAAGTGCCTGCGGACGCGGACGAGCAGACCCGACTTCTGGGCTTCCTCGGTCGCAAGGCCTGACGATCGGCGCCGTCCCGGCCACACTTGTAACCTCAGGTCATGGGTGTGCCGGGCAGGTTAGCCACGTTGATGGCCGTGTCGCTGGTTGCCGGTGTGCTCAGCGGCGACGGGGTTGCCGGCGCAGAACCGGAACCGCGCGGCGCCCAGGGCCTGGCGTCGCGCGGGCTGCTGAGTTCGACTCCACTGCACTCCGCGGTCATGTTCGCCGGCATCACCGACGATCTCACGCCGTCCGGTCGTGTGCCCGGCGACGAATCGGACCGCACATCGGCCACCACCCACCGCTTCGACGAGTACCCGTACATGCGATACGAGGTCACGTTCGCGCCGGGCACTCTTGCCAACGAGGTGGTCTGGGAAGGCCGTTCGATCAACCTCGACGACGTGGCACTGCATGTCTGGGATGAGCAGGCGGACAGCTGGGGTGAGCCGGTGGCCACCGCGCGACCCGACGTTCCGGGCGGTCCGGTAAGGCTGAGCACCCGCATCGAGGGTGCCGATTCGGCACAGATCCTCGTCATCGACAGTCCTCGCCGCGACCATTCCTTCCGCGATGCCAACTCCGAGGCCGACCAGCAATTCGCAGATCCGGCGTCCTACGACTTCGCAATTCAGCACATCACCGACACCCAGTACGTGTCCCGGGACAATCCCGCGGTGTTCGACAGCATGACCCGCTGGACGGTCGACAATGCCGCGGACCGGAAAATCGCGTACTCGATGCACACCGGTGACCTGGTCCAGAGCTGGATTCGGCCGGGGGCGCCTGACACTCGCGCCCGCCCCGAATTCGAAGTGGCGGACAAGGCGATGTCGACTTTGGAAGACGCCGGCATCCCGCACGGCGTCCTGCCCGGCAATCACGACAATCTGTGGAATGTCGGCGGCCGCCTGATCCCGGGCGAGCATGAGAAGAACCACGCCCTCTACAACGAGTTCTTCGGCCCGTGGCGATACCGGGACAGGCCGTATTGGGGCGGGTCGGTGACGGACACCGACAACTCGGCTCATTACGACCTGCTCGACCTCGCAGGTGCGAAGTTCTTGATGCTGTACATCGGCTACAACCCGCCCGAGCGGGTACTGCAGTGGGCGGAGGACGTTCTCGCCGCGCATCCGGATCGCAATGTGATGATCGGCAGCCACTACTACCTCGACGAAGACGGCTCCCTGCGGATGAGCGGCTTCGGCGACATCGGCGGAAGCGCCGGACAGCAGATCTGGAACCGGCTCGTCGTGCCGTTCGACACGGTGTTCCTCGTCCTCGCCGGGCATGTCGACGGGCAGACGACGGTCACCGACAGAAAGGTCGGGGACACCGACCGCACCGTGGTGGAATTGCTCGCCGACTACCAGAACTTCCGGGTCGACAACCGCCGGGAGACCGGCTTCCAGCGGCTGCTCCAATTCGACTTCGACGGCGGCACCCTCGCGGTGACCACGCACTCCCCCGCGTTGAACAGTTTCCGCGTGGAAGATTTCGACCCGCAAAGACGCTACGAGCCCGGTGACGGTGATTTCGTCACCGATGTGGAGTTGCGGGCCGACATGCCCCGCGCCGTCATTCCGGCCACCTGACGTGCACGTCTGGCTCGAGGCGCACATCGATTATCCGGGTCCCTCTCCTACCCCCTTGCGCGCGAGCTAACCGGCAGAGAGGGGGTCTGTTCGTAGTCCGGGCCCCGGCGGCAGTTCCAGCTCGGTGCCGGAAACAGTCTCGCCGCACTGCTCGCACACCAGCTCGGCGTGCAGCTGACCACCGCACTCACGGTGCCGGGTCAGCCGCGGTAGGCCGTCCGGCCCCGACCGGTGCCGGTCGCCCCAATGCATGAGTCCGACCACCGGCGTGCAGAGTTCGAGGCCGACCGCGGTGAGCCGGTACTCGAAGCGAGGCGGACGCTGCTGATACTCGACGCGCTCCAGCACACCCGCCTCCACCAACCGCTTGAGCCGGTCGGTGAGCACGTTGCGGGCGACGCCCAGGCTGTGCTGGAACTCGTCGAAGCGGCGCAGGCCGAGCATCGCGTCGCGCACTATCAGCAGTGTCCATCGCTCGCCGAGAACTTCGAGCGTGCGAGCGATGGAGCACACCTGGCCGTCGTACGTGCGGTTGAGCATCCGCCGATTCTACGCCGACAAGGTTGCGTGACGATACTCGCCCGTCATGAGGTCGGCGACCAGCGCGGGCTCGTCGACCTGGACGTAATGCCCGGAGTTTTCGATCAGATGCAGGTTGTTGTCGGGGAACTGCCCGGCGAATCGCTTCGCCAACCGCGGATTGAGGAACGGGTCGCTGACGCCGAAAATGATCCGCACAGGACGGTGGAAATGCTGCAGCTGGCGGGCCTTGAACCGCCGGGAAACCACCTGGCCGAGCATGCCGGAGGTGTGCCGCCAGAACGCCGGACGTGACGCGCGAAACTGCTCGAACAGCTGCGGGACGAGTTCGGCGCGTGCGTCGCCGTCGCGGATGAATGAGCCCACCTGGTAGTGGAAGAGGCGCCGCTCGAGGTCGGGTCGCATCGCCGACAGCCGACGGGCGATCGCGTTGAGCCCGGGCGTCGAGTACAGCACGATGGCATGTGGCCGACGAAGGCCGATCGTCCACTCGTAGTAGGTGTTGAGCAGGACGAGCTCCTCGACCCGCTCAGGGTTCCGCAGCGCCCAGTCGATGGCCGGCGGACCGGACGCGTCGTGCGCGACCAGCACGACTCGCTCGTCCGGCAAGCTGTTGACCACCGCGTCGATGTCGCCGACCTGGTTGGTCGCGGTGTACGGGTAGCCGGACGGTTTGTCCGATTCGCCCCACCCGAGGAAGTCGAATCGCACCACGCGCCGGCGACCGGCAAGGTGCGGCATGAGGCGGTCGTAGAGGTGCATGCTGTCGGGAAAGCCGTGCATGAGCACCAGTGGTGCTCCCGGTCCGTCCGTGATTTCCGCGTGTATCCGGTGCTGTCCTCGCCGGACCAAAAGCGGTGTTGTCGTCGTATCCATCAGGGTCTGCTCCACCTCAATGTGAGTTGTTTCACGCAACTCGCCGACCGTAGCATGAGTCTCATGAAGAAACTAACCATTGTCATCGTTGCCGGCGAACCGGAAAATGTGCTGCCGCGTGACCGTGCGGCCCACGTTTCCGGCCTATGAGTAGCGCTGAACCCACTGGTCACACGCGACACTTTGCGACACAGGGGCACCTGACACGTGTATTGATTCAATACGCAAGTAATGTTCTATCCATGCGCGAACGCCGATACTCCTCGACCAGTCCAGAGCACCTCGCGGCAGCCCTGTTCGATGTCGCGGCCCAGGCAGGCCTCGAGGGTGCCAGCGTTCGGGAGGTGGCCAAGCGGGCGGGCGTGTCCATCGGCGCCGTGCAGCATCACTTCTCCACCAAGGACGAGATGTTCGCCTTCGCCCTGAGGACTCTCGTCGACAAATTGCTCACCCGTCTGGCGGACGTGGATCAGGGCGGCGACCCCGCCCGCGGCCTGTTCTCGGCCTTGTCGCAGCTACTTCCGCTCGACGAGGCCAGGTCCCGCGAGGCCCACGTCATGGCCGGGTTCGCCGTCCGGGCGGCCACCTCGGCCTCGCTCGCCGAGATTCGCCGCACGACCCTGTTCACCATCCGTACCAAGCTGTCCGCGGTGTTGATCGGCATGGGCGTCCACGAGGCCGAAACACGCGCGGCGTTGCTGCTCGCCGCCGTCGACGGCCTCGCGCTCCACGCACTCGGCAGCCCCGCCCTGTACCCGCCGGAGTACCTCGAGCACGCCCTCGACAACCAGATTGCCATGGTTCTGCAAGGCGCCGAGGTCGTCCCGACGACGTCGTCGATCGAACTGGCCAGCTGACCCCACCGCCTCGCCGATGTCCCAGTCGCCGCACCCGATAACGCCGCCCTCCCAGGCGGAGCCGAACAACGCCGCCGTCGGTGCGGGCCGATTCGCGCCCAGCCCATCGGGAGACCTGCACCTCGGGAACCTCCGCACTGCCCTGTTGGCGTGGCTGTTCGCGCGGTCGACCGGCCGTCGTTTCCTGATGCGCGTCGAAGACCTCGACCGCGTCCGCCCGGGCGCCCGCGAGCAGCAACTGGCAGATCTCCGCGAACTCGGCCTCGACTGGGACGAGGACCTCGTCGTGCAGTCGGACCGGCTCGAGCACTACCGGGACGCGGTCACCCGACTCGAGTCGGCCGGCCTCACCTACGAGTGCTTCTGCACGAGAAGGGAAATACTGAAGGCCCCGTCCGCACCCCACGCACCGCACGGTGCGTATCCCGGCATCTGCCGAAACCTGACGCGAGAAGAACGCGACGCGCGGCGGGCCGGTGGCCGTCCCCCCGCCCTGCGCCTGCGCACCGAGGTCGGGTCGTTCACGATCGACGATCTGCTGCACGGCAGCTATTCCGGGATGGTCGACGACCTCGTGCTGCGGCGCGGTGACGGCACACCCGCGTACAACCTCGCGGTGGTGGTCGACGACGCGGCCCAGGGCGTCGACCAGGTGGTGCGCGGCGACGATCTGCTGTCGTCGGCGCCCCGTCAGGCCTACCTGGCCGGACTGCTCGGACTGACGGCGCCCCAGTACGCCCACGTCCCCCTGGCCCTCGACCAGGAAGGCCGGAGACTGGCCAAGCGCTCCGGTGCCGTCACGCTCGGCGACCAAAAGGCTTTGGGGCGCACCCCCCGTCAGGTACTCGCCATGCTGGCCACCTCGTTGCGGCTCACCGCTCCCGACGAGGAAGTGGACCTGGCCGGGCTGCTCGACCGCTTCGAACCGGCTCGGCTGCCGCGCGAGCCGTGGGTGATCACACTCCCGACGCCGCCGCCGCAATCACCATGACGAGGAAGAACAGAATCCACCCGAGGATGTACGCCGCGCCGAGGGCGATACCGGCGATCGCGAGTCCCCGGCCCTGTTCCCCGGACCGCTTGATCTGACCGAGTGCGACGACCCCGAGAATGATGCCGACGATGGCGCCGAGACCGTAGACGCAGCCGCCAACGATCGAGACGACCAGCGCGGCGATCGCCAGCCCGTTGGTTCCAGGCTGCTGCGCATACGGCGCGCCATACGCATTCGGGGGCCCGTACCCCGGAGTCGGGGCACCGTACTGGTTCGGGGCGGCATACTGATTCTGCCCGCCGTACTGTGCCTGGCCGCCGTACTGGTTCGGTGCCGCGTATGGGTTGGGTGTCCCGTACGGCTGAGGCGAACCGCCGTACTGATCGGTGCCACCGTACTGGTTCGGCGTGGCAGGGGGATTGGGGCTTCCGTACTGCCCCTGGCTCTCCGCCGCCGGCGACGTTCCGTAGGCGCCCGGCTGCTGATAGTCGGGATACTTCTCGGTCGGCGCCGAATACGTGGGGTTGCCGGAGGCGTCGACCCCGTATCCGTCCCGCGGCAAACCCGGTACCTCGCCGTAGCCGGGCGGGTATTGGCCGCCGTCCGGATTCGAGTTGTCCGATCCCCCAGAATTAGTCACGTTTACCAGCGTAAGGCATGAAATCGCCTCGAGAAGAAGCGGTCCAAAGGTGGGCAAGTAAAGGTTCGTCCACGTAGTGTCTATTCGCACTGTCATACGCAAGCACTCAATTCTTGCTGAGGGGAACACATGACGACTGGTGGATACGACCCGAACGACAAACCAGAGGGCGGTGATCAGGGCGGATACCCTCCGCAGGGCAATCCCCCACCACCTCCCGGCGGATATCCGCCGCCCCCCGGGAATTACCCACCGCCGCAGCAGGGACCACCTCCCGGCGGATATCCGCCGCCCCCCGGCGGAAACTACCCGCCGCCTCCCGGAAATTACCCGCCTCCGCAGCAGGGCGGGAATTACCCACCGCCGCAGCAGGGGGGAAATTATCCACCCCAACAGGGCGGAAATTACCCCCCGCCGCAGGGTAATTACCCACCGCCTCCGCAGGGTCCGCCGCCGGGTGGATATCCGCCGCCTCCGCCCGTAACGGGTTACGGCGCCCCCGGCCAGACACCGGGACAGCTGTCGGTGGGCAACGCGATCAGCTACGGCTGGAACAAGTTCAAGGACAACGCGCTCATCTGGATCGGGATCATGCTGGTCGCGGCGGTCATCCAGGTCGTCTTGAACCTGATCTTCGGCGGGTTCAGCACGTCCTCCGACCTCTCCGACACCTTCACGGTGTGGCGAATCATCGGAACGCTCGTCACCACGGTGGTCGGTTACCTGATCAATGCCGCCCTCGTGCGGGGAGCGCTCCACGAGGTGGACGGCAACAAGCCTGCCTTCGGATCGTTTTTCCAGTTCACGAATATCGGTGCGATCATCATCGCGAGCCTCATCGTCGGTGTGCTGTCCACCATCGGTTTCATCCTGCTCGTCATTCCGGGTCTGATCGTCGTCTTCCTCACGTGGTGGACGCTGCAGTTCGTGATCGACCAGAATCAGGACGCCGTCACTGGTATCAAGTCCAGCTTCGGAATCATTTCCCAGAACGTGGGACCGCTTCTCCTGCTGGCTCTCGCCTTGGTCGGTATCAACATTCTCGGCGCGATTCCGTGCGGACTCGGACTGCTCGTCACGATTCCCCTCACGATCATCGCCTCGACGTACGCATACCGCGTGCTCACCGGTCGTTACGTCTCGGCCTGACGGCCTGAACTCACCGCGGGTGAGCGTGCTTCCCGTCCACACGACGGCAAGCGCGCTCACCCGTTTCACTATCCGTCACAGGAACCCCACTTCCCCATGCGTAATGTGCTCGGCGTCATCCGAGACACACAGACTCGAGATTCGAGGGGGAAATATGACTACTGGCGGATTCGATCCGAACCAGGGGCACCAACCGTTCGGTGCCCAGCCGCAGGGGGAGCACCGGTACGGGCAGCAATCCAGTGAGCAGCAGTTCGATTCGGGGCAGGCTTTTGGTACTGCACCGTTCGCCCAGCCCGATTTCGGGTTCGACACGTCCCGCCCGGGCGAGCTGCTTCCACGCCTGGGTGCGCGCGTAATCGACGGCCTGATCGTGGGCATTCCCACCGCCATCGTCACGACGATCATCTCGCTGGCACTCGGTTCGGTTCTCGGTAGCGTCGTCGGTGCCCTTCTCACCGCTGCCGCAGTGGTCGGGTACTTCGTGCTGCTGGAGACCACGCGCGGGCAGACCCCGGGAAAACAGCTCTTCGGCCTTCGGGTGGTAGGACCGAACGGTGGACTGCCCACACAGCAGCAGTCGCTGATCCGGAACAGCTTCTACGTCCTTTCGGCGCTCGGCGGTCTGCCGCTGATCGGGCTCGTGTTCGGACTCCTCGGCGCGGTCGCGGCCATCGTCATCGGTGTGACGATCAACAGCAGCCCCACGAAACAGGGCAAGCACGATGAGCTCGCCGGCGGTACTCGCGTCATTCAGGGCTGACCGCTGCCACTGGTGTCGCGCCTGCGGGTGAACGTACCTTTCGTCGCTTCAGATCGGACAAAAGGTACGTTCACCCGATCCTGATTCGCGCCACTCCACCCGCAAGTGCTTGGATTGCGGCGTGACAGCCTCAGATCAGCACGTAGAGCAAGCCGACCATGCGACGTTCGCGCACGTCAGTCGCGGGTACTACCCCACCTTCGTCGCATTGTTCACCGCGACGCTGCTGATCTCGAATATCTGCGCGACCAAGGGGGTCGCATTCTTCAGTGATTCGTCGCTGACCCTCGGGCCGCTGCAGATCCTGCCCGTCATCACCGACGGCGGCTTCTTCCTCTTCCCGCTCGCCTACATCGTCGGCGACGTCCTCAGCGAGGTATACGGGTTCAAGTCGACGCGTCGGGCCATCTATCTGGGATTCGGCGCCCTGATTCTCGCCGCGTTCTGCTTCTGGCTCCTCATCGAGCTCCCCGCCGCCGATTTCTACGAAAACCAGGACGCCCTCAGCGCCGTCGTCGGTGTCTATCCCCGACTGTTGCTCGCCGGACTGGCCGGTTACCTGGTGGGCCAGATGCTGAACTCGGCGACGCTGGTCCTCATCAAGGAGCGCACCAAGGAAAAGCACCTGTGGGCGCGGCTGATCGGCTCCACCGTCGTCGGGGAATTCGCCGACACGCTGATCTTCTGCTCCATCGCAGCCGGCGCCATCGGCATCACGACGTGGACCGACTTCGTCAACTACGTGATCGTCGGTTTCCTGTGGAAGACCTTGGTGGAGGTGCTGGTCATGCCCATCACCTATCGGGTCATCGCCTACGTGAAGAAGCGTGAACCGACCTACGTCCTCGCGGCGTAGAAGCGGCCCAGGGTGTCGGCCTTGAACTCGTCGAAGTAGCCGCCCTCGATGCTTCCCCGGATCTGGTCGACCAGCCGCACGGTGAACCGTTCGTTGTGGATGGTGCAGAGGGTCGACGCCAGCATCTCCTTGGCCTTGAACAGGTGATGGAGGTACGCCCGCGTGTAGTTGGCGCAGGTGTAGCAGTCGCAGTTCTCGTCGATCGGCGTGAAGTCGCGACGGTTCTTGCTGGTGTTGATATTGAAGCGGCCGTCCGGGTGATAGATCGCCGCATTGCGTGCCACGCGTGACGGGTTGACGCAGTCGAAGGTGTCGGCGCCGTTCTCGATGGCCACGAAGAAGTCGTCGGGTTCGCTGATGCCGAGCATGTGCCGGGGTTTGTGCTCGGGCAGTTCCTCGTTGCACCAGCGGACGATGGTGCCGAGGTTCTGCTTCTCCAAAGCGCCGCCGATGCCGTACCCGTCGAATCCGCGTCCGCTTTCCCCGCGAATCGACTCGAGTCCGCGGCAGGCCAGCCTGCGTAGATCCTCGTACTGAGCGCCCTGAACCACACCGAAGAGGGCCTGATAGGGACGGTGCGCCCGCTCGGCCGTGAGCTTCTCGTGTTCGGCGATGCACCGCACCGCCCACGCCTGGGTGCGCTCCACGGACCTCTCCTGGTATCCGCGGGTGTTCAGCAGGGTGGTGAGCTCGTCGAACGCGAACATGATGTCGGCGCCGAGCTGATGCTGGATCTGCATCGACACCTCGGGCGTGAACCGATGCCGCGACCCGTCCAGGTGCGATTTGAAGGTGACGCCGTCGTCGTCGACGGTGGCCAGACGTTCCTTGCCCTTCGCGATCACGTCGTCGGAGCGCACGCCGACGGCCTCCATGGCGAGGACTTTCTTGAAACCCACCCCCAGCGACATCACCTGGAAGCCACCGCTGTCGGTGAAGGTGGGGCCGTCCCAGTTCATGAACTTGCCCAGCCCCCCGGCCTCGTCGACGATGTCCGGTCCCGGCTGCAGGTACAGGTGATAGGCATTGGCGAGCACGGACTGCGCGCCGAGGTCCTTCATGCTTTCGGGCAGCACCGCCTTCACCGTGGCCTTGGTGCCGACGGCCACGAACGAGGGTGTCGCGATGTCCCCGTGCGGCGTGTGAATGGTCCCGGTCCGGCCCAGCCGGCCCTCGAGTCGCGTGCCGACGGTAAAGAACGGATCGGGCGGGGTGGGGACTACAGCATTCACTGGTGTATCCAATCACGGCCGGCCGTGCGTACTTCCTCACCTCCGGTATGCGCGGGTGAGTCAGCCGGGAAAGTTTGGGTATCCCCTCGGCAGAGTCGGCGCGAGGAGTCCTCCGGATCGCCCGGGAGGCGGCCGGCCCGAGGAGACAAGGGGTCAGGTATGTCGCACACAGCGTTGAAACCCTTCTATCGGCAGGTGCAGTCGCACTACGACCTTTCGGACGACTTTTTCGCACTGTTCCTCGACCCGACCATGACGTACAGCTGCGCGTACTTCGAACGCGAGGACATGACTCTGCAGGAGGCTCAGCGCGCGAAGATCGATCTGTCACTGGGCAAGTGCGATCTGCACCCCGGAATGACCCTTCTCGACATCGGGTGCGGCTGGGGCGCGGCGATGTTGCGGGCGATGGAGAAGTACGACGTCAACGTCGAAGGCCTCACGCTCAGCCGTAACCAGTACGACCACGTGAGCAGGCTGCTGGCGGACCATCCCGGTCCCCGGACGGGCCGAGTCCATCTCCGGGGATGGGAGGAATACCACGAAAAGGTGGACCGCATCGTCAGCATCGGCGCCTTCGAACACTTCCGGCGTGAACGGTACGACACCTTCTTCTCCAACTGCCACGACATGCTGCCGGACGACGGCCGGATGCTCCTGCACACGATCATCGGCCATCCCCTGTCGGCCCTGAAGGAGATGGGTATCCCGGTGACCCGCGAGAACGCCCTCTTCCACATCTTCATCAAGCGGCAGATCTTCCCCGGTGGCCAACTGCCCCAACCACAGTGGATCGAAGAAGCCGTCGACAAGGCGAACTTCCGGATCGAGCGGATTCAATCCTTGCAGCAGCACTACGTGCGGACGCTCGAGCACTGGGCCGACGCTCTGACGGCACGTCGCGCCGAGGCGATCGAGCTGTCCTCATCGGAAATGTATGAACGGTTCATGAAGTATCTTTTCGGCTGCGCCGCCCATTTCCGATCCGGGCACATCGACGTCATGCAGTTCACCCTCGTCAAATAGGGAGACCGGTCAGACGTCGGCACCCACGAACTGGCTGTTGTACAGCCGGTAGTACGCGCCGCGGGCGATCAGCAGATCTTCGTGGCTGCCTTGCTCGACGATGCGTCCGTCCTCCATGACGACGATCAGATCGGCGTCGCGAATCGTCGACAGCCGGTGTGCGATCACGAAGCTGGTGCGGTCGCTGCGCAGGACCGCCGTGGCGTGCTGCACCAGCAGTTCGGTACGGGTGTCCACCGAACTCGTCGCCTCGTCGAGGATCAGGATCGACGGCTGCGAGATGAAGGCGCGCGCAATCGTGATCAGCTGCTTCTCACCCGCGCTGATGTTGCTGCCTTCCTCGTCGATGACGGTGTCGTAGCCGTCGGGCAGCGAGTGGACGAACCGGTCGACGTAGGTGATCCGTGCCGCCGCGAGGATCTCCTCCTCCGTGGCGTCGGGTCGGCCGTAGGCGATGTTGTCGCGGATGGTGCCCCCGAACAACCAGGCGTCCTGCAACACCATGCCGATCCGGGACCGCAGGTCGTCCCGAGACATCTCGGCGATGTCGACACCGTCGAGGAGGATCCTGCCGCCGTCGAGGTCGTAGAACCGCAGAATAAGGTTGACCAGCGTGGTCTTTCCCGCGCCGGTCGGCCCCACGATCGCGACCATCTGTCCCGGCTCGGCCACCAGTGACAGGTTTTCGATCAGCGGCTTCTCCGGTGAGTAACTGAAGGAGACGTTCGAGAACTCGACGTGTCCCTTCGCCAGCTCGGGGGTCCGGGCGTCGAGCAGATCCGGCTCTTCCTCGTCCTCGTCGAGGATCGCGAACACCCGCTCGGCGGAGGCCACACCCGACTGCATGAGGTTGACCATGGCGCCGATCTGGGTGAGCGGCTGCGTGAACTGGCGGGAGTACTGGATGAACGCCTGCACGTCACCCAGACTCATCGTGCCGGACGCCACCCGCATGCCGCCGAGGACGGCGATCGCCACGAAGTTGAGGTTTCCGAGGAACATGATCGCGGGCATGATGAGGCCCGAGATGAACTGCGCCCGGTAACTCGCTTGGTACAGGTTTTCGTTCTGTTCCTCGAACCGGGCCTCCACCTCTCGGCTGCGGCCGAACACGGTGACCAGTTCATGGCCGGTGAAGGCCTCTTCCACCTCTGCGTTGAGCGCCCCGGTCGATTTCCACTGCGCGACGAAATGCGTCTTGGACCGTTTCGCGATCTGCGCTGTTACCAGCACCGACAGCGGGACGGTGAGTACGGCGATGAGTGCGAGCAACGGCGAGATCACGATCATCATCACCAGGATGCCGATCACGGTCATGGCCGACACGATCAGCTGGCTCATCGTCTGCTGCAACGACTGCGACACGTTGTCGATGTCGTTGGTGACGCGACTGAGTAGGTCACCGCGGGAATGGGAATCGAAGTAGCGCAGCGGAAGCCGGTGGATCTTGCGTTCCACCTCGGCGCGCAGGTTCTTCACCACTCCCTGCACGACGATGTTGAGGAGGTACCCGGACAGCCACATGAATACGGACGACCCGACATACAACGCGAGGACGATCGCGAGAACACGACCGAGTGCACCGAAGTCGATACCGACTCCGGGTACCACGGCCATGCCGGACACCATGTCCGCGAACGTGCCCTGCCCGTCGGCCCGCAGTGCGGCGACGGCCTGGTCCTTCGACATTCCCGCCGGCAACTGCTTGCCGACGATGCCGTCGAAGATGATGTTGGTGCCCTGACCGAGCAGGCGCGGCGCGATGGAGGTGAGCACCACCGCCACCCCGGCGACCAGAATGACGGTGCTCACGGCGATGCGATGCGGCCGCATCCGCCCCAGCAACCTCTTGGTGGACGGCCACAGAGCGTGCGGCTTGGAGCCGGGCGCTCCCGGCGCGACCGGCCCCGGGATCCGGGGGCCCGCCGGCTTCTCGGCGGTGGCGGTGCTCGTGCGATCGCTCATAGGGCTTCCTGAATCGATCGTTGGGATTCGACGATTTCGACGTAACAGGGGCAGGTGTCGAGCAGGTGGTCGTGGGTACCGATTCCGACGATGGCGCCGTCCTCGAGCACCACGATCTGGTCGGCCTCCACGATGGTCGACACCCGTTGCGCCACAAGGATCACGCAGGCGTCCGCCGTTTCCGGTTCGAGTGCGGCGCGCAGGCGAGCGTCGGTGGTGAGGTCGAGAGCGGAGAACGAATCGTCGAAGAGATAGATCGACGGGCGGCGTACCAGAGCCCGCGCGATGGCCAGTCGCTGTCGCTGCCCACCCGACACGGTGGTGCCCCCCTGCGCGATGGGGGTGTCCAGGCCCTCCGGCATCGCCCGGACGAAGTCGGCGGCCTGCGCGATCTCCAGCGCGTGCCACAACTCCTCGTCGCTCGCGTCAGGTTTGCCGTACCGCAGATTGGTGGCGACGGTGCCCGAGAACAGATACGGCCGTTGCGGAACCAAACCGATCCCCGACCGCAGAACGTCGAGGTCGAGGCGCCGGACGTCGATATCGGAGACGGTGACGGTGCCGGCCGTGGCGTCGATGAGGCGGGGGATCAGCGAGAGCAGCGTGGTCTTACCGGATCCGGTGCCGCCGATGATCGCGGTGGTTTTGCCCGGTTCTGCCCGGAAGCTGATGTCGCGGAGCACCGGTTCGTCGGCGCCGGGGAACTTGAATTGCGCGTCGCGCAGCTCCACCACCCCCGGATGCTCGATCCGGGTGACAGGTTCGGCCGGCGGGACCACGGTCGACTCGGTGGCCAGAACCTCACCGATGCGTTCTGCACACACCGTCGCCCGCGGTGCCATCATCGCGATGAACGAGGCCATCATCACCGACATCAGGATCTGCATGATGTAGCTGAGCATCGCCGTCAGCGAACCGATCTGCATACTGCCGCTGTCGATTTCGTGCCCGCCGAACCAGATGACGGCCACGCTGGTGACATTGGCGATCACCATGACCAGGGGAAACATGATCGCGGTGAGGCGGCCGACGCGCAGGGCGGTCTGGGTGAGTTGTTCGTTGGCCGTCTCGAAACGTTCGATCTCGGAGCGTTCACGGACGAACGCCCGGACCACGCGGATGCCGGTGATCTGCTCGCGCAGGACGCGGTTGACTCCGTCGATCCGGGTCTGCATCTCACGGAAGGCGGGCACCATCCGCGAGATCACGAACCCCATGGACAATCCGAGGACGGGCACGGTGACGGCGAGGATCCAGGCGAGCCCGACATCCTCGCGTATCGACATCGCTATGCCGCCGATGCACATGATCGGCGCCATCACCAGAATGGTGCAGCTCATCACGACGAGCATTTGCACCTGCTGCACGTCGTTGGTGTTCCGGGTGATCAGCGACGGTGCACCGAAGCGGCCGAATTCGCGGGACGAGAAGCTACCGACCTGATGCATCACCGCCCGGCGCACGTCACGCCCGAAGCCCATGGCCGCGCGCGCACCGAAGTACACGGAACCGATGGAACACACGATCTGGACGACGGTGACGAGCAACATCACGCCACCCGTCCACAGGATGTAGCCGATGTCGCCCTTCGTGACCCCGTTGTCGATGAGGTCGGCGTTGAGGCTGGGGAGGTAGAGCGCGGCCGCCGTCGCGACCAGTTGGAACAGGACCACCAGCATCAGTTCCCGCTTGTACGGGCGAAGGTAGGTGGAGAGCAAGCGGTTCAGCATGGGCTGCGATCCTGACGCGTCATCATGATCTTCGAAGGTTACCGGGCCTACGGCCTCGTGCGCCTTTCTGGTAGTTGGGGCTACCAGAAAGGCGCACGGGCGCGGAGCGCCTACCGCGTGGGCTGCAGCGCGTCGTCCGACTCGGGGAGCGCCTGACGTAGCTTCTCGCCCTCGATGTCGACGTTGGGCAGGATCTTGTCGAGCCACTTGGGCAGCCACCAGGCCTTGTCGCCGAGCAGCGCCATGACCGACGGGATGATCACCATCCTGACCACGAAAGCGTCGAAGAACACGGCCACCGCCAGGGCGAAGCCGATCGACTTGATGAACGAGTTGGGTTCGGCGATGAAGGCGGCGAACACCGACATCATGATGACGGCCGCTGCGCTGACGACGCGGGCGCCGTGGTTGAAGCCGACGGTGACGGCCTGCTTCGCGGTCGCACCGTGGACGTACTCCTCACGCATCCGGGTCACCAGGAACACCTGGTAGTCCATCGCGAGCCCGAACACCACTCCGATCAGGAAGATCGGCATGAAGCTCACGATCGGCTGCGGGTTGGCGATGAGGCCTCCCCAGCCTTCCTGGAACACGGCGACCGTGGCACCGAAGGTGGCGGCGACGCTGAGCAGGAAGCCGAGCGTTGCCGTCAGCGGCACCAGTATCGAGCGGAACACCAGCAGCAGCAGGAGGAAGGCGAGACCCACGACCACGGCGAGGTACGGAATCAGCGCATCCTGCAGCGTCTCGGACACGTCACCTTCGAGGGCGGTCTGCCCGGTGACGCCGTAGTTGACGCCGATCGAATCGTGCAGTGCGGTTTCCGCACCGCGAATGTTGTTGACCAGGTCCATCGTTGCCGGGTCACTGGGTGCACTGGTCGGTGTCACCAGGATTTGCGCGGTGTCACCCGCCCGGTTCACGCCCACGATCTGAGCATTCGACACGTCGTCCTGCGCCGAGATGGTGCTCACCACTTCGTCGAACGCGGCAGCCGGTGTGCCGGAGGTGAGGTCCTTGGCGTCGACGACGACGAGCAGGGGACCGTTCTTGCCGGGACCGAATCCTTCGCCGACCAGGTCGTAGGCCTGCCGTGAGCTGGTGGCGGGGTCGCCTGTGCCCTCACTCGGAAGAGCGAGGCTGAGTCCCGTCGCGGGAATGGCGAGTGCGCCCAGCAGCACGACACCGGCGATCAACGGAATGGCGGGTCTGCGCACCACTGCGCTGATGTACCGCAGCGCGAAGCTCGGCTTACCCTCGTCGTCTTCGAGGTCACGACTCTGCAGAAAGGGAATCTTTCCGGCAAATGCCTTGCGCCCGAACAACCCGAGGATGGCAGGCAGCAGTGTGAGCGCGATCATGACGGCGATGAGCACCGTGAACGCGGCAGCCGCACCCATGTCCGTGAGGAACGGGATTCCGACGACGCGCAGCGCGATGAGCGCGATGATGACCGTGAGACCGGCGAACACCACGGCGGAACCGGCCGTGCCGACGGCACGTCCCGCCGCTTCCGAGCGGTCCGACGTCAGGGAGAGTTCGTGTCGGAAACGCGACACGATGAACAGGGAGTAGTCGATGGCGACCGCGAGGCCGATCATGATGGCCAGGGTGGGCGTCATCGAACTCAGGTCGGTGAACCCGGTGGCCACGGTGATTCCGAGGCTGCCGATCATGATTCCGATGATCGCGGTGATCAAGGGGAGACCGGCTGCGACGAGCGAGCCGAAGGTCAAGGCCAGAACCACGGCCGCCACACCGATTCCGACGAGCTCGGTGGCGCCGCCCGGCGGTTCGGCATCGTTGGCGGCCGATCCACTGATCTCGACGGTCAGGCCGGCGTTGCGGCCGGCGTCAGCCGCCGACGAGATCTGTTCGCGCAGAACCTTGTCCACGTCGCCCATGTCGCCCTTGAAGGGCACCTCGACGTAGCCGACGGTCCTGTCCGCGTTCAGCGGTGACAGCGCCTGTGCGTTCGCGACGGCCGTCTCTTCGCTGATCTCCTTGTCCGCGGCGGAGGACTTCGCCATGTCGAGGAGCTGCGTGTTCGCCTCGACCGGGTTGACCAGTGCCTGCGCGGCGTCGGCTCCCGAAGCGACTGCGGGATCGACCTTGGCTGCATCCTGGACCTGTTCGATTCCCCGCACCTTGGCGAGCACGGCGTCCATCGCCTGCCGGCTCTGTTGACTCTCGAGGGTCTGTCCCTCGGGTGCGGCAAAGACGAACCTGGCGCTCACCGCTTCCATGGGGTTGTTGCCGGCCGCTTCGGGGAAGCGCTCGGCCATCAAGTCCTGTGCCTGCTGCGCCGGGGTGCCGGGAATGGAGAACGAGTCCTTGGTGGGACCCGACAGGGTTGCCGCCCCGACACCCATGAGGACGAGGATCACCAACCAGACGCTGATGACCGCACCTTTTCGCCGGTAGGCGAATCTGCCGATCCGATAGAGATAGGTGGCCACTGGAGGCTCCTTCTGAGTCGGTGGAACGAGGGGTTCGGGCGCAACCGGTTACGGCTGCGGGATTCCCTGACGGAGTTGACGCATGGCGTCGCGGACCAGTTCTTCGGGTCCGCTCGCACCCGATTTGCCGCTCATCCACAGATCGAGCGACACCTTGCATGCCGAGCCGACTGCCATGTGCAGCAGGTTGGGGTAGAGGTCGGTGTCGATATCGGTGCCCGTCCGTTCGGCGATCACCTCACCGACCAGGCGGGTCACCCGAAGGTGCACTTCGAGCTTCTTCGCGAGCAGCGCGGGGCTGGTCTCGACGAGCTCCATCATCACGACGGTCTCTTCGAGAGGTTTCGCAGGATCGGTGACGATCTGGACCACCACGTGTTCGAGGGAATCCCAGATCGGCTCGTCTTCCGGACGAGCGCGGAGCAGGTTCACCCAGTCGTGAACGGACTCCTCGAAATGCGCCAGTACCGCCTCTTCCTTGCTGGAGAAGTAGTTGTGAAACGTCCGAGTCGACACACCCGCCTCGGACGCGATGGCGTCGGCGGTGACGCATTCGATGCCCAGCGCCCGGGCCAGGCGCGCGGCGGCACCGCTGAGAGCCGCGCGAGTAGCGGCTTTCTTACGGTCCCGCAGTCCCATTTCCGAAATCACCCCATCCACCGTACAGAACTTGCAGAGCTCTGCAATTTTGCAGAGGAGTGCAATTTCTATGACGTTGACCACTCGACCGTTCGGCTGTGCTCGCCGTCACCGCTGAACTACCGTGGATTCATGGCAGATTCGGCCGTGCCGCTGTCGTTCCGGTCCGACGAAATTGACCGAAACGCCCTCGAACAACTCGCCTCCGTCCTCGACATCCAGGCCGAGCGGCCGGGAATCCGACGTCTGCGCGCCTGGTCCCACGACGCCCTCCATCTCGAACCGGGTGAACACACGCTCGACATCGGCTCCGGAACCGGATCGGAGACGCGGGCAATGGCTGATGCCGTCGGCGCGTCGGGGCGAGCAATCGGGCTGGACCCGAATCCCGGAATGGTGCTCCTCGCGCGCGAACGAACGGAGGCCGCGCGGTCGACGGCGCAGTTCGTCGTCGGCACCGCCTATTCCCTACCCTTCGCGACGGGCAGTCTGGACGCCGTGCGCTGCGAGCGGGTCTTCCAGCATTTGACCGAGCCGGAACGAGCGGCAGCGGAAGTGGCGCGCGTCGTGAAACCGGACGGAAGAGCCGTGATCCTCGACAGCGACTGGGGAACTGCGATACTGCATCCGGGCGATCCCGACGTTCTCGCTCGCATCACCGACGTGATGCTGACCAACACCGCCAATCCGTATTCGGGCCGGCTCCTGCCCGGTCAGTTGACGCGGGCCGGCCTCGTCGTCGAGGACACAGGTTCGCAGGCACTGATGCAGGAACCCGGCGATGCCACGGGTCCGCTGGTCACGATGATGATCGATGCGGCGGTGGCCGAAGGTGCGATCTCCCCCGCCGAACGGAAAGCCCTTCTCGAGCAGCTGGAGTCCGGCGCCCACACCGGCGACTTTCACATGTCCGTGACGATGTTCGGGTACCTCGCACGCAAGCCCTGAGCGGCGGCCCGCACGATCAGCCGCGCTGTGCGTCCTCGGCCGCCGGTGCAGCCGCACGGGGGCGGCGCTCCCACGCGCCGGGATCCGCGGTGAGTGCGGTGAGGAAGTCCGGGAGCCGCTCCTCGGCGATGTCGGCCACACTCACGTTCTCGAGTACCGCACGCAGGTTCACTCGCACGGCGATCCACACGTCTTGCAGCTTGGCCGCCGGCCCGCCGTACTCCACGTCCTCGGGCCTCTCGCCGCGCACCGAGGCCAGCGGGCCCTCGACGGTACGAATCACGTCGGCGATGGAGATGTCCGACGCCGGACGGGCCAGCCAGTAGCCGCCGTCGGGGCCGCGCCTGCTGTTCACGAGCCCCCCGCGCCGGAGGTCGGCGAGCACGGCTTCGAGGAATTTGTGCGGAATGGTCTGCGCGTGCGCGAGAAACTCGGCTTTGGACGGTGACGGCCCGGCCGCGGCCAATTCGATGAGCGTCCGCACGGCGTAGTCCACCTTGGCGGTGATGTGCACACCGAATTCCTATCACCTGAGTATGAAAAGGAGCAAACCTGCCACGGCTGCGACCCCGCAGTATCTCGACCGCAATTACGCCGGAATCCGCATCGTGTGGGACAGGATGTTCGGCACCTTCCGGACCGAAAACCACCGCCCCACTTATCGACTCACCAAGCCGGTCGGGACGTACAACCTCTGGAAGCTGCAGACCCATGAGTACGCCGCGATCGGGCGGGACTGGCGCAACGCGCGGTCGTGGCGAGACAAACTCGGCTACGTGTTCGGGCCGCCCGGATGGGCACCGTCAGGAGCGCGCCAGGCTGATCAGGAAGTCCACGGTACCGCGGCCGTCCACGGTCACGAAGCCCAGTGACGGTGGCTGCACTCCGAAGTCCGTCCAGGTGACCGGGATGCTGCCCGAGGCGATCAGGTCGTCGCCGGAACGCAGAACCTCGATGTCCACCGTGACCGGGCGCGACTGCCCCTTGAGCGTCAGGGTGCCCTGGGCGGTCACCGTCCCCACCGAACCGTCTTCGGGAAGACCGGACAGGTCGACCGGCTCGTCGACGGTGAATGTGGCTGTCGGATGGGTGTCGGTGTCCATCACGTTGCCGCGGAACTGACCGTCTCGACGCGGCTGATCGGTGGTGATGTCGGCGACCTGCACGCTCACCTCTCCGGCGGTCAGCTTCTCGCCCTCGACGGTGGCCGAACCGGCGACCTCACCTGTGGAACCGACCACCGTCACGCTCGCGCCGTTGAGGATTTCGTGGACGGTGTATCCCGCGGCGGTCTGGTTCGGTGCCTCACCGGGTACGACCGTCCACTGCCCGTCGACCGACCCGGAAGCCGCCTCGGCGCCCTCGGTCGACACCGATGCCGCCGGCGCGTCGTCCTCGGCGATGAACTGACCGTATGCCCACGGGCCGACCAGGACCGCGAGCACGAGAACGGCAACGACTCCGCCGATGGCCCACCACAGCTTCTTCATGCAGACAGGGTAGTTGCAGCTTCAATGGCTGTCACTCGGTTCGCGCGTTGGAGTCGCTGGTGCATCGCCGAACCCACCGGGACATACGCGTGCCCCGCTCGGGTGGGAACCCGAACGGGGCGACGGTATTCCGGGTCAGCGTTGCTGTTCTCGGACCGTATCCTTCGCATCGGCCGCACGGCCCTGCACGTCCTGGGCGGCGGACGTTCCCTCCGACTTCACGGTGTCCGCGGCATCGGCCACCGTCTCCTTGACCGCCTGGGTGGCGTTCTGGGCGGGTTCCTTCAGGTTCTGGGCCGCGTCCTTCGCGACGTCGGTCAGTTCCTGCGTGAGGGGCTCGGCCTTCTCCTTCACCGCGAGAGCGGCCTCCTGTTCGCGCTCACTCGCGGGAAGCATCGATGCCACCAGCAACCCGGCACCGAAGGCGATCAGTCCGGCCGCCAACGGGTTGCCCTGCGTGTGCTGGCGCACCGCGCGCGGAGCTGACTGCGCGGCGTCGGCGGCGGAACTCTGCGCGTCGGCGAGGCTGGAGCCGGCGTCCTGCGCGGACCCCATCACGCGGTCGCGCACGCCGCCGACCGCGCTGGTCATCCTGCCCACCTTTCTCTTCGCAATGGTGGTGGGGTTCGCTTCCCGAGCGAGGGTGTCCACGTCGGCGCTGAGATTGCGGCGGGTGCGTTCGATGTCGGCGCGGATACGGTCGGGGTCCTGGCTGGTGGTCATGGCGACTCCTGGGGGTGAGGGGTGAGCGCGTCGGGAATTTTCTTGGCGGTGTCGGTGGTCTGCGGGAGGCCACGCGCCTTCTTCAGTGCCGCGCGGCCGAGTACGGCCAGAACGGCGGCGATGATCGCCCACACGAGCATGACGACCAGCGCGGACCAGCCGCGTCCGATCGCGTTGCCGAGGCTCCACCATGCGGCAATGGACAGGAAGAGCACCGCAAAGTGCGCGGCTACCGCGGCGCCGGCCAGCATGCCCGCGCCCTTACCGACGCGATTGGCGGTCTGCGTCGCTTCGGCTTTCGCGAGCGCCACTTCTTGACGCATCAGGACGGTGAGATCTTCGCTGACGTTCGACAGCAACTCGCCGATGGAGGGCGGCTCTGTGCCGTTTCCTTCGGTGTGGGATCCGTAGGGTGCGCTCATCGCGTCACGTCCGGGCCGGCCGGCGGGTACCCGGTCTCGGGGTAGCCGGATTCCTGCGTGTATCCGGGCTGCTGCGAGTACCCCGGCTGCTGGGTGTAGCCGGGCTGCCCGGTGTATCCCGGTTGGGCGTACCCCGGTTCCGTGTATCCGGGCTGCTGCGAGTACCCCGGCTGCTGGGTGTAGCCGGGCTGTGGCGAAGGTGAATATTGGGAGGGCGGGTACTGCGGCGGCGCGTCATACAGACGCTGCGGCTCCGGAGGAAGTGCTCCCGCATCCGGAACCTCCGGCGGCCACTGTTCACCCTGACCTGCGCGGGCACGGTTCGGCGCGGCGGCACCACTATCGTCGTTCGCCGCCATCAACGAACGGCCCAGTCGACCGGCGAGCAATCCGGCGCCGGCGGCGAGAGCGAGGAAGGTGCCCGGTTTGCGCCGCGCGAAACGTGTCACTTCATCGAGAACGTGCCCGGGTTCGCGGTCGTCCAGCCACGAGGCGATGGCGTGTGTTTTTTCGGCGACCTGCTTCGTGAGATCGGTCGCCATCCCGGACTGGTCCGAGTTCCTCGCCATCGATCCGAACTCGTCACCGAGGGCCCGAAGACCCGACGCCACTCGCTTCTGCTGCGTAGCCGCCTGATCAGTCAATTCGCTCCGTGTTTGCTGCAGAAGGTCTTTAGCCTGCTGCGTCGCCTCGCCGGCGACATTCTGCGCTTGTTCACCTGCGACACCGGCGACGTGCTTACCCGCCCCGGCCGCATCACTCGCGACCTCACTCGCCTGCTGCTTCGCGACGTCCGTCGTCGACTCGTCCTGTGTGCGCGTTGTGGGCGTGTGCGTCGTGGGACCGGCCCACGCACCCGCTTGGTCTTGTGTGGGGTTACCACCGGGAATAGTCATGTGTTGGCCCTGCCTCCTGCGTGAACGTGTGTACGCGTCGGTCCGTCCGAAGCGGACGTGTTGTTGCAGTTACCCCACACCCTCGACCCGAAACAGGCAGCGGCACATCGATCCAGGATCTCGGAGAATATGTCGGCGTACAGAGAATTCACCGGCGAAAGGTGAGATCATGCGGCGTCGAACTCGGCAACGCGCACGAAGTAGCCACGCTTGCTACTGCAGGAACCGATAGCCGCCGCGGGCAGTGCTGTCGGCAGCACGTCGAGTCGGTGCGACGGGCTGCTGCGGGGCGATCGCAGGCCCCATCCAGCGCCGAAGATATCGCCGCATCTCATCGTCGCTCCTCGGCGGATTCCCCGGGGAAACGAAGAACGACTGCATGGTTCGTAGGACGTACTCGACGAGATCCGCGAGAGCGGGGTCGTCGTACCCGCAGCCCTCCCAGTCGACGTCGAAGCGCTTGATCATCGTCATCCCGAAGGTGCGCGCCTCGTGCGAGGTGATGCCCTCGGGATCGACGTTCGAGTACGAGCTCGACAGCAGTATGCCGAGGTGGGGTGTGCGACGCACCTCGGTCAGTGTGTACACCACTGCCTCGATCATCGCGTCGACCGGATTCTCGATGCCTTTCACCTGCCGGGTCAGGCGATCGAGAAATCCGTCGACGGACGCGATGGCGGCCGCCCTCATCAGTGCGTCGGCGCTGGGAAAGTATCGGTAGACCGTCTGGCGGATGACGCCGAGCGACTCCGCCACATCCGCGATGCTGATCGCCGAACCCGTTTGTCCGATCAATTCGACTGCGGCGACAACGATTCGGCGGGACGCTTCGTCATCGTCACCGGGTGGACTACCGCCCCAGCCGCGCCTTCGTGCCACTGCCGCTTCCTCGGATCGAGTTCTGTCCGTCGGGCGCGCAGAACCCACGGCGGGAGCGCGCCCATCCAGATGAACGGCGACGCTACCACAGAGCCCCCGCCGCCGTTTCGGACCTGAGCCTCGAAAGTAATCATACAGATATGGCGCCGTATGTATGATCGTCGCCACTGAGGCTTCCACCCAGCCCGTTTCGAAAGACGAGGTATCGCACAGTGACCGATCTACAAGTCCGAAAGATGCGCTTCGCGTTCACGGATTACGACGTCCCGTTCGTGTGGAACGAGGAGAATCCGGCCTTCTCGAGCATGGCCAACGCGGTCTCGTTCCTGGCGATCGGCTTCGAGAAGATGATCGTGAAAATGATTCTCCAAACCAAGCCGCTCATCACCGATTCTGCAGTTGCCGAGGAGGCGGACGCCTTCATGCGGCAGGAAGGGCAGCACTCGACGGCTCACCGCCAGCACGTCAAGGCACTGATCGATCGATACCCGGGACTTCAGGAAACCCTGGACGAGGTGATCGGAGAATTCGACCGGCTCACCGCCCAGACCTCGCTCAACTATCGACTGGCGTACACCGCCGACTTGGAAGCGACCTTCACTCCGGTGTTCAAGCTGATGCTCGACAACGATTCCACTCTGTTCCGGCCCGGAGACGACCGGGTCGCGTCCCTGTTCATCTGGCACTTCGTCGAGGAAGTGGAACACCGAAGTTCTGCGCTCATCATCTTCGATTCCGTCGTCGGGAGTGACATGTACCGGATGCGGATGGCCCCGTCGATCTTCCGGCACGTGCTGAAAGTGATCCGGATCGCCTGCGAAGGCTTCAATCGGCACGTCCCGCTCGAGGATCGCAAGGTCGATGCGCTGTCGATGTTCGCCTCGTACCGGCGTCAGCAGAACCTGCGCAAGCGGTTGCCCCTGCTGCGCGCCGAGGACAACGGCCCGATGATGCGCGCGTTCGACGATCTCCCGCTCGGCAAGCAACTCACCGCGTTGGTGGGCATCATCCGCAGCCAGCTGCCGCGGCACAACCCGGATCACGAGAAGCTGCCCGCACTCGCCGACGTGTGGTTCGAGCGCTACGAGGCCGGCTACGATGTCACGCACTGGTATTCCGCCGACACGGCCGCGTCTTCGGAGGCGCGCTGATGGCCGATCATTGCTCACCCACATTCGACCAACTCGCATCGGCGCTCGGCTTCTCGTGCGAGGAAGCCGGTGGGCTCGTCGAGGTCCGTAACCCACTGGCGTTGGAAAACTGGACACTGCCTGTCCTCGAGCTCACCATCGTTCTCGGCTCCGTGCTCGCGCTCGTCGTCGCGATCGTGCGCTTGCGACGGATGGGCGATCCCACCAACCTGGTGCTCTGGTTCGGCGCAACCGCTTACCTGTTCATAATCGAGCCGCCGCTGTACTTCCCCGCCGCCTTCGGCATCGAGGACCACGTGGACACGATGTTCGCGCACAACGTGTTCACCGTGGAGTTCCTCTGGGGCCGACTCCCGCTGTACATCATCGCGATCTACCCGCTGATGGCCACGATGGCCTTCGAGATCGTCAGAATGCTCGGTGTCTTCCGCCGGTACGGAGTGCTCGCCGGCGCGGTCTGCGTGGGCTTCGTCCACCACGCCTTCTACGAGATCTTCGACCATCTCGGACCGCAACTGCGGTGGTGGGAGTGGTCGACCGAGAATCCGATCAATCAACCGCTGTTCGATTCCGTGCCACTGCCGAGTGTCGTCGTGTTCGCTGCGCTGTGGCCGATGTCGCTAGCATTCTGCGTGCAATTCTTCGTCGGCCAGGGCCGGCGCTTCTCCGGTCTCGAACTGGTGTGGCGCACAGTCGTCATCGGTGTCCTGGCGTCCCTGGGCACGTTCATCCTGCCGCTCCCGGCGACGGTCTTCGGAATGGGCAGCACCACCGCCCGCGCCGTTCTCTACGCAGCGGAACTTCTCGTCGTCACCGTCGTCGCGATCTGGATTCTCGTCCGTCAATGGATGCGGCTGCGTGGGGAGAACACGGATGGTCCCGCATACACCAACCACTTCGTCCAGCGCTACAGCGTGGTGTACCTGAGCGTGATGGCGCTGCTCTGGGCCACGGCGTTGCCCGACTACTTCGGGGCGGTCGACGGCGTCACGGACAACGGCGACCCGGTGGGCAACCTCTGGTACACACTCGCCTGCTTCACCGTCGCGGTCCTGTGCGTCGTCGCCACCTTCACCGTGCCGCGCAGAAATACCGCAGGGAGCGACACTGCTTCCGCCAGCGCACCCGCCGCAACAGGCCCGTAAACGCGAGAAAGCCCCTGACCCGGTCTCGAGGACCGGATCAGGGGCTTTGCCCTTGGCGGTGGCGGAGGGATTTGAACCCTCGGACGGGGGTTACCCGTCACACGCTTTCGAGGCGTGCTCCTTAGGCCGCTCGGACACGCCACCGCCGGTGACTTTACCGGATGTGACGCCCGAGCCTGAAATCGCCAGGTGGAGCCGCTTTACGTGAGCTTGTCCTTGAGGTTCGACGCGGCGTCCTTGACCTTCTCGCCGGCGTCCTTGACCGCGGACGACGCCTGATCGGCCTTGCCCTCGTCGCGCAGGTCCTTGTCGTTGGTGGCCTTGCCGGTGGTTTCCTTCGCCTGACCCTTGAGGTCTTCGGCCTTGTTCGATGCTTTGTCTGCGATTCCCATGAGATACCTCCGTGAATCCGTTTCGGACCCGGTGCCGGGCCCGGCGGCGCCTCGTTCGGCGCCTGTCTCCAGAGAAGCACGGATCGCGGCGACCCGGCTACACACTGTCGAGTACCCCACGAAAACGTTTGAAACCGGTCAGCGCCGTTCTCGGAAGAAATCCTCGAGAATTCCAGCACACTCGTCTTCGAGAACACCCCCACGGACCTGCGGCCGATGGGTGAGCCGGCGGTCGCGGACGACGTCCCAGAGGGAGCCGACTGCTCCCGTTTTCGGTTCCCACGCGCCGAAGACGACACGCGACACCCGCGCGAGCACGAGCGCTCCGGCGCACATCGTGCACGGTTCGAGGGTTACGGCCAGCGTCGTGCCCTCGAGGCGCCACCCGTCGCCGTAGACCCTGGCAGCCTCCCGGAGCGCCATGATCTCCGCGTGTGCTGTCGGGTCCGACATCGCCTCGCGTGAGTTCACCGCACGCGACACCTCGACCCCGTCGGCGTCGAACACCACGGCGCCCACTGGTACATCGGCGTCGGTGGCGGCGCGCGCAGCCTCGATCGCCACGCGGATCATCCGCTCGTCGTCCTGGAGTGTCACCGGACGAGAACTATCGCGGAAGTTTGTCGAGAACCCCCGACAGCTCCGTGGTGAAGCCGAGCCGCTGAGCGATCATGCCCAGCTGCTCGTCCGGGTACAGGTCGGTTTCGGCGGTGATCACGGCCAGCACCGGTTCGGGGAGGCCGAGGTCGGCGAGGAGCGAGAGATCACCCTCCTCCCACGGCTCGACGTCATCGAGGTCGTCTGGGTCGATGTCCGGCACCTCGATGTTCAGCGCATCCAGGACATCCGCTGCGATGTCGTAATCGATGGCCGCCGTGGCGTCGGACAGCAGCAGTCGCGTGCCCGACGGCGCCGGCCGCAGAATGATGAAGAATTCGTCGTCCACGTCGAGTAAACCGAAGAACGCGCCCGCGCTGCGGAGGGACCGTAATTCCTCCTCCGCGGCGCTCAAACTGGTCAGAGCAGCCGAGCTGAGGGCCTTGACCTTCCATCGGCCGTCCTCGTGTACTACCGCGACACCGAAGCCCTCCAGATCCTCAGCCCGATCCGACGAGGCGCTGTTGTTTCCCGCGCGCTGTGCACCCATGAGCGCAACGGTAGCCCGCGGGGTGCCGGTAAATGAAGTCCGTACTCGAATGTGCCAACCTGAGCAGGTGTCAGATACCGCTTCCGCACCTCCGGTGTGCGTCCTGGGCCTCGGTTTGATCGGCGGATCCCTCCTCCGTGCCGCAGTACGGGCGGGCCGCGACGCGTGGGGCCACAATCGCTCCGCGCAGTCCGTCGAGGCCGCGCGGGCAGACGGATTCGACGCCGACACCGATCTGGTCGCCGTGCTCCAGAGGGCGTCGGCGGAATCGGCGCTCATCGTGATCGCCGTACCCGTCCCCGCCGTGGCAGCCACCTTGACCGCGATCGCCCTCTACGCCCCGAACTGCCCGATCACCGATGTGGTCAGTGTCAAAGCTGAAGTCGCGGCCGCGGCGGCCCGTCAAGGACTCGCAGACCGGTACGTGGGCGGGCACCCGATGGCCGGAACGTCGGCGTCTGGGTGGAGCGTCGGCAGCGCCGACCTGTTCCGGGAGGCGGTGTGGGTGGTCGGCACCGACGACGGCGTCGACCCAGGAATCTGGAAGCAGGTGGCGCAGCTCGCCTTGGACTGCGGTTCCGTCGTCGTGCCCGCCGAATCCGCCGAACACGATCGGGCGGTGGCCCGGATCTCGCACCTCCCGCACCTGCTCGCCGAAACCCTGGCCGTGACCGGCGCGGCGGGTGGGCCGCTGGCACTGGGGCTGGCTGCGGGGTCGTTCCGGGACGGCACTCGCGTCGCCGGAAGCGCACCCGGTCTGGTCCGGGCCATGTGCGAGGGAAACCGGAGTGCGCTGCTCATCGCCCTCGACGAGGCGCTGGAACTGCTGCAGAGCGCGCGAACCGAACTGGCCGAGGAGTCGTCCACGGCGACGCTCGTCGACGCCGGACATGCCGCCCGCACCCGATACGACAATCAGGAGACCTGGGACATCACCGGCATCGTGCCCGGCGACGACGGCTGGATCGAGGCGATGCGCGACGCGGGCCGCCGCGGGGGGCGGCTCCGCCGCCTGTGAGCCTTTCTGGTTGCCAGAGCTACCAGAAAGGCGCACAGGCGCGAAGCGCCTAAATCCGTTCCGCCAGCCCCGGGTAGTTGAGGATGAACCCTTCGGCGTCGACGGTGACCGACGAGCTGGATACCGGAGACAGGACGTGAATCCCGTCCGGACCGCTGCTGTAGGTGAGGATGGCGCCCTCGACCCGGAGGTCGAGGAGGTTGACGTAGACGACGGGCACCTGAATGTCCTCGGAGCCGAGATGCATCCCGTACCGCCGGATCGGCAGAGTGTTGAAGAAGGGGCTGAGCACCATGTCCACGTCGAGGGCACCGTCGAATGTGGAGCGCTGATGGTGGGCACCGTGCTGCACCATCCACGTGCCTTCCTCGTCGCGGCTGATCGACATCTGCCGCTCACCTGCGGCGACAGAGGTGCGCAGCGACAGCCGGCGGGTGACGCCGCTTTCGTCGGTGACGAGGTCGTAGGAGGCGCTGAACGCGGGGTGCTCGGGACATGCGCCGCCGATGATGCGGCCGGCAGCCTTGATGCGGTCACCGCTGAGCTGGACACGCACAGATTCCATACGGGGTGCGTTTTCCGCCCGCCACGTCAGTACTGCAGGCCAGGACGGGGCACCGGAGTCTTGGATGCTCACCTGTCTACGGTAATCGACGAGGGCTCGCGGGGTGGCAATGGGCCGAGTTTCGTTGCAGCAGAGTTGCCGAGATCGGCTGCACGGGCCCGATCCATCGCCGCGATGCGCGCGGAGAACACGATCAGGGCACCCAGGCCGACGGCCACGTTGAGCAGCGCGCCGAATTCCTGGGCCACGAAATCGAACACCTCCGTGAGCAGCACGGTGACCAGCGCCGCGGACCGCAGGAACTGCAACGGCCACATCTTGCCGTTGCGCAGTCGCACCGTCGCGCTCCAGCACAGCACGAATGCGATGGCCGAACCGACGAGCTGACCGACGGTGGCGATGTCCGCTCCTGCACCGCGCAGGTCGTCGTCGAGGGTGGTGACGGCGCTGATCAGACCGAGCGTGGAGAAGACGGTCAGTCCGACGGCAGCCGTCCACAGCATACCCGGGCCCTTCGCGAACTCGGGTGTGGCACGCCGCGCGAGTTCGCGCACCGACGGCACCACCCGGCCTTGCCGATCGGGACAGCGGTCGAGCAGATCGGCAACGCACGCGACTGTCGACGCATCCGCTCCCGCCTCCACCGCGCGGCGGAGTTGAGCGATGGCCTGCTCTCGCCGCACCCGGTCCAGCCCGCGGTCGAGGCCGCCCAGGGCAATGGCGGCAGCGTTGGCGACGTCCTCTGTGACGGTGGGCGGGCGCACGTCGTGCAGCCACCGATTGAGCAGCAGCAACACCACGATCACCACGTACATGATGGCGACGGACGGGCGGTAGAAGTAGTCGTTGGTCTTGGTCACGAACTTGCCGATCTCGTCGAGGAACAAGCCGAAACCGATGCCGCCGACGACGACGGCCACCACGCGCGGTTTCCGGCCGAGGAACGAGAACACCGTCACCAAAGCCACGATCATGCCGAGCCCGCCCCAGAGCACATGCGCGATGTGCAGAGAAGACCCGCCGACCTGGGGATAGCCCGTCAGATGCAGGTAGGCGCGGGTGAGCAGGATCGTGAGGATGCCGATGATGACGAACGCCTCGACGAGACCGCTGCCCTGGGCGTCGCGCACAAACAGCGACCTCTCGCGAAACCCGGGAATCATCGCGCCTCCCTGCGTACCCACCCACCCGAAGTCTAGGTGGCTCCGCCACCCGTGAGTACTTGTTAACGCCCCGCTGTTAACAAGTACTCACGGGTCGTTGGTCAAAGTCGGTGCAGATCTCGAGTAACGTTCTCGGGTGACTGGTTCGTGAGGAAGGGTGCCGTGACGTCAACCGGGAGCATGGTGGGCCTGTTCGCCGGTATCGGCGGGCTCGAGTTGGGTCTCCGAGAGCACGGCTGGAACACCGAACTGCTCTGTGAGATCGATCCGGGCGCCCAGGCGGTTCTACGTACCCGATTCCAGGACGTGCCGGTGCATTCCGACGTCACGAAGCTGCGGTCCCTCCCCCAGGACATCGAATTGGTCGCCGCCGGTTTTCCCTGCCAGGACCTGTCCCAGGCGGGGCGGACGGCCGGGATCACCGGCTCGCGTTCGAGTCTGGTGGACGAGGTGTTCCGACTGGTCAAACGCCGCAAGGGTCCCCGCTGGCTGCTCATCGAGAACGTGCCGTTCATGTTGCAGCTCGGTCGGGGCGCCGCTATGAGGCATATCACCGACGCCCTAGAGGACCTCGGGTACATGTGGGCGTACCGGGTGGTCGATGCCCGGGCCTTCGGACTTCCGCAGCGACGTCAGCGGGTCCTGATGCTCGCTTCGCGGACCGACGACCCTCGTCCGGTGCTGTTCGGTGAGGATGCCGGCGAGCGCCCGGTGGGTGATCCGGCCGACTATCCCTGCGGCTTCTACTGGACCGAGGGCACCCGTGGGCTCGGCTGGGCGGTCAATGCGGTCCCGACGCTCAAAGGTGGCTCTTCCGTCGGGATCGCCAGTCCACCGGCCGTGCGGTTGCCGTCGGGCGAAATCGTCACTCCGGGGCTGATCGACGCCGAACGGCTCCAGGGATTCGATCCCGACTGGACCGCTCCGGCCGCGCTCGTCCCCGGCTTGCGCAACAGCCATCGGTGGAAACTCGTCGGCAACGCCGTGAGCGTGCGGATGGCGTCGTGGGTGGGTGGACGTCTGGTGGCGCCGGACGCCTATGAGCGCAGCGTCGAGACTCCCCTGAATCCCGGCGACGCGTGGCCCGCTGCGGCGTGGGGGATGAACCGGCAGGCATTTCGGATGCACATGTCGACGTGGCCGGTCCAAGAACCCTACGAGGATCTCAGCGGGTTTCTCGAGGACACCCGGCTGTTGTCCGCCCGCGCGACTGCAGGTTTCCTCAAACGGGCGCGGATGGGCAACCTGCGTTTCATTCCGGGCTTCATCGACGACGTCGAAAGTCATCTCGACCGTATGGGCGGGTTTCCGCAGGCTGCGGCCTGACGGACACCAGGCGTTCGCCATGCCCTCCACCGATCCCGCCACCAGCGCCCGGATGCGGGCGCAGCGGCGGCGAGATACCGCTCCCGAATTGGGATTGCGGCGGGAGCTGCACCGCCGCGGGGTCCGATACTTCGTGGACCGGGCCCCGATGAAGGGCATCAGGCGACGCGCCGATCTGGTGTTTCCACGCCGCAAGGTGGCGGTGTACGTGGACGGCTGTTTCTGGCACAGCTGCCCGAAGCACGCCACCTTCCCGAAGAACAACGCCCAGTGGTGGGCCGACAAACTCGCGGGGAACGTCACCCGCGACCGAGATACCGACGCTCGCCTCATCGAGTCCGGCTGGACGGTGGTGCGCATCTGGGAGCACGAGGATCCCATCGAGGCCGCCGACCGCGTGCAAGAGGCTTTGGGCACCGTCGAACTGCCCTGAACCGCTCGATGCGAAATTTTGCACCCTCGGGGGTCTGGCTGCCCGGGAAAGTTCGGTGCAGGATGGGGTCATCGGAAAAATCCCACGCCTTACTCCCGGAGGAGCATCATGATCCGCCAGTTCTTCGCGGCGGCCTCCATTGCGCTCGCAGCGGCTGCCGTACCTTTGCTCGGTGTCGGTCCGTTCGCGGCGGCCGCACCGGGCGACACCTACATCAGCAATCCCGTGACCGACCCGGCGGATCAGGCGTTCTGTGACGATCAGGCAGCACTCGCCAACAACCTGTCGGCCAAGGGCGACTACGCGCGCGCCGACGGGGTCGCCTCTTCGGCGAACATGAGCGGTTGCCGCATCTTCACATTCCAGGCCTCGTAGTCGCCGCGGATTGCCGGTTCGGCAACAGAACTTTCCTCTTGCGCCGGGTGCCCGCACAGTGGAGCCATGACGCACGTACATGAGCACGACCCCAGCGATTTCTACAGCCAAGAGTTCTGGGACGAGCGGTACAGCTCGACCGGTGCGGTGTGGAGCGGGAACCCCAACCAGCGCCTGGTGGAACAGACAGCGACGCTGACCCCGGGCCGCGCTCTGGACGTCGGCTGCGGCGAGGGGGCGGACGTCATCTGGCTGGCCTCGAACGGCTGGGATGCCACCGGAGTCGACGTGTCGACGGTGGCGCTCGAGCGCGCCGCCGCACGGGCAGCAGCGGCCGGCGCTGCGATCGCGGACAACACCACTTGGCAGCAGGTCGACATTCGATCGTGGGAGCCGCCCACCGAACAGTTCGATCTGGTATCCGCGCAGTTCATGCAACTGCCGGAGCCGGCCCGCGGCGAGCTGCACCGTCGCCTGGCCGCGGCCGTGCGGCCAGGCGGGCACCTGCTGATCGTGGGTCATCACCCCACCGATATGCACGCCTCGGTGGGCAGGCCCGATGTGCCGGACATCATGTTCACCGCCGAACAGGTGGCCGCCGTACTGGACCCCGAGAACTGGGAGATTCTCGTGTGCGCGGCCCCGGCGCGCGAGATCACCGACCCGGACGGAAACCTCGTCACCATCAAGGACGCGGTCCTGCACGCGGTCCGGCGTCACTGACCACCGTGCCTCTACGGTGGGGCAATACGTAGCTCCCTTGCCCGGAACGAGGAACGATGGCCGATCTGTTCGTCAATGGGGCGGATGGCTCGGCCATCGCCTGCTGTTCGGTGTGCCGACTCTGTTGTTGCACATGGTGGGTCGCACTATCTGCCCGGCGATCCCGACTACGACCGCATGCGGGTCACCATGAACGCCGCTACAGCGACTGCCAGAACAAGACGACCTGCCCCATACCGGTTGTGGCTCTTACCCCCTCGCACTGATCTGGCTACGGGACAAATCCCAGATATTTATCCGCCGAACTCGTGGACGTGCTCCGCTGCCCACCGGGTGAAGGTGGTGGCCGGTCGGCCGACGATGTCCTCGAATACAGAATTGGCCTGCTGGGGATGATCGACGAGGGTCGCCATGCCTTCGAGATACCACCGCGCGTACTCACCCATCGCGGGGGTGAGGACTTCGACCCCCTCCTCGAACGAGACCTGCCGGTACTCGATGTTGCGGCCGAGGGCCGCACCCAGCCGGCGAACCAGCTCCGCACGAAGCAACGTCTCCGGCCCCGTCAGCTCGTACGACTTGCCGATGTGTCCGTCCTCGAGCAGCGTCACCGCCGCCACCTCGGCAATGTCGTCCATGGCGATGGGGGCATTGCCTGCCGTCGGGAACGGCTCGCGAACCACCCCGGCGTCCTTGATCTGCGGCGCGAGTATTCCTGCGTTTTCCATGAATTCGCCGGGCCACAGATGGGTCCACGGTATGCCGGACGCCTCGACCGCCCGCGCCACGTCACCCCAGTGTCCGTCGTGCGGACCGGACAGGTCGACGACGTGACGGACTCCGGCACGTGCCGCCACGGCGAGCACGTTCTCGACGGTGTCGGGCGTCGGCGCCAGATACACGGACTCGACGCCGTCGAATGCGGCGGGAAGGGTGTCGAGCTTACGGAGATATCCGTGCGCGACCTCGACTCCCGTGGGCAGGTGCGCCTTCTCTGGATGGTTGGTGAGTGCCCGCACTTCGGTCGCACCCCGCGCGAGAAGATGATCGACGAGCATCCTGCCGATATTCCCGGTAGCCCCGGTCACCAGAATCGTCACGGCACCACCGTACGCGCCGGCGGACGTGGGTTCCGGAGATCTCGGTGTCGTGGTTTGCGATCAGCTGGTGGGAGCCGGGGCGGACGTCGACGGCTGCGGCGTCCCCGGCGTAGTCGAGGGCGCAGACGTGGCACTGGGATCCTGCACGTCGGCGCGCAATCGGTAGACGTGATCGGGTGAGATGATCTCCGTAATGGCAGTAGCCAGCGCTGTACTCGGCTCGCTGCCCTCGTAGGGAACGTCGGTGTTGATCATGATCGCGAGCGTCATTTCCTTCTCCGGCAGATACACGCTGACCGTCTGATAGCCGGGGATGCTGCCGTTGTGCCCGATCCAGCCGGCGATGTCGAAGATGCCCAGGCCGTATCCGACATCGGTCGACAGACCCGGCGCCGTCACCGTCTGCAGTCGCTGCTCCTGGGTTGCCGATTGCAGCAGCGTTCCCGTGGCCAACGCGGGGGCCCAGATGTGCAGGTCCTCGAGCGTGGAGATCATGGCACCCGCGGCCCACCCCCAGGACGGGTTCCAGTCGGTGGCCGTTGTTTCCTTGCCGTCCGCCGTTTGCTCGGTGTAACCCTGCGGATGCGGTTCGGGGATGGCGTTCGAGTTCGGGAAGCTCGTGTCGGCCATCTCGAGCGGGTCGATGATCTTCTGCGTCACATAGTCGGCAAGCGACATTCCACTGACCTTTTCGACGACCAGTCCCAGCAGCGTCGTGTTGGTGTTGGAGTACTCGAATCCCTGCCCCGGCGGGAAGGTCGCGGGCTGTGCGTATGCGTAGCCGAGCAGCTGCTGGGGAGTGAAGTTCGCTTTCGGGTCGGCGATCAGGGCCTTCTGGAAGTCCTCGTTGGCCGAGTAGTTGGCCAATCCGCTCTGCATCCGCGCCAGCTGGCGGATCGTGATTTGATCACCCAGGGGAACACCATCGATGTACTTCCCGATGGGGTCGTCGAGGCCGACCTTTCCCTCGTCGACCAACTGCAGTACACCAGTGACGGTGAAAGTCTTTGTCACACTACCAATCCTGCTGTAGAAGTCGGTTTCCATCGGGGCGCCCGATGACTTGTCGGCAACACCGAACGCCTTCACGTAGTTGCCGTCGGCGCCCCATACTCCCACCATCACCCCGGGAATCGAGGCCCTTGCCATCGTATTCTCGATGGCCTCGTCGAGACGCTGCGCGACAGCGGAATCGATCTGCGTGCCATCCCCGGCCGCCGACGTGCCCGCCTGCGTCGTCTGCGTCACCGACGTGGTCGATCCGGTGGAGGAGTCGTCCGAACACGCTGCCGTGGCGACCAGCAGCACAGCCGCTGCGGCCGCGACCAGCCCTCGCTTACGATTCGCCTTGGTCACGACCCGAGCTGTCATCGTGCTGGTCCCCTCGTCGATGTGCCGATTGTCGGGAATTTACCCCGCCGCCACCGGGCGAATGTACCTTTCGACGCTTCCACCGCGCCGAAAGGTACATGCGTCCTATGTGCCGCGCTGTTCCGCGTACTCCGCCATCAATCGCTTCTCCTCCTCCCGGTGCGGATAGAAGAAGAACACCACCACAGCGCCCGCGCCCACCACCAGGATTGCGGCGAGGTACGCCTTGGTGTCCCCGTCGAGAAAGGCGTCGCGCGCGGCAGCGATGATCTGGTCCGCGTATTGGGGATACCGTTCGGCCAGCACTTCTGCACTGGAATACGACTTTGTCAGCGCCGCTTGCGTTTCGGGCGTCACCTGACTCGCATCAGGCGATTCCGCGATCGCCGACGACAGCGACTTGGCGTACCCGGCGGTGAGTACCGCGCCGAGGATCGACTGCATGATCGCACCGCCGAGGTCACGCTGAAGGTCGGAGGTGCCGGACGCCATCCCCGCCCGCGACACCGGCACCGATCCGGTGAGCGAACGCGACGCCGGTGTGCCCGCGAACCCGACTCCGATTCCGACGAACGCGTACGCCACCCCCACCTCGAGGTAATGAGCGTTCTCGTTCCACAACAGCAACGCGACGAGTAATCCGAGGACCACGAACAGGTATCCGAGCAGGAGAGTGAAGCGCGCACCACGCGATTCGACGAGCTTCGCGGAACGAGGCGCGACGATCACCATCGCGACCGCCGCCGGAATGATCGCAGATCCCGCAGCCAGCGTGGAGTAGCCGAGCACATTCTGCAGGAACTGCTGTCCGATGAACATGGCCCCCATCAGCGCACCGAACACGATCACCCCGCCCACGGCGGCGACCCAGAATGTGGGCCTCGCCGCCACGTGGAGGTCGAACAACGGGTGCGCCGCGCGGCGCTGCTGCAGGAAGAACGCCGCACCGGCCGCCAAGGCGATCACGCCCAGCCCGATGGCCGTCGCCCCGGCGCCGTCGACCGGCGCGAAGTTGATCGCGAGGATGAGCGCTGCGATGAAGACCACCGAAATGACACCGCCGAGGTTGTCGACCGGGTCGGTGGTCTCGTTGACGTGGGCGGGCACCCAGACGGCGGCGCAGACGAGAGCGAGGCCGGCGAGGGGCAGCGTCACGAAAAATACCGAGCCCCAGTGGAAGTGCTCGAGGAGCGCACCCGACACGATCGGGCCGAGCGACGAGATCGCCCCGCCGAGAGCCGACCACAACGCGATGGCCTTGGTGCGCGGTGGACCCGACCACAGGGCAGTGATGATGGCCAGCGTGGTGGGGAAGGCGAGGCCCGCGGAGATCCCTCCGAGAACACGTGCGAGGAACAGTATTTCGACACTGCCCGCGAACCCGGCAATCGCCGACGCCGGCAATGACAGCGCCATTCCCAGCACCAGCATCTGCTTGCGCCCGTACCGATCGCCGAGCGCACCGAGATAGAGCACCGAGGCCGCCAGACCCAAGGAGTACGCCACCGCGACCAGGTTCAGCTGGGTTTGACTCGCATCGAAGGCGCGACCGATGTCGGGCAACGCGACATTGGCCACCGAAAGATTCAAGTTCGCTACGGCGGCAACGAGTATCAGCGTCGCCAGGATAAGCGTTGCCCGGGCCGGCGCCTGTGTCGATGCGGTTCTGGTCACCGGTCAGCTCCTCCGTTTGTCGTCGCTCGTCGCTGCACTGTCGGTCGCACCCGCAGCGACGAGCACCGACGCATTCGCCGCGGTCATGTCACCCGATTCGACGGCTACCCCGGTGACGTCCACGATCACGGGCACTGACCGCACAGCGATGATCAGCGCCACGAACGCTGAGGCATCGAGTGAAGGCATACACCACCCCGTCTCTTCCGGCATTTCATCCAACAGCGCTGTCGACGAGCTTCGCAGAGGCCGGGCCTGCCGACATCACCCGTCGTGGATGATGCGCACCCTGCCGCCTGTCGCGAACATCGACATCAGAACATCCCCGGCACAGGGAGAGACATGACGAATACAGCTGCTGACGTCGGACCGGTCGCGTTCCTGTTCCTCACGTTCCCTGGTGACCGCGCCGACCCCGCGGTGATCGAGTCGTTCCGAGAGCTCGTCGAGCAGGGCACCGTCACCATCCTCGACCTCGTCTTCCTCGCCAAGTCGGAGGACGGGACGCTGCGACAGGTGGAGGTGGACGAAGAGCTCGACAATGTCGGTCTCGCCGCATTGTCCATCGAAGCCAAGGAGCTCATCAGCGACGAAGACCTCGATGTGGTCCGCGAATCACTCGAACCGGGCACGTCGGCGGTGGCCCTGGTGTACGAGCAGACGTGGGCGCGCAAGCTGGCCGCCGCTTCCCGTGAAGCCGGCGGCGAGGTGGCGCTCCATCTGCACATTCCCCGCGAAGTGGTCGAGACCGCGATCGCCGCGGCGACCTGACATCCCAGAGAACGGAGTACGCACATGGTGTTTCGAGGTCCACGTCGTGTGGGACGGCCCGGCCTGCTCGGTGTGGTGGCCAGGACCGCGGTGATCACCGGCACTGCACGGGCGACGTCCAACGCGATGAACCGCCGCGCAGCCAACAAGGATGCGGAGCAACAGGCTCGCGCCGACCAAGCTGCCCAGCAGGCGTACGCCGAACAGCAGGCGGCGCAGGCACCGCCACCGGCCCCCGCCTCCGCGGGCGGCGACGACCTCGTGTCGCGTATTCAGGAACTCGCGCGCTTGAAAGATGCCGGCGTTCTCACCGATGAAGAGTTCGCCGCAGCGAAGGCGAAGCTTCTGGGCTCGTGACCCCGGCCGCTACCGCGGCACGGGAATCTGCGGCGCGTCTGCGTCAGCGAACGCACGTCGGGTGTGCTTGACCAGTTCGCGAACTGCAGGACTCGCAGCGCTTTTCCACACCAGTGCCAGCACCGCCGGGATCTCGACGTCGTCGAGGACGAGCGCCGTCAGCCCATCGAAGGCGGCGGCCATCGATTCGCTGAGGATTGCGACCCCGAGTCCGCGGAGCGCGAGATCCGCGACCGTGTCCGGGGCACTGGCCTGCAAGGCGATACCTGGCCGGATATCCGACGCGGCACACGCCTGGTCGAACACGGTCCGGATTCCTGTTCCGGCGGGCATACATACGATCGCATGGTCGCAGAGTTCGGCCAGTGCCACGCTGGTTCGACCCGCGAGTGGGTGATTCGGCGGTACGGCCGCCACCAACCGTTCGCGAATGATCGGAAACGCCTCGAGCCCGTCGGGCGGTGCGGTGGCCGTGCCGACGAGTGCCAGGTCGATGTCGCCGCCACGGACTTGGTCGACGAGCTGATCGGAGCTCTCTTCGAGAAGGGTGATCTCGACGCCGGGGTGCGCGTCGTGGAACGTCGCCAACGCGTCGAACAGACCTGTGAGGGTACAGGCGGTGACCATGCCGACCACCAGGCGTCCACGGACCAGCTGGTTCACGGCGTCGACGGCGTCGCGCACCGCGGCGGCGGCGGCCAGTGCCTCCCTGGCATGGACGAGCGCGGCCTCTCCCGCCGCCGTCAACGTGGCCGTCCGAGTCGAGCGGTCGATGAGCGTGGCCCCGAGGTCGTGCTCGAGTTGGCGGATCTGCGCGCTGATACCCGACTGACTGATGTGCACACGCAACGCGGCCCGGGTGAAGTTGGCCTCTTCTGCCACGGCGACGAAGTACTCGAGCTGACGCAGTTCCATAACCTCTGATTCTAGAAGTGAGCAGAACTATCTGTTGGACTTCCGCTCCTTCGGGTACGACGCTGGGTTTACTAGAACGATTCGAACGAGAGGACTGCTGTGTACGAGAAGGCCATGAAACCCGAGGACCTGACCCGCCTGTTCGTCGAGCGGAGCAATGCTGGTGACGCAGCCGGAGTCGCGGCACTGTACGAAGAGAACGCTGTTATGGCCTACCCGCCCGGAAGTCGGACCGTCGGCCGCGAGGCGATCCGGCAGTTGTGGGAATCCGTCCTCGCCCATGCGCCGCACTTCGAGCCGGAAACTCCCCTACCCACCCTCATCAGCGAGGACATCGCTCTCACCGCCACCCCGCCAAAGGACGGTTCGGGGGCGCGCGCCCAGGTGGTGCGTCGCCAGCCCGACGGGTCGTGGCTTCGCCTGCTCGACCAGCCCGAGTTCGTGCCGCCGACCGCCTGACGCCGCCTCGAGTGCGACCGCAGACACGAGAAACCCCCTCACCACTGTGGTGAGGGGGTTTCTGTTGTGCGCCCGAAGGGATTCGAACCCCTAACCTCTTGATCCGTAGTCAAGTGCTCTATCCGTTGAGCTACGGGCGCAAGTCTTCAGTTATATCTGTACCGGCCAACTAGCACCGGCGTGGCGGAGGCGAGAGGATTTGAACCTCCGGTCCCTCGTAAAAGGGACAACTCATTAGCAGTGAGTCCCATTCGGCCGCTCTGGCACGCCTCCCTGGGGTGGTTCCGATCCCTTCGGACCGCCGGAGCGAAAGATTACACACCTTTCCACGACAAGACAAAACGGCTGGTCAGAGCGGCGAGCGGGCTATCTCAGGTTGCTGTCGAACCAGTCGAAGATTCTGCGTTGAGCGTCGACGATGTTCTCGACGCCGGGGGCGTCGTCCTGCCCGTCGGGCACCTGGAGTGGTTCGTCCGCCCGGTGCGCCAGTCCGGCGTAGCTGACGACGAGGGCCGCGACCGATGCCTTTCCCGTCGCATCCCGCAGCTGCTCGACGTGCTCCGGCGGGGTGGACGGATCGTCCTCGCCGTACAGACCGAGCCACGGAGCTTGCAGCAACGGCGCCGCGTCGATCAGGGCGGGGGCATCGTCGGACAACGGCTCGACGATGCCGCGGGCGGAGACGCTGACAGCGGCTCCGATCGGCCGGTTGGTGGCTACGAGCAGCGCGGCGGTTCCGGCGTCGTCGAAACCGAGAACCCCGACACAATCGGAGAGGACGCCGCGGCTCGTCAGCCAGTGCACGGTGGCGTCGAAGTCGGCGAACAGCGACTCGCCGAAGACCTCGGTTGCGCTGTGCGCGGGACGACCGTGGAAGAGGTGCGGCGCCGCCGCCACCCACCCTTCCTCGGCCAGTGAGCGCATCAAGTCGAGGAGCGGCTCGCTGAACACACGCGACTCGTGCAGCACCACAATCGCGCCACGTGCGGGGCCGTCCGGCTCTGCCACGGTGAGCGGAACCCGCGCCTGCGGATCGGCCGGTGAGCCGCCGACCGCCTGCAGGACCGCAGTGTCCCTGAAGATTCCCGACATGTCCCCACCTTGGCACGGACTGGCCGTCGACGCACCGGATCGGAGGCGCATAATCGCCTGGTGACTCCGCGAACAAGGGCAGACCTCGACACGATTCCGGCCTACGTACCCGGCAAGAACTTTCCGGGTGCGATCAAGCTGGCGAGCAACGAGACCACTCTCGGTCCGCTGCCGAGTGTCCGGGACGCCATCGCGGCAGCAGCGGGCAACGCCAACAGGTATCCGGACAACGGTCACGTGGCCTTGATCGAGGCGCTGGCAGGCCACCTCGGCGTTCCCACCGACAACATCGCCGCGGGCAATGGTTCGGTCAGCCTGTGTCAGGAACTCGTCCAGGTCACCTGCCAGGATGGTGACGAGGTGATCTTCGCGTGGCGCTCCTTCGAGGCGTACCCCGTGGTGACCCAGGTGGCCGGCGCCGTTCCCGTGACGGTTCCACTGACCGCCGACTTCGGCCACGACCTCGACGCCATGGCGGCCGCGGTCACCGACCGCACGCGGCTGATCTTCGTCTGCAACCCGAACAACCCGACGGGTAACGCCCTGACGAAGGCCGAGCTCGAACGGTTCCTCGACGCCGTACCCGATCGTGTAGTCGTGGCACTCGACGAGGCCTACTTCGAGTACAACAGATCCGACGCAGACGGCATCGAGCTGTTTCGTGGACGCCCCAACGTCGTCGTGCTGCGCACCTTCTCGAAGGCCTACGGGCTGGCGGGTCTCCGCGTGGGTTACGCCGTGGCAGATCCGACGATCGTCACCGCGCTCGGCAAGGTGCACATCGCTTTCGCTGTCAACACCGTCGCGCAGGCCGCCGCCATCGCATCGTTGGCCGCCGCCGACGAATTGCTCGCCCGCACCGACAGCGTCGTCGCCGAACGGAACCGCGTCCGCGACGGCCTCCTCGACGCCGGATACGACGTGCCGGAGTCTGCGGCCAACTTCGTCTATCTTCCGCTGGGAACCGAATCCCGACCGTTCGGCGCGGCCAGCGCAGAAGCGGGTGTTCTGCTTCGGCCTTACGGCGACGACGGGGTACGGATCACTATCGGCGACCCCCAGGAAAACGACGCATTCCTTACCTTTGCGACGAGCGCAGAGGCCCGCTCGATCGCAAAGGTCGGTGTTCGCGCGTAAGTCCTGAGATGTAAACGTTACGTGCAGGTATAGCTCCCGTGATGCTCCCTTGCCAGACTCAGTGCGGTTTGCCGAAGGGAGCCACCCACAATGCGCCATCGCGTCGCGGCCCGGAGTGCTGTCGTGGCCGCCGCGGTGTCGTTGGCACTCGCCACCTCCCTGACCGCCGGCCTTCCCGACGTGCAGGCGCAGGAGCCGCCGGTGTCATTGCGGTTCCTCGCCTTCAACGACCTGCACGGCAGTCTCACACCTCCCCTCGGCGTTCGTAGCGAGGTGAAGCAGGCGGACGGATCACGGGTGCCCGCGGGCGGCGCCGCATATCTCGCGGCATACGTCGATCAACTCCGTGGTCAATCCCCGCACTCGTTGCTGTACTCGGTGGGCGACAACTGGGGATCGTCAGCTCTCGAATCAGCTGCCTTTCACGACGAGCCGACGGTGCAACTGCTCAACCGGATGGGCGTCGACGCCTCCGCCATCGGCAATCACGAACTCGACGAGGGGTACGCCGAGTTCCTGCGACTCCAGCGCGGCGGCTGTCACCCCGTGGACGGTTGCCGTTTCGACGACACGTTCGAGGGCGCCGATTTCCCGCTGTTGGCTGCGAACCTGCAGTTCGAGGACGGCGCACCCGCGACGTTGCCGTTCGCGGTGAACTACGTCGAGGGCATCCCGGTAGGGGTGATCGCGACGATGCCCGCCGATACCGCACACATGGTGACGTCGGGCGGTGCGGACGGGCTCCGGTTCACCGACGAGCTCGCGGCCGTGAACCGGACGGCAGACCTACTCGACTTCTTCGGGGTGCGGGCCATCGCCCTCCTCATGCACCGAGAGACCGAGGTCGACCAGGACAATCGGCCCGACGAGTGCGACGTGGAGTCCCGCCGCACCCATGACGTGGCCTTGCGCGCCTCCCCGAAGGTGGACGTCATCTTCACGGCCGACGGGCACCAGCAGTACAACTGCACCTTTCCCGACCCGGCCGGAAACCCGCGGGTGCTGATGCAGGGCGCCTCGCACGGCCGTATCGTCTCGGTGGTCGACGTGGCGATCGACCGCACCACCCGCGACCTCCTGCGGGATCGCACGTCCTCGTTCAATCAGGTGGTCACGCACGACATACCTCCCGACCCCGACACTCGGTTGCTTGTCGACCGAGCGGGCGAACGGGCGGGCGAGGTCAGCCGAACATGGGTGGCGTCGCTGCAGCACGACCTCACCCGGGAGACGACGGACAGCGGCGAGTCTGCGCTGGGCAACGCTGTCGCCGATGCCCAGCTGGCCGCCGGAACAGCGTTCGGCGCTCAGGTTGCACTGACCAATCCCGGCGGTCTCCGCGCAGACCTGGTCGGAGACACCGTCACCTATGGTCAGGTGTATGCCGTCCAGCCCTTCGGTAACTCGCTCGAGGTTCTGACGCTTCCGGGCGCCACCCTCCGCAGCGTGCTCGAGCAACAGTTCCAGCCCCGCGGGGATGGCAGCGTTACCGAGCGAATCCTGTCGCCGTCGAGTTCGCTGACGTACACGATGGATCGGTCGGCGACTGTCGGCAACCGCATCTCGGATATCCGCGTGAACGGAGAACCGGTGTCGCCGGATGGTGTCTACCGGGTCGCGATCAACAGGTTCCTCGCCGACGGCGGGGACGGGTTCGATGCCTTCCGCACCCACACGGAGGCTGTCCACGCGGGTTGCGATCTCGACGCCTTCATCACCTATCTCGGCGCGGGCTCGCCCGTGTCACCTCCGCGAACCGATCGGATCGCGGTGGTCGGCCGGCCCTGATCAGATGCCGAGCGCGCCCCTGAGCACCGGCCACGACGTGCGGAGCTCGTCCTGCCAGTACGGCCACGAATGCGTGCCCGAGTTGCGGTAGACGAAGGTGGCGGGAATGGCGAGCGCGTTCAGCCGCTGCTGGAACGTCTGCGTGCAGAGGTTCGCCGCCGCTTCGAGGGGCCCGCCGACCGCGATGGTCGAGGCCAGGTCTCCCCCTGTCGCCATCTCGTACGGTCCGGGAAGGCCGTTACCCGTCGAGATGTAAATCTGCTTGCCGCGCAGGGCTTCGGCATTGACCGTCGGGTCGTGGGCCGCCCAGGCCGGGTCGAAGTCCGGTCCCCACATGTTGGCCGGGTTACCGCCCTTGAAAGCGACCGTGCCGCGGACCGAATCACGTGAACTGGGCTGAGTGTTGTCGAGGCAGCCGCTGTAGGCGGCGAGGCCACGGTAGAGGTGCGGGTGGCGGGTCATGAGGTTGGCCGCACCCATGGCACCCATGGACACGCCGGCAACTGCGTTGGTTCCGTTTCCGCTGAACTGGGCATCGATGATCGGTGGCAGTTCGTCGGCGAGGAAGGTTTCCCACTTGTTGACGCCGAGGGTGGGGTCCGGCAAATGCCAGTCGGTGTAGTAGCTCGCGGTGCCGCCCACCGGCAGGACCACGTTCACCTTCTTGTCGGCGAAGAACTGGACCACGTCCGTCTTCTGCGTCCAGGTACTTTCCCGGAAGTCGGACTCGGCGCCTGCGCTCACCCCGTCGAGCAGATACAGCGACGGGCGCGCAGCGCCACCAGCCGGATGCAGCACCTGCACCTGAACCACCCGGTTCATGGCGGGCGAGTTCACGAAGATCGCACTGCGGGTAGGGGTGATCTTCACAATTTTGTCGACACTGGCAGCACTGCTCGCCCGGGGGGCCGCCGGAGAAGGCGTCGGATCGGCCGTAGCAGTGAACGCCGGCCCAGACAGGGTCAGTGACACTGCCACTCCGACAGCAGCGAATGCTAGGCGACGCATAAAGAAATCCCTCTTCCCGGACCGTGTGAATCCCGATTGCACAGTACAAAGTGCGGCCGGTCAAGCAGAGCTTAAAGGTTTTGTGATTGCTGTGTGATTCGGGTGCGTGCGCTTGTGGCCAGACCGATATGAGACCGAGGGGAACCGATTGCGGGATTGCTGCGTCCAACCCCGTGAGCAGGCAATGACGCCGAGCTGACCGCATGGGGGAGGAACTCGATGGTCGACCAGGCCGCACGCCACGAACTGCGTGCCCGCAACGAAGAATTGCGTCACCAGATCGATTCGATGCTGGACGCCGTGCGACGGCAGGCCGACAGCCTGGCCCGGGCGAAGTCCGAGGTCGAGCGCATGAGGGGCTCGCGTACCTCGGGCAACGGAGTGGTCCGGGTCTGCGTCGATGCCGGCGGAAACGTGACGGCGGTCGAACTGTCGCCGGACGCGTTCAAGCGCACCAGCCCCGAGGCGCTGGCGTCCTCGATGGCAGAAGCGGCACGTCTGGCCTTGGCGGATGTACGCGAGCGAACTGCCCAAGTCCTGGCACCCGTATTCGACGCCCGCGCCGACCTTCCTTCCATCTCCGAACTGATGCCGGATGCTCCGCGCCCGGGTGAACCGCCGCCTTCCGCCGACGAACCCGGATGGAACGCCTCGATCCTGCGCGGAGCGGACCGATGAGTCGAGCACTGTGGGTCGACCCTCACCATCTCCGGATCGTGGCGCCACAATTCGATGCGCTCGCGGACACAGCCGACGCCCTGCTGACCGAGCTGACTAGCACGCTCGACGCCGAAAGAACTGCGTGGGGCACCGACGAGGGTGGGACGGCATTCGCCCGGCACTACGTTCCCGGGGCGGAGTCAGCGGTCCACGCCGCCTTGTCCCTCGTCGCGCTGTTCTCCGCGATCGGTGACGGGATGCGAGTGACGGCCGAATCCTTCGAAGCAACGGATACGCGGTTCTCCCGGCGACTGGGCAAGGCTTTCTGATGGGCATCGAACTTCCCGAGGTCGTGAAGCCGGTGGCCTGGCTGGCGTCCGGTTCCAGTTGGCCCGCGGCCGACGAGACGTCACTGCGCCGACTCGCCGACGCCTGGGGCACCGCCTCCACGGGCCTGAAGAACCTTGCGGCGGACGGTGACGCCGCACTGCGCGACGCGTTGTCCGCCGTCGAAGGCGACGTCGCCACTGCCATGTCGCAGCACTGGCAGAAGTACGGCGGAGACGCCGGCGCCCTCCACGATCTCGCGGCACGGTGCGAGAACCTGTCCGCGATGTGCGAGTCGACGGCGACCGAGGTCGAATACGCGAAATTGTCGATCATTGCGGCACTGGCCATATTGCTGGCGGAGCTCGTGGCGATGGCCGCCGCAGCGGTTCCGACGCTCGGCGTGAGCGCTGCAGGTGCAATGGCGGCGGAAGCAGCAACGCAGGTCACCATCCGCATGATCATTCGGGATCTGATCATTGCGGTTCTCGAACAAGCCGCAGTCGCTGCAGCACAGAGCGTCGCGCTCGACGGCGGAATCCAGACACTGCAGATCGTGACCGGTGGCCGGAACGAATTCGACGTCGGCATGCTCACAAATTCACTGATCGCGGGAGCCGCCGACGGTGCCACCAGCGCACTGTTCGGCGAGTTCGGGATCGAGGTGCACGAGCCAGCGACCGAACGCTGATTCGGTCGACTCGTGGCGACATCTGCACCGAGTGACCCATTGCACAATGCGTTAGCCGCGACTAACGTATTGGGCGTGCTCGACCAGTTGGAAGTTGCAGCCGAGCCAACCCGGAGACGCTTGATGCATCTGCTGACATCTGGGGAACAGACCGTCAACACGCTTGCGGCGCACTTTTCCGCGAGCCGGTCGGCCATTTCTCAACATCTTCGGGTGCTCATGGACGCAGGGCTGGTCACCGCACGTAAAGACGGACGTTTCAGATACTACCGGCTCGATCCACAGGGCCTTGCCCAACTCCGCACGCTGTTCGATTCGTTCTGGATCGACGAACTCGACCGGCTCGTCGCGGACGCCACCGAGGAAGCAGCTTCCAAAGGAGACCGCTGATGCCATTCGACAAAACCGTTGTCGTTCCGCTCGATCCGGACGCCACCTTCGCACTCGTCACCGAGCCCGAACGGTTACGCAGGTGGCAAACGGTCGCAGCGCGGGTCGATCTCCGAACGGGCGGCGGATACCGCTGGACCGTCGTGCCCGGACACTCGGCCGCGGGAACATTCCAGGAGGTCGACCCCGGCCGGCGAATTGTCTTCACGTGGGGTTGGGAAGAGAGCGAAGACCTTCCGCCCGGCACCTCGACCGTCACCGTGACCCTCACTCCTACCGCAGGCGGAACCGAGGTGCGACTGGTTCACGAAGGGTTGAGCGACGAACAGGCAGCCCGCCACGCCGAGGGCTGGACCCACTACTTCGATCGCCTCGCCGCAGCCGCCGTCGTGGGCGACGCCGGACCTGACGAATGGGCGGCGCTCCCGCAGCCTCTCGACGAATTGTCGAGCGCAGAGGCAACTCTGGCGGTCGTGCAGCGGGCGCTACGCGATCTCACTGCCGACGACATGTCCGCCCAGACGGTGTGCACCGAGTTCACCGTCGCGCAGCTCGCCGACCACCTCGCCGGATCGATCACGACCATCGGCTCCGCCGCCGGTCCGAAGATCGACGACGAACCGGGAAAACCGGCAGAAACCAGGATCGCCGACGAAGCCCAACAGGCATTGGAAGCGTGGCGGCGCCGCGGACTGGACGGGACCGTGACCATCGGGGGGAACACAGTCCCGGCACCTATCGCCGTAGGAATATTGTCCATCGAATTCTTGGTGCACGCCTGGGATTTCGCAGCAGCCGTCGACCGGAACGTCACCGTCGATCCTGCACTCTCCGAGTACGTACTCGGACTGGCACACACCATCATCCGGCCGGAAGCCCGGGGTGCCGTCGGATTCGCCGACCCGGTACCTGCCGAACACACCGCCGACCCCTTCGAGCGTTTGATCGCCTTCACCGGTCGCCCACTCCCGACGGCCTGATCTCCTCACCGAAAGGAACCGCCATGCCGATCAAAACGAAATACCCGCAAGGAACCCCGAACTGGGTGGATCTCCAAACCAGCGATCAGGACGCGGCCAAGAAGTTCTATGCGGAACTGCTCGGCTGGAAATACGACGACCTGCCGATGCCCGACGGCCCCGTCTACTCGATGGCATCCGTGCGCGGTGAGAACGTCGCCGCCATTGCGCCACTACAACCCGACGCGGCCCAGGCCGGGGCGCCGGCGAATTGGAACACCTACATCGCAGTCGACGACGTCGACGAGACGGTCGCGAAGGTCCCCGGCGCCGGCGGCCAGGTCGCGATGCCGGCGTTCGACGTGGGGGAAGCCGGCCGCATGGCCTTCGTCACCGACCCGACCGGGGCGAGTGTCGCGCTGTGGCAGGCGAAACAGCACATCGGCGCCGGCCTCGTCGGAGACCCGGGCGCCTGCCTCTGGAACGAACTGAACACCACCGACGTCGACACGGCGGTCCGTTTCTACAACAGCATCCTCGGGACCACCACCACACAGATGTCCATGGGACCCGACTACACCTACACCCTGTTCCAGGTCGGTGACGAGCAGGTCGGCGGCGCCGGTGCACCGCTCCATCCGAATACGCCGAACCATTGGCGCGTGTATTTCGCAGTGGAGGACGTCGACGCCAGCGCCGCAAAGGTGGTCGAACTCGGCGGCGCGATCGTCGAAGAGGCCATGGACATTCCGACGGTCGGACGGATGGCCGGAGTCGCCGACCCCCAGGGCGCCGTCTTCAGCATCATGACCCCCGAAGAGCGCCCGGAACAGTAGATCCGGGCGCTGCGAAAGGACTGTCCATGGAGATGCCGAAGCCGACGGAAGCAGACAAGGAATTCTTCCGGTCACTGATTCCCGACCGACCCGGTGTCCAAGTGAAGCCGATGTTCGGCAACCTCGGCGCCTTCGTCAACGGCAACATGTTCGCGGGACTTCTCGGACCGAGCGTCGGGGTCCGGCTCCTCAGCGAGCAGGCGAACGACGAGCTGTCGTCTGCGGACGGCGTCGGCCCGTTCGGACCCGGAGAAAAGCCGATGCGCGAATACCTCGCCCTGCCGGACCACTGGCGCGACACCCCGGATCAGGCCAGGCGGTGGCTCGAACGCGCGCTCGCGGAGGTAGCGGAACTGCCGCCGAAGGCGCCCAAAGCGCGGAAGACTGCACGCCCCCGCGGGTAGAGGAATGAGAAACGGCCCCGACCCGGCACGTGTGGTGCCGGTGCCGGTGCCGCTTTCGAACACCCCACCAACGTCAATTTTTATTGAACTTTGACTCCGGGCCCGCATGGAAACGAAAGTGCACCTGAAGTCAAACTTCTTCATACTTTGACATTGGACAGTTGCGAGTCGGCGGCGTTTGCCGTGTCGGACGGAGTCAACGTGAAGGCGCTACAGAGGATGCTCGGTCACGCGTCGGCAGCGATGACGCTGGACGCGTACGCGGACCTGTTCGACGACGATTCCGAGGCCGTGGGAAGCGCCCTCGAAAAGCGCATAGAAAAGCCCCTCACCTGCGGCAACAGGCGAGGGGCCTTCGGCGGACAATTGACAGGGCCCGCTATCCGGGCGAACCATGATTCGGGTCGGGGTGACCGGTGATCGACGAGAGGATCCCCCATGTACCCGTCTCCGCTGACCACTCCGCTGTCCTATCTGCTCGGTGATACGTACTGGTACACGGTGTATCCGCTGGAAACGCTCTTTCATCAGATCTTCGGCTGACCACCATGGATAACTGGTGGTTGTACTACAGCCCGTTTCCGCAGCCCGTCCGCGAGTGGCTGTGGATGGTGGTTCAACAAATCTGGTAGACCCACATCATTGAACGGATCGACCCCCGATGCTCAGCTGGTTCATGTACGTCCCGATTCCAGGATTCCGCGAGTTCTACGCGTCTGTAATCGCCCCACTACTCGGCTAAAAGCGGAACGGAGTGACCGAAACCGGTGGCAGACCCGGGAAGAGCGGCCGGGCCAGGCGTGAATGTGAAGGCACTTCAGCGGATGCTTGGACACGCGTCCGCCGCGATGACTCTCGACAGGGCCGGGTGTGCCGACCGGCAACTGACCCGTGGAAAAGAAGCGGCCCCGCCCCGGCACGTGTGGTGCCGGGGCGGGGCCGCTTCTTCGGCGGAAGCGGAGGGATTTGAACCCCCGGTGGGTTTAACGCCACGCTCGCTTTCAAGGCGAGTGCATTCGGCCGCTCTGCCACGCTTCCGTGCGCGATCCTATCGGTAACGGTGTCGGCGATTGCAACCGGTCAGCGGTCGCCGATGGCTTTGTCTACCCGCTCGAACACCTCGGCGAGTACTTTGAGCTGCGATTTGGTGAGCTGATCGACGAGGTTGCGCCGGACCCCGGCTACGTGGGTGGGTGCCGCCTCGGCCAGTCGCGCCCGACCCTCGTCTGTGATGACGGCGAGAACACCCCGGCCGTCCTCCAGGCAGGTGTCCCGGGTGACCATGCCTTGCGCTTCCATGCGCCGGATCTGATGCGTGAGGCGACTGCGCGAGGACAGGACCCCGTCGGCGAGATCGGACATCCGTAGTGAACCGTCGGGCGATTCGGACAGCAGCACGAGAATTCGGTAGTCGGCGAGCGACAGATCGTGCTTTTCCTGCAGATCCCTGTTGAGGACGTCCATGAGCCGCTGGTTGCCGTCCATATAGCCGCGCCATGCGCGCATCTCGGCCGGGGTCAACCAATTGGTCTCGACTTCGGCGTCGGAGGTTTCTGCTGTCACAGGTTCATATTCTAGTAGCGTGACGTTACTTTCCAGTAGCGTCGGGGCCCCAATCCCTCGATTTGACAAGCGGGATCGCAGGCAGGGACCGTGCGTCGCCTCCATTCGCTAACGTCGTCCTTCATGTATGCGATCACGATCGATCAGCCGGGTGGTCCGGAAGTCATGCGATGGGCGGAGCAGCCCGATCCTGAACTGCTACCCGGCCACGTTCTCATCGATGTGGCGGCTACCGCCGTCAACCGCGCAGATCTCGCCCAACGCCAGGGGTTCTACCCGCCGCCACCCGGTGCCAGCGACATTCTCGGCCTCGAATGTTCCGGCATTGTCGCTGAGGTCGGCGACGGCGTCTCGGAGTGGTCCGTCGGCGACCACGTGTGCGCCCTGCTCGCGGGCGGTGGTTACGCCGAACGGGTGGCCGTCCCCGCGACCCAGCTACTACCGGTACCGAAGGGCGTCGATCTCCTCGTCGCCGCTTCCCTACCCGAGGTTGCCTGCACGGTGTGGTCGAACGTGGTGATGCGGGCCGGGTTGTCGCGCGGTGACGTCCTGCTGGTGCACGGTGGCGGCGGCGGCATCGGCACCCATGCCATCCAGGTGGGTGTCGCGTTGGGCGCACGGGTGGCAGTCACGGCGGGATCCGAGGCAAAACTGGAACGCTGCCGCGAGCGGGGTGCCGACATCCTCGTCAACTACCGCGAAGACGACTTCGCCGAAGAAGTGAAGAAGGCGACGGACGGACACGGCGCCGATGTGATTCTCGACAACATGGGCGGCTCGTACCTCGGCCGCAACATCGACGCGCTGGCGTCGGACGGACGGCTCGTCATCATCGGCTTCCAGGGCGGACGCAAAGGCGAGCTCGATCTCACCCGACTGTTCGCGAAGCGCGGCAACATCACTGCCACCGGACTACGCGGCCGTCCAGAAAACGGGCGCGAGAGCAAGGCGGAAATCGTCGCCGACGTCCGAAACCGCCTGTGGCCACTGATCACCGAGGGCGCGATACAACCCGTGGTGTCGGCCGAACTGCCGATCACCGAGGCGCCGCGCGGCCACGAGCTGCTCGACTCGCCGGAGACCGTCGGCAAAGTGATTCTCACCATTCCGCGGCACTGACGCCCTCGGGCCGCCCCGCCGCTGACCCATCAGTCAGCGGCGGGGCGGTGCGTACGTCAGCCCAGCGAAGCGAGTTCGCCGACGAGCTGATCGATCTCGTACCGCGTGGTGTACGGGGCGAGGCCGATGGTGACCGCGCCGCCTTCGTCGTTGACGCCGAGGGCGTCGAGGAGTCGGGATCCACCGTGGACGCCGCTGACCGTGGCGATGCGTTTGTCGGCCAGGTGAGACGCCACCTTGTCGGCGGAGACTCCGGCGACGGTGAAGCTGAGGGTGGGTACCCGGCTGGGTGACCGGCCGATGACCATGATCTGCGGGAGTCTCTTGAGCGACGACATGAGGTGGTCGAAGAGGGTGTCCTGGTAGTTCTGCAACGAGCTGATGGACGTCTCGAGCTTTTCCCGGCGTGATCCCGTGGCGGATTCGTCGAGTCCGGCGAGAAAGTCGATCGAGGTGGTGAGCCCGGCGAGCAGGGCGAACTGGTGTCCCCCGACCTCGAGTCGTTCGACGCCGCGTGCATAGGGGTTGAGCGAGACGGCGGGGATGCGGTCGAGGAGGGTGGGGTCGCGGAAGACGAGGGCGCCGACCTGCGGCCCACCCCAGGAGGTGGCTCCGACAGCGACGACGTCGGCTCCGAGCTCGTTGATGTCGACGTGGGCGTAGGGAGCGGCGCCGATGGCATCGACGACCATCAGGCCGCCCACCTCGTGGACGCGATCTGCGGCGACTCGGACGTCGGGCGCGGAGCCGACGATCGGGGATGCCGCGGTGAGGGCGACGAGCCGCGTTGTGGTGGTGATGAGGTCCTGGAACTGCCAGCTGGGGAGTTCGCAGGTCTCGATCTCGACCTCTGCCCAGCGCACCTGGGCGCCGTAGCGGCCGGCCACGCGGAGCCAGGGCGCCACGTTCGCTTCTTCGTCGAGACGGGAGAGAACCAGCCCGGTTCCGAGTCCGAGTCGTGTGCTCAACGACTCGGCCAGCCAGGCGAGCAGGACGGCGCGGTCGGGGCCGAGGACCACCCCGGCAGGATCACCACCGACCAGGTCGGCGACGGCGGCGCGGGCGGCGTCGAGCACTGCGGCGCTCCGCCGGCTGGACACGTGACGGCCGGTCGACGAGGAGGCGGACGCCCGGAAGGCCGTCGAAACGGTGCGCGACACCGCGTCGGGGATCTGCATGCCGGCCTGAGGATCGAGATGGATCCAACCGTCGCCGAGTGACGGGATCAGTCCCCGTACGCGGGCAACGTCGTAAGCCATGCCCGACACTCTAAGACCCTGAGTCAATACGGTCGAAGCCAGCCGCCTCTTGTTGTGGTGTGCAACAAACCCTGAATGTGGAGAAATCGGACGCACCCGCGCATGCCCGAGCGCGAACAGACAAGATGGAGTCATGACGAACTCGGAGAATGAACACGTCCTCGTGATCGGCCCCGACGGTCAGCCTGTGGCCATACCCGTCGAAGAGGCCGCGAAGCGATCCGCCGACGCCGAAGCCGGCGCCGAGGACAACGCGAAACCGGAGTCGGTGGCCGACATGGTCGAGCAGCCCGCCAAGGTCATGCGGATCGGGACGATGATCAAGCAGCTCCTCGAGGAGGTGCGGGCGGCACCGCTCGACGACGCCAGCCGCACTCGGCTCAAAGACATCCACAAGTCGTCGATCAGCGAGCTCGAGCAGGGGCTCGCCCCCGAGTTGTGGGACGAGCTCGAGCGCCTCACGTTGCCCTTCACCGACGACACCGTCCCGTCGGACGCGGAGCTCCGCATTGCGCAGGCCCAGCTGGTCGGCTGGCTGGAGGGCTTGTTCCACGGAATCCAGACCGCACTCTTCGCCCAGCAGATGGCCGCACGCTCGCAGCTGGAGATGATGCGTCAAGGCGCCCTCCCACCGGGCATCAGCATCGGCAACCCGCACCCGCCGCAGAACCACGGCGAGGGACACCAATCGAGCGGTACCGGCCAGTACCTGTAGCAACGGGCGGCGCAGCGTGGAAGTCGACTCCCGGTAGGCTCGGTGCCCGTGTCAGCATCCGCTATCGAATCCGAGGCCGCAGGCGTTCCGCATCCGGTGTCCGACTCGCAGACCTTCCGTCGTGCGTTCAAGGACCTCCGGGACGGCTTCGCTCAGCGAGAGCTGTGGCTGAGCCTCGGCTGGCAGGACATCAAGCAGCGGTACCGCCGGTCGGTGATCGGCCCGTTCTGGATCACGATCGCCACCGGCGTGCAGGCTGCGGCCATCGGAATTCTGTACGCCGCGCTCCTGGACATCCCGCTGCCGGAGTTCCTTCCGTACGTGACGGTGGGACTGATCGTCTGGAACCTGATCAGTGCCAGCATCCTCGAGGGCTCCGAGGTCTTCATCGCCAACGAGGGCCTGATCAAGCAGTTGCCGTCGGCGTTGAGCGTGCACGTGTATCGGCTGGTGTGGCGACAGTTGCTGCTGTTCGCCCACAACCTGTTGATCTACGTGATCATGCTCGTGGCATTCGGCGTGTGGCGCGACTTGACGTGGACTTCGCTGGCCGCGATCCCGGCCCTGGCGCTGATCGTTCTCAACGCGGCGTGGGTGTCGATCATGTTCGGCATCTTCTCCACCCGATACCGGGACATCGCGCCGATCCTCTCCAGCCTGACGCTGCTGCTGTTCGTGCTGACCCCGATCATGTGGACCACCCAGAGCCTCGAGGCGCAGGGCGGTCAGGCCGCCGAGCGGGTCAAGCTCGCCGAGCTGAACCCGTTGTTCCACTATCTCGACATCGTCCGGGCGCCGATGATCGGACAGGACCAGCAGGCATACCACTGGTACATCGTGCTGGCCATCACCGTTGTCGGGTGGGCCGCCGCCATCCTCGCGCTTCGCAAGTACCGGGCCCGCGTGCCCTACTGGGTTTAGGGGTCTGAAGTAATGACAGAACATGTGAGTATCGAGACGCGGGATGCCTGTGTCGACTTCCCCATTTTCGACGCCAAGTCGCGGTCGCTGAAGAAAGCCTTCCTCGGCAAGGCCGGCGGCTCCATCGGCCGGAACAGTTCCGACGTGGTGGTGGTCGAGGCCCTGCGCGACATCACGTTGTCGCTGAAGGAGGGTGACCGGATCGGGCTGGTCGGCCACAACGGCGCCGGAAAGTCGACGCTGCTGCGACTGCTGTCGGGCATTTACGAGCCCACCAGGGGCAGCGCGAGCATTCGCGGTCGCGTGGCGCCGGTCTTCGACCTCGGTGTCGGCATGGACCCCGAGATCTCCGGCTACGAGAACATCATCATCCGCGGACTGTTCCTCGGTCAGACCCGTAAGCAGATGCTCGCGAAGATGGATGAAATCGCCGAATTCACGGAGCTGGGCGAGTACCTGTCGATGCCGCTGCGCACCTACTCCACCGGGATGCGCGTGCGTGTCGCGATGGGCGTGGTGACCAGCATCGACCCCGAAATCCTTCTCCTCGACGAGGGTATCGGCGCCGTCGACGCGGAGTTCATGAAGAAGGCCCGGGTCCGGTTGCAGGCGCTCGTCGAACGGTCCGGGATTCTGGTGTTCGCCAGCCATTCCAACGAGTTCCTCGCCCAGCTCTGCGACACCGCGATGTGGATCGATCACGGCCGGATTCGCCAGCAGGGTGGCATCGAGGACGTCGTCCGGGCGTACGAGGGGGACGACGCGGCCGACCACGTCCGGCACGTGATCTACGAGCTCGAGCGGGAGAAGGCCGGCTTGACTGCTCCGTCCCGTTCGTACGAACGGGACGCTGGTAGCGCTGGACCGAGCGAACGTCCCGTTCCTACGGGGACAAGTGCGGGCACGAGCACCGGCACGGAGGCGGAGTCCGCGTGAGCGCTCCCGCCGAGCGGATCATCGGCGTCGTCGTCACGCACAAGCGCCGAGAGCTGCTCGCGCAGTCGCTGAAGGTGCTGGCGTCGCAGACGCGGCCGCTCGACCATCTGGTGGTCGTCGACAATGCCGCCGAGGACGAGGTGCGGACCCTCGTCGAGTCTGCGGGTATTCCGACCAGCTACCTGGGGTCGCGGCACAACCTCGGTGGTGCGGGAGGCTTCGCACTCGGCATCCTCTACGCGTTGTCGCTGGGCGCCGACTGGGTGTGGCTGGCCGACGACGACGGCCGCCCCGAGGGCGACGAGGTGCTCGAGACCCTGCTCGACTGCGCGACCCGGCACGGGCTGGCCGAAGTGTCGCCCGTGGTGTGCGACATCGACGACCTCGACCGCCTGGCGTTTCCGCTGCGCCGCGGGGTGGAATGGCGGCGGCTTCGTTCGGAATTACACAAGGACGGTGACGACTCCGCCGATCTGCTGCCGGGCATCGCCTCCCTGTTCAACGGCGCGCTGTTCCGTGCGTCCACGATCGACGCGGTCGGGGTTCCTGATTTGCGCCTGTTCGTACGCGGCGACGAGGTGGAGGTGCATCGCCGGCTGGTGCGGTCCGGGCTGCCCTTCGGAACGTGCCTTCAGACGGCGTACGTGCACCCGAACGGCGCTGAGGAGTTCAAACCGATCCTCGGCGGCCGGATGCATACGCAGTACCCGGACAACGAGGTCAAGCGCTACTTCACCTACCGCAACCGGGGATACCTGCTGTCCCAGCCGGGAATGCGGAAGCTGCTTCCCCAGGAATGGGTGCGGTTCGGGTGGTACTTCCTCGTCACACGGCGCGACGTGCAGGGACTGCGCGAATGGATGCGACTGCGGAAGCTGGGACGCCGGGAGCGTTTCGAGCGGCCGTAAAATCGGTTGCCCGACGTTCTGCCGGGTGGGATCCTGATTCCCGAACGGTCCGGAAAGTGTCGCGAAGGAGTGAGTGTCCGATGATTGTCTCGTCGGTCGATGCCGCGTGCGTCCACACTCCCCCTTCCTTCGCCTGACCGAACCCTGATCGTGGTGGTCCGGTCGGCACTTCACCGACCCGAGGATTCCACTCATCATGTTCAACCCTGGACAACTCCTGGCTTACGGCTGGAACGACACCCTTCCCTTCGACGACTACACCACCGGGGGTTCCGAGCCCGGGCGCGTGATCCGCGTCGACCGCGGACGTTGCGACGTCGCAACGTCTTCGGACATCATTCGTGCCGAGAATGGCCAGCACGCGCTCTGCACCGGCGACTGGGTCACTGTCCGTGCGAGCGGTGACGCGATCGTTGTCGCCGACCTGCTTCCGCGGCGCAGCGCCATAGTCAGGTCCGCCGCCTCCGGCAGATCCGACGGCCACGTGCTCGCCGCGAACGTCGACACGGTGGTGATCGCCTCCGCTCTCGACGCCGACCTCGATCTCGGCCGCATCGAACGACTGTTGGCACTGGCCTGGGAGAGCGGCGCGAGGCCGGTGGTCGCTCTCACCAAAACGGATGCGGCCGAGGACGTTTCCACCGCAGTCACCGCCGTGACTGCAGTCTCGCCCGGTTCGGTAGTGGTTGCGGTGAGCGCCGAGACCGGCGACGGCGTCGCTGCTCTGACCGCAATGATCGACGGCACCATCGCCCTCATCGGACCGTCCGGTGCGGGCAAGTCGACGCTCGCCAACGCGTTGCTCGGCGCGGACCTGCTCGCGACGGGCCGTGTTCGCGAGGGCGATCACAAGGGTAGGCACACCACCTCGCACCGGGAACTGCTGCCACTTCCGCAGGGTGGCACCCTGATCGATACGCCGGGCCTGCGCGGTGTCGGCATGTGGGACGCGGCGGACGGCATCGACAAGGCGTTCTCCGAGATCGACGACTGGGCCGCGCAGTGCCGGTTCCGGGATTGCTCACACGAGACCGAGCCGGGTTGTGCGGTGCTGGCCGCGGTCGAGCGCGGCGAGCTTCCCGAACGACGACTCGAGAGCTACCGCAAGCTGATTCGTGAGAACGGCTGGATCGCGTCACGGGCCGATGCCCGGCTACGCGCCGAGCGGGAACGGGAGTGGAAGATCATCGCCCGCGGGCATCGCCGGATGTATCGAACCCGCGGTCACTGACACCTGCCCAACTCGCATCCCGGTTCGGCCCTGAGCCGGGATGCGACCTGGCAGCATGGATACATGTTCGAGGGATTTCGGCGAAAGGCCAGACTCAAGCTTCAGCGCGCCGTGTATGAGGTGGTGGCCGAATCGGATCGGCGTTCTCGCGAGTTGCACGAGAACCAGCACGATCAGACGCTGGCCGAGCTGTCCGCCACCAACAAGGAACTCTCGCGCGTCCTGTCGGAACTGTCGGATGCCCGGATGGAGGTATCCGACGTTCAGCAAAGACTCGGCGAACTCGAACAGCAGGCTCGTCGCGACATCACCCAGGCCCTCGATGTCGGAGCCACCAACCAATCGGCGGCGTTCGTGCTCGAGCACATGCCGAAAGCTCCCGTGTTCTGGAATCCCCACGACACGCTGCGGTACGGACTGTCCCAGGTGCAGATTCCCGGGATGGCGCTCGAGTTCGGTGTCGCGTCGGGGACCACCCTGCGGATCATCGTCGAACAGCTCAAAGATGCCCAGCACGAGGTTTTCGGCTTCGACGTGTTCTCGGGACTGCCGCAGACCTGGCGCACCGGTTTCCCGGCGGGCGAGTTCGCCCAAGAGAAGATGCCCCGGGTACGCGGCGCCCAGCTGGTCCCGGGACTTTTCGAGGACACGCTCGCCGATTTCCTCGACACACATCCGGATCCGGTGGCTTTCGTGCACCTCGACGCCGACCTGTATTCGTCGACCAAGACGGTGCTGGACCGGATCGGCCTCCGGCTTGTCGCCGGAACGGTGATCGTCTTCGACGAATTCTTCAACTATCCGGGTTGGCAGGAACACGAATACCGGGCGTGGAAGGAATTCGTCGACCGCACGGGAATCGGTTTCGAGTACCTCGGTTACACGGCCAACCACGAGCAGGTGGTCGTGCGCATCACCGAACCGATATCACGATGACGCCTGGTTCATCTGCTCGTAGAGCCGGGTCCAGTTTTCACGGCTGGTGAGGGTGGGCATCTCGACACGGAACGCCTCCGCGACGGTCGGCGCCTCCGCGCGGAATCGTTTCATCACTCCGGCGAGGCGGCCACCCATCTCGGCAGCGAGCTCCCTGTCGTATTTGCGTTCGCGCACACCGGCTTGCGACGCGTCCGTGACATACACGTGGTCGAACCGTCCGACATGCCACCACCGTGCGTCCTCGTAGGAGATCGCGACGGGCCCGCGTTCGAGGCGTCCGCGAAGGTGGGCGGCGGCTCGTTTCGCGAGCACCAGATCGTCCCAGCCTGCCTTCGGAGGCGGATCGGCTCGACGGAACCGGACGCCCGCCGGCAACTCGGACACCGGCCTGGTGATGGTCTCCGGGAACCGGGCGCGCTCCTTGTTGATCATGGCGAGAGCTGCCTGCCCACCATCTGCGAGGGCATTCGGGCCTTCGAGGAAGCCCTCGATCGCCCGCAGCTGCGTGTGCGCGAGGCCGTATTGCAAGCTCACGATCGAATGACTGATTTCCCGGCTGAGCTGCTTGGCCAGGGATGTCGGCGCGAATCCGGGGTCGAGGGCAGCGGTGATCAGCCCGTTGCGGGTACTGAAGTAATGCGCGAAGCCGTCGACATCCTTCCAATAGAAATCGGCGTGCCAGACCCCGGTTGACGGCAGGGTGATCGTCGGGATGCCCGCCCGGCCGGCCCGCAAGCTGTATTCGACGTCGTCCCACTGGAAGAAGACGGGCAGCGGCATCCCGATCTGCCGGACCACTTCGGCCGGGATGAGGCACGACCACCAGCCGTTGTACTCGGCATCGATGCGGCGCTCGGGCAGTTTCTTCAGAACGTTGCTGTTCCGGACTCCGTATTTGTCGGTCGGTAGCCCGCGCCGCAGCGTCGTCAAGTCGGCGCGTTCCCCGGACGCCAACAGGTAGTTCGGGTTGTACAGGAACAGCATCTGGGCGCCGATCAGCGCCGGGTCGGTGGTCATGTTCGCGAAGGCGCTCAGTCGCAGCACGCTCTCCGGCTCACACAGAACGTCGTCGTCCATCAGAAGGACATCGGCATGGGGACCCGCGGCGGACGCCTCGTAGAGTCCCCGACTGAACCCGCCCGCGCCGCCGAGATTGGCCTGGCGAAGGTAGTGCAGCCGGTCGCCGAACTTCGGGGCGACCTGCTGGAACAATTCGCGGGTTTCCACCGGATCGGTGCCCTGGTCGACGACGTACACCGCGTCGAGGGAAGAGAGCACCCGCTCGTCGGACGCGAGAGCAGCGACGGTGTTGGCGCAGTCGTCGGCCCGGTTGAAGGTACAGATCGCGATGGCCACCGGCCGGACGGTCTCGGGCGAGGCCACCGTCCATTCGATGTCGGCAACGGTGACGCCGCCTTCGAGCGCATCGAACTGCAGCCACAAGGCGCCGCCGTCGGCGAACTTGTCGAGTTTCGCGGTGAGGGTGACGGTGCCGGAGCCGGTGATCACCTCGGCGGCGATGATGCGTCGGTGCCCGCCGATGTCGGAGGCCAGGAGCTGCGCCCGGCAGTGGTCTGCGGCGTCGATCCGCGCTGTGGCCGTGACCTCGGCGGCAGTGGTCCATCGCTGCCAGTAGCTGGCCGGGAACCGGCCGAAGAAGGTGTTGGTGTGGACGGTGGCGCCGGCGTGCAGATGCAGTGCGAATCGGGTGCGGGTGGATCCACCCCGCTTGACCACTGCGTAGAGGTCGTCGTTGACGATCGGTGAGGTGCCCGTGAACGGTCCTCGCTGCGCGACGAGTCGATCGGACACCGCCCGGTGCTCGGTCAGCTCGACGTCGGAAACGGAGGCGTTCGCTGTATCCACCCGGGCAGGGTATCGCGATCGAACCCTTCGCCGCGGCTCAGCCCGCCTTTCCGGCTGGGGTGGTGCGCGCGGTCGTGCCGGTCAGAGCGCCGCATCACCTGCGGGCCGGGCCCGGACGTGGGCCCGCTCCCCCTGCGGTCCGAAAAGGCTCAGGATTTCGACCGGCTCGGGGCCAGGGTTGCCGAACCAGTGCGGTACATGCGTGTCGAACTCGGCCACCTCACCCGCGGTGAGGATCACGTCGTGTTCTCCGAGCAGGAGGCGAAGCCGCCCGGAGAGGACGTAGAGCCATTCGTATCCCTCGTGGACTTGCAACTGCGGTTCGCTCGGCGACGGCTCCCGCGCCGGGATGACATGCTTGAACGCCTGGATTCCGCCCGGTCTGCGGGTGAGGGGAATGATCTTCGTGCCGAAACGCTCGATCGGCCGCAGGTGGACCCGCGGGTCACCGGTGGCGGGCGCGTCGACGAGTTCGTCGAGTGGAAGCTGGTGCGCTCGGGCGAGGAGCAGCATCAGCTCGAGCGTGGGTTTGCGCTGACCGGACTCGAGACGGGACAGGGTGCTCACCGAGATGCCGGTGGCGTCCGACAGCTGCGCCAACGTTGCGCCGCGCTGCTGACGGAGTGCCTTCAGTCGTGGACCCACGGCGTCGAGGACACCGCCGAGGTCGGGAATGTCGTCGCTCATACCCTCATCTTGCCATCCCGGCAAAAGAGTTTGTCAATGCTGCACGGAGTGCTGGAGAGTTCGATTCCGAAGCCCGAACGAAGGAGGACGCAGTGAAGGACAAATACGACGTGGTGATCGTCGGTGGTGGCGCAGCAGGACTGAGTGGGGCACTGGCCCTGTCCCGGGCGCGGCGGTCGGTGCTGGTGATCGATGCGGGCGCCCCGCGCAACGCCCCGGCGGGGCACATCCACAATTATCTGGGCCGCGAGAGCACTCCCCCGGCCGAATTGCTCGACATCGGCCGCGGCGAGGTCGTTTCCTACGGAGGCGAGGTGGTGACCGGCACCGTCACCTCCGCCGTGACCGCCGAGGACGACGGCTTCCGGGTCACCCTTGCCGACGGACGTTCGGTCTCGGCCCGGCGACTGCTGGTGACCACGGGGTTGGTGGACGAGCTGCCCGACATTCCCGGCGTGTCCGAACGTTGGGGCCGCGATGTGCTCCACTGCCCGTACTGCCACGGGTGGGAGGTGCGGGACCAGCCGATCGGCATTCTGGCGAGCAGCCCCTTCTCGATTCACCAGGCACTGATGTGGCGGCAATGGACCGACAAGGTGACGCTGTTCCTCAACGACGCGATCGAGCCAACCGGTGAGGAGTACGAGCAACTCGCCGCCCGGGACATCTCCGTGGTCGACGGAAAGCTGTCGGGCCTCACGGTGACCGAAGATCGCCTCACCGGTGTCCGGTTGCACTCCGGTGAGGAATTCGCCTGCGCCGCAGTGGTGGTCGCGCCGGTGTTCACCGCGCGTGCCGACGTGCTGACCACACTCGGACTGGAGCCCGTGGAGCAGCAGATGGGCGGACACGTGGTGGGCACCTATATCGCCTCGGATGCCATGGGCGCCACGGCCATTCCGGGCGTGTGGGTCGCGGGAAACGTGGCGGACCTCAAGGGGCAGGTAATCGCTTCCGCTGCAGCGGGACTCAATGCTGCGGCGGCGGTCAATGCCGATCTGATCGCGGAGGACACCCGCCTCGCCGTCGCAGCGAGAGCCGGGCGGTAGCCGGACGGGCGTACCCGTCACTCGTGGGACAGCAGAGGTCCCAGCGGCCCGAGATCGATGTTGAGGTCTTCGGGCGTCAAGCCGAAGTGCTCGCGCAGTTCGGCCATCCGCTCCTCGAGGAGCATCAGCGTCGTGCCGATCCGCTCGATCTGCTCGTCGCTCAGGTCACCGTTGTCCACCCGGCGCAGTGCCTGGCGTTCCATCAGCTGACGGAGCAGTTCCACGAGAGTGAGCACGAGGGTGACGAGGCCGCGTTCGACCGACTCCGGGTCGGCGTCGATACGCTGCGGCAGGACACGACGCCCCTCGCCCGTCAACGCGTCGAGCTCGGCAGGCGGTGGGGTGTCGCTTCCAAGTGGGGTGTCACTCATCGCCGGCTTCCTGCACTTCCGGCACCAGGGCACTCACCGAGGCGATCAGCGTGCGCAGCGAGATGCGGACCATGTCGACGTCGGCGAGCGACAGCGTGATCTCCCCGGTAATCACCACCCCACCGCCGAGCACTCGATCGAGGAGGTCGACCAGGGCGATCTGCCGCGTGTCGTCGGCAGGAACCATCTCGCTCATGGGTTCACCTGCTCGATGGTGGCGAAGGAGTATGGAGGCCACGGGCCGGTGAGTTCCAGGGTGATACCGGGATGTTCGGCGTCGAGTCGGGTGACGAGCGCACCGAAGTCCTGCGCCCGCTCGTCGTCGACGAGGTAGGTGCCGTTGAAGATCATCCAGGCACGCTTTCCGGTCAGTGCCGGATCGGTGACCCGCTGTCGCCGGCCGTCGACAGCCTTCTCGACGAGCGCGGCGTGGATTTTCGCGGCGTGCTCGGACGCCTGCCGTTCGACGTTCTGCCGCGCGGCCAGTTCCGCACGCCGGCGCAGCAGATACGCCGTTCCCTTGCCGGGACCGCCCTGCGCAACGCGCTCTTCCGTCGCCGCCTGAGCCAGCGTGTCGGCGTCCCCGTACGCCTTGACGCCCCACTCGCTGCGACCGGTCACTCGCTCGAGTGCGGCAGCGAATTCCTCCCGCCGATCAGCGAGCAGGCCACGAACCCGGTCGTCGTCGAGATACAGGGTGGCGAGTCGCAGCGGAACGGTGGGACCGCAACGCAATACTGCGGCCACCACTCGGTCGTGTGCCCTGGCCGTGGCCGCCAGCCAATCGAGGTCCTCGAGATTCCGTTGCAGGGAGTCCTCCCCGAACTCGCTGAGACTGACCGACCCCACCACCGCGACCAGCCCCTCCGAGGCGACCGCTCGCACCGGTTCACCGGCCACGCCCGTAACGCCCTCCAGTTGGGCATCGCCGACGCCGTCGAAAGTGATGCCGTACAGCCAAACCCCGTCACTGCGCGTCATCGTCGGTGTCCTGACGTTGCCCCTCCACCTCGATCGACTCGGCACCTCCCAATGCGGGCGACACCGAACGATCGGACTCGAGTTCGGCGATCCGTTCACGCAGCCGGGCGTTCTCGATCTCGATGCTGCTCTTCGAGCCCGTCAGCCAGGGATCGTGTTCCCACCAGTCGATGCCCACCTCCTTCGCCGTTTCCAGCGAGGCGATGACCAACCGCACCTTGATGGTCAGCAGTTCGATATCGAGGAGATTCACCTGAATGTCGCCGGCGATCACCAAACCCTTGTCGAGGACCCGCTCGAGGATGTCGCCCAGGTTCGTCGACTGATGGCCGCCGCCGAGGCCGCCGCCCTGCGACATCGGCCCGGAACCGCCCCCCGCGACGGTCATGAGGCTGCGCCCCCGTTATTAGTGCTGCCCCGCATGTAGCGCCGAGTCCGGCGGTAGGACAACAGTTGTCCGTCCAGATCCAACACCACCTCGTACAGCGCGAGCATGTCCGCGGACGACGGGATGCGCCTGTCTTCGACCACCTCGATCTCGACGGTCCACCCGTCGTCGCTGGGCATCACGGACGTGGCCCCGAGAGGCTGTTTCCCGGTCAGCTTCGTGATGTCCCGCAAAGCGACCTGGGCGATCTCGGGTGCCGGCAACGGTGGAGGCTGATCCTCTGCCATGATCGGTCACTCCTTCTGGCGGTTATGCGGGCTGGTCGCCGTCCCGGAGGTCATTCGATCGAGGATCGCCTGCTGCGCCTGTTCTTCTTCCTCGGCCGTGATATCGCCCCGTTCCCGTGCTTGCTCCAGCTCCTCGAGTTCGCGGCGGGCCGTCGCCGGGTTGTGCATCTCCTGTTCGACCTGACGTTGAATCACCTCGGCCAGCGAAATCACGCCCCGCACCGGCGCCAGAGGCAGAGTAAACACGAACGACAGCAGGCCCATCGCTCAGCCCTCCGGTGTCTGCGTCACCACGAAGTCGTAGGGTGCGAGCGGGCCGAGCACTCGCATCTCGACCCGGCCTTCCCACTGTTTGGCGAGTTCTCCGACGGCCTCTTCCAATTCACCCTGCCTCTCGACTTCGACTAGCACCGCCACTTGCGCAGCATCTTCCTCGTGCGTCGGTTCCCGGACGTTGACCGAGTCGGCCAGCGGCGTGAGTGCATCCACCACCGTGCGGGTGTCCTGCTCCCGTTTGGCCGCGATGGAATTGTTGACGATTTCACCGAGCGCCATCCGGGCGTCGCGGGTGGCGTCCTCCGGCTGATCACGGATGGTGTCGCGGAGGTCGCTCGCCTGCTGATTCTCGCTGATCACCTCACGGAGGATCGTCTTCTCGACGTACCGCCCCTTCACGACGTACTGTGCCTTGCCCTCGAGCTCCTGCAGCGCCGCCGCGAACTCGTCCTCGTGTTCGGCGAGCAATTCCTCCTTCACCGCGTCGGCGTCCGTCAGGACCGCACCGAACCTCAGCGGAAGCACCGGCGCCACACGGGAAGTACCGTCCAGAATGTGAGCGTGCACCCGCAGATCTTCCGGTTTGCCGAGCGGCCGATCCACCGACACCTCGCTGACGAGCGCCGCGATATCCCCCTGCTTCACGACATCGACCTTCGCATCGCACATACCGACGGCATCTGCTTCCGGCTCCACGTCTGCCGGGACGATGCCGTACACGTAGACACCTTTCGTGCCTTCCCGTTCCGGCGCGTCGGTAGTCTGATCCGAAGTAGTCATCACCGGTCTCCCCGACTCGATTTTCGCGTCACTCGCTCCGGTTGTTCCTGTTCACCTCCGAGGAGATCACCGAGTTTCTCGCCGGCGGCCTCGAGAGCGCCGCGGGTCTTCGACTTGGCGCCTCCCTCCGTGACGTCCTGGACGAGGTCCGGCAGGCCTTTCGGCTCGTTGTCACCGATCTCGAGCCGATTGACCGCCTCGGCGAACCGCAGATAGGTGTCGACGCTCGCGACCACGACACGTGCGTCGATGGTCAGCAACTCGATGCCGACCAATGACACACGGACGTAGGCATCGATCACGAGGCCCTTGTCGAGGATGGTGTCGACGACGTCGGCGAGGCTGCTCGAACTGGGTCCACCGCCCACTCCACCGCCGCCGCCGGCCGGTTGGATCGCCGTGGTCATCGGGTCGCTCCTTGCTTCTTACCGACCGGGGCTGTCGAGCGCCTGCGGGCTCGCCGCTTCGGCGGCGGCGCCTCCTCTTCCTCGGGCTCCGGTTCGGGTTCTTCGACTTCGTCCTGCTCGGTGTCGTCCGCGTCCGACTCTTCCGGTTCCGGCTCGTCCGGTTCAGATTCTTCCGCCTCGAGCTCGTCCTCGTCGAAGTCGAACTCGTCGGCTTCCGCCTCGTCTCGCCCGGTGTCGTCCGGTTCCTCTTCCTCGGATTCCTCCGGCTCGACCACCTGGCTGTCGCGGATCTCTCCGGGCCAGCCCTCGACTTCATCCGGGTGCAACACCGTCTGGGTCATGACGTGACGCCGGAAGTGTTTGAGTTCCAATCGCACTCGCCGACCCTGTGCACGCCAGATGTTCCCGGTCTTCTCGAACAGGCCCTTGGGGTGGTATTCGAGAACGACGAGGATGCGGGTGAGGTCCGGCGTCAGTTCGTGGAAGGTCACGGCACCGTCGATGTAGCCCTTGGCGCCCTTCGAGCGCCAGATGATGCGCTCAGCGGGGACCTGTTCGATGATGGTCGATTCCCACGTCCGCCGCGACCAGAAGACTTTCGCCTTCCACTCGAGCTTCTCGTCCGATACCTGCTCCACTTGTTCGAGCTTCTTCATGAACTGCGGGAAGTCGGTGAACCGAGTCCACTGGTCGTAGGCGAGCTGCACCGGAACACCCACATCGATTTCTTCGATGATGTTGGTGAGTTTGAGCTTCTTGCCCTTGCCGCCGCCGCCACCACCGGTGATCGCTTCCTTCAGGTCGGACGCTTTGTCCTTGACGAACTGTGTGGCGCCAGAGGCAGCGGACTTGACCGGGGATTCTCCCGCGGCCAGTTTCTCGGAGCCGGTGACTGCCGCGAGGAGCCCGCCACCGCCGCCTTCGGCGTACTCGTTGAGCCGCCCGGAGGTGGACAGAACCTTGCTCGACACGGACGTCAGCGCCCGTTCCGCGACGGTGCCGACCAGCTTCTGTACCGCATCCTGCAGTGGGGACGACGCAGAGGCGCCTTTCTTCCCGCCGGACGACGCCGTGTCCTTCACCTTGTCAGTCAGATTCGTAGTCATCGATTTACCTCCGCCCGCGGCGAACCGGCGCCGCATCGGTGGGGGCCTGGGCCCTCGTCTTACGACGGCGCGGCGCAGGCTCGTCGCCCTCATCGGCGGCCGACTCGGAACGAGACTCGCCGTTTCGAGAGCCGGCTCCACTTGTCGCCCGGCGACGTGCGGTCGGACGGCGGACGGCGGGCTCGGGCTCCGGCTCCGGCTCGTCCTGCTCGTCCTCGATCTCAGCTTCCTCGTCGGCGTACTCGTCCTCGAGCTCCGCGTCGACGGTCGCTGCATCGACGTCGTTCTTCCGGGAACGCCGCCCCCTCTTGCGAACGACATCCCCCACACCGGCAACGTCCGCGACGCCGCCCACGGTGTCGGTGACACCCTGACCGCTCGATTGCAGGCGGCTGTTCAGCGAATCGATCCGCTGACTGGCCGCCGTGACCGCCGCAGCCCTCGCGGCGTTGAGCAGTTCCCCTCGCACCGATTCCCCGATTTTGGCGACTTCCGGGGAGCTGGCGAGCATCTTGGTGCCGCGTTCGAGCAGAACTCGCGGCCCTCCCGGAAAGCGTCCGGTCGCGCCGGCGGCTGCGAGCATCAGTGCCATCTTCATCTTGTGTGTGCGGCCGAGCATGTATCCCGCGCCGACAGCTAACGCCACCTGGCCTTTAGCCTTCATTGTCGAACCCCTTTGTCCGATTATTCGCGGGCACCTCGTGGTCGGCTTCGACTCGTCCTGCAGAACCGCTCGATCGGGGTGCGCCCTTCCGGTCTACCCCACCTGATGGACGCTCAACCACGATGCACATGCGATCTTTACTGCAACCGCGGGTACTACCTGCGGTTTCGCCGAGGAGCAACCTGATACGAGGCTCGGTCGCCGGAGCACGCGAACTCAGCCGATGACGGATTCCTTTGCAGAATAAACCTTTTCGGCATATTCCTTCTGCGCCCGCCACCACGGTTCGTTGTCGCGGTACCAGCGCACGGTGGCTTCGAGTCCGCCGCGGAAATCGGCGTATCGAGGTGTCCACCCCAGCTCGGTGCGGAGCCGCGTCGAGTCGATGGCGTAGCGGAGGTCGTGCCCGGGGCGGTCGGTGACGAAGTCCAGGTCGTCGATATCGCGGCCGAACAGCTCGAGCAGCGTTTCGACGACCGTCCGGTTGTCTACTTCACCGTCCGCACCGATTAGGTACGTCTGGCCGATGCTGCCCTTCTCGAGGATTGTCCACACTGCCGAGTTGTGGTCGTCGACGTGAATCCAGTCGCGCACGTTGCGGCCACTGCCGTACAGACGCGGCCGGACCCCGTCGATGAGGTTGGTGATCTGCCGCGGAATGAACTTCTCGACGTGCTGGTACGGGCCGTAATTGTTCGAGCAGTTCGAGAGCGTGGCCCGCACGCCGAACGACCGTGTCCAGGCCCGCACCAGCATGTCGCTCGACGCCTTGGTAGCCGAGTACGGGCTGGACGGGTTGTAGGCCGTCGATTCGGTGAACCGCTGTGGGTCGTCGAGCTCGAGGTCGCCGTACACCTCGTCCGTAGATATGTGGTGATAGCGGACGTCGTGGGCACGCACCGCCTCGAGCAGGGTGAACGTCCCCATCACGTTAGTGCGCAGGAACGGCGTGGGGTCGGCCAGCGAGTTGTCGTTGTGTGATTCGGCCGCGAAATGGACCACCGCGTCCGAGGCCGCGACCAGGCTGTTCACCAGCGCACCGTCGGCGATGTCACCGTGGACGAATTCGATCCGATCCGCGACCGGGTCGAGTGAGCGTCGGTTGCCGGCGTACGTCAGGGCGTCGAGCACGGTCACCTGCACGTCGGGCCGCTCGGCCACCGTCAGATGTACGAAATTGGCGCCGATGAACCCCGCCCCGCCGGTCACGAGAAGCCTCATGGGCACCAAGGGTAGCGGCGGCGCCGAGTTTTCATCCGCGGCGAACACTGGAACACTGCGCACATGCGCGGAATCATTCTGGCCGGTGGCACGGGGTCGCGGCTGCATCCCATCACTCTCGGGGTGAGTAAGCAGCTGGTACCTGTCTACGACAAGCCGATGATCTACTACCCGCTCTCCACGCTGATGCTGGCCAACATCCGCGACATCCTGATCATCACCACCCCTCACGACGAAGAGCAGTTCCGCAGGCTTCTGGGCGACGGCTCCCAGTTCGGTGTCAACCTCTCGTACCTTGTTCAGAAGGAGCCGAACGGCCTCGCCCAAGCCTTCGTCCTGGGCGCCGATCACATCGGTGACCAGCCGGTCTCCCTGATTCTCGGGGACAATATCTTTTACGGACCCGGTCTCGGTTCCCGTTTGAACCGGTTCGAGAACATCGACGGCGGGGCAGTGTTCGCCTATTGGGTCTCCGACCCCAGTTCGTACGGTGTGGTGGAGTTCGACGAGCGCGGCAGTGCCACCTCTATCGAGGAGAAACCGGCCACCCCGAAGTCGAACTACTCGATTCCCGGGCTGTACTTCTACGACAACGACGTCGTCGCCATCGCGCGGGGCCTCACCCCGTCGGATCGCGGCGAGTACGAGATCACCGACGTCAACCAGGCGTACCTGCAGGCCGGGCGGTTACAGGTGGAGGTCCTGCCCCGCGGAACCGCCTGGCTCGACACCGGCACCGTCGACTCCCTCCTCGAGGCTTCGAACTTCGTCCGCACGCTCGAGCACCGGCAAGGACTGAAGATCGGCGTTCCCGAGGAGGTCGCCTGGCGGCGCGGGTTCATCACCGACACCGAATTGGCCGAGCGTGCAGCTACTCTCGGTAAATCGGGCTACGGCGACTATCTCCTCGAAATCCTCGAACGCGGCAAGGACTGGTGACGTGGAATATCGGGAGCTGACGATCCCCGGGGCGTGGGAGATCACGCCACGACAGTTCGGTGACGACCGTGGCGTGTTCCTGGAGTGGTTCAAGGGCTCCGAGTTCGAGGCGGCTGTCGGACACCGACTCGAACTCGCGCAGGCCAACTGCTCGGTGTCCGCCGCCGGCGTGCTGCGCGGCATCCACTTCACCGACACCCCACCGGGTCAGGCGAAATACGTCACCTGCGTCACAGGTGCGTTCCTCGACGTCATCGTCGACGTGCGCGTGGGCTCCCCCACCTTCGGGCAGTGGGATTCCGTGGTGATCGACGATGTGGACCGTCGCGCCGTGTATCTCCCCGCAGGTCTGGGCCACGCAATTCTGTCGCTCGAGGACGCGTCCACGGTGATGTATTTGTGCTCCCTCGAGTACACCCCCGAACTCGACCACGACGTCCATCCGTTCGACCCCGAACTCGCCATCGACTGGCCCGCCGTCGGACGTGACGGCTCGCCGCTGAACTTCCAGCTGTCCGGCAAGGACTCGGCCGCGCCGACGCTGACGGATGCAGCAGAGGCCGGGGTCCTGCCGGTCTATGCGAGCTCCTGAGGGCGGATCCGCAGCCGGATCGGCACTGGTTTACCCTCCCGACGATAGGGTTCCCTAACTACCTCCAGGAGTTGCCATGTTCGCCGGTCGAGGCAAGCACTACGCGAGCGCACTGATCATCGGCGCGGTGTCGCTCACCCTGGTGGGGTGTTCGGGCGGCGGTGACACGGCAGCACCGTCGACGCCGCCCACAACCGGCCATGCGGAGGCCGGTGAGGTGGCCGGTGAGGTGGCCGCACCCCGGACCCTTCCGGACGGTATGGGCAGCGGCGCATCGGACGGCGAATTCCCGCGGACGGTGACCCACTTCGCCGGGGAGACCGCCGTCGACTCGGAACCGCGGCGCGTCGTCGTGATTTCCACCGGTCAGGCCGATGCCCTGCTCTCCCTGGGTGTCGTGCCCGCGGCATCCACGCGAGCGGACGGCGCCGAACTCGTCCCGGAATACCTGAAGGATGCTTATCCGCAACACCGAGTCGCGCTCGACTCCGTCGTCGACGTCGGCGCCCGGTTCACCCCCGACTTCGAGGCCATCGCGCGTCTCGAACCCGACCTGATCCTGATGAACACCGCGGGCAAGGACGCCGAAACACTGTACGGCCAGTTGTCGGCCGTCGCCCCGACGGTCGCCACCCAGGGCACCGGGGTGTACTGGAAACAGGACTTTCTTCTCGCCGCCGATGCTCTCGGACGTACCGAACAGGCACAGACCCTGCTCGACGGATACCACGCGGAGACAGCTGAATTCGGCCGCTCACTCGGCACAGCCCCGACAGTGTCCTTCACACGCCAGAACGGCAACCGGTTGCGGATCTTCGGCATTCCGTCGTTCACCGGCAGCATCGGCGAGGACGCCGGTCTCGGCCGCCCGCAGTCGCAACAGTTCGACGACACCTCCCGTGACATCAGCGAGGAGGAACTGACCGTCGCGGACGCCGACTGGCTGTTCTACGGGGTGCAGGGCGACGCCGCCACCCTGACGAACGCACCATTGTGGTCGCAGCTCGAGGCCGTGCGGTCGGGCCGGGCGATACCGGTGGACGACGACGTCTTCTACCTCAACACCGGCCCGACCGCGGCCCGGAAGGTGTTGGAGACTCTCAAAGCGCACGTGGGGTAACCGGGCCCTGCGCCGGACGCAGCACCAGCCAGGGTGAGAAGATGCCTGGATGACCAGCGACACGAACGAGACCGCCCCGGTACGCGAACGACTGGAAGTTCAGCGGGCGATCGCGGCGAAGCCGGCGGACATCTTCAGCGTGCTGTGCGACCCGAACGGGCACGTGGCCATCGACAGTTCCGGCATGTTGATGTCCGCCGAGGGTGAACCCGTCACCGCGGCAGGTGACAGCTTCGTCGTCCACATGGACCGTGATGCGCTGAACGACGTGGATCTCGGTCTGTACGACGTGACCGTGACGATCGAGACCTTCGTTCCCGACCGCGAGATCTCGTGGAAGGTCCTCGGCCGGATTCGCCCGCAGATCGGCCACGTGTACGGCTACCGCCTCGAGCCGATCGAGGAGGGCACGATGGTCACCTCGTTCTACGACTGGTCGTCCATCGACCCCGTCTGGCGGGACGCCGGAATCTTCCCGGTGATTTCCGAGACTGCTCTGCGCGCCACTCTGGGGATCCTCGCCCGCACCGTCGCACCCGGGTTGCCTCGGCCGCTGTAGCCGGAGTTCCGGTGGGCGGCGAGGTTACTCCTGCGGAGGCCGCCGGTTCTCTCGGCGTTGCTCCTCGGCACGTTCACGGCATCGGCGCACGAACTCGGCCTCCTCCGGGTCTTCGGGCAGGCGCTCGCCGGGGTACTTCTCGGGCCGCCCCGCTACCAGCCAGAGGATCGAGCCGACGATCGGCAGGAGCAACACCACAACCAGCCAGCCGTCTTTCGACAAATTCCGGACCTCGTTGTCGTCGGTGGTGATCGCATCGGCGAAACAGAGGACCCAGAGGATGAATCCGAACAGCGCGACGTACAACATCAGCGTTCTCCTCGCCGGCACGCCCGAACACATGGTGCGCCTCCCTCCATCGAACAACTGCCGCGTTGTCACCGCAAGGGTCGGTTCACCCCGTCCACTCGATCCGGTCGGCGAGGGCGAGCAGCGCACGCTTGCGGTTCGGGTTCGATTCCCCGATCCAGGCGATGCGCCCGTAGACGTATTCACGAAAGTGCGAGCGCCCCTGCCGGTTCTGCAGATCCGGGCCGGTGCGCAGGGAGTTGAAGAGCAGCGCACGCAGTTGGTCGTACTCCGTGCGGGCGGCCTGCGCGTGCGAGTTGACCACGAGTCCCGCCAGGTGCTGCCGTCGGTGCGCTCGCATGATCCGCGTCTTGCGCGGATGTACCGAGAACCCTTCGTCCGCCGCGATCCGGCCGACGGCGGAGATCAGGCGATCCGCCGCGAGGTCGACGCCGGAGAACGCGAGATCGTCGGCGTACCGCGTGTATTCGGCTCGGGATGACCGCGCCAGTCCGGTCAGCCGTCGATCGAGCCGATACGCGACGAGATTCGCGAGGGCCGGCGACGTCGGCGCCCCCTGCGGCAGGTGTGACCCCCGTAATCGGCTCGCCGTGTCGAACGGAAGCCTCGCGAGAACGTCCGGTGGAGTGGAGGTGGTGCAGAGCCCCGTCAGCACACGCGACACCCGTGGCGGATATCCGAGCGAGTCGAAAACCGCCCGCACCCGAGCCTGGGAAATCGACGGAAAGAACGCGCGCAGATCGATCCGCACCACCACGTCTCGACCCGCATGCGGGGCCGCGAAAGTGTGAACGCTGCGCCCGGGCACGAAGCCGTGCGCGGCGGCATGCGGAGGTACTCGATCGAGGAGACCCCGCAGGATTCGGCGCTGCACCTCGCGGAGCCGTTCCTTGGGTGCTTCCAGCAGTCGGTGATCCGACCGTATTCGGTAGCGGTAGTGCTGCAGGGTAGGCCCCTTGTTCCGCAGCCACTCACCCGGATCGGCGAACCAGTCCAATTCCGCCGGGGTGAGACCGACCGCCTGCGCTACCGCGAACGTGTGGGTCCACTTCGGAACGTCGAACCTCCACTCGTGGTCAGGTTGCTCTACCACCGGAGCCGGCTCGTCGATGTGCGGCAGTTCCGACAGCAACCGGTACACGCTGTCGACCCCCTCCACCGGAGGAGTGGGCAGAAGGTCGAACAATCGTGTTGCGATCCGGTCGGCGTCCGGGGTGCCGATCTCCTCGAACCGCTGGGCAATCCCGGCTCGCGTCCAGGAACCCGACGTCGCCACCGCGGCGAGGCGACGCGCCACAGCCGGGGACAGGGCGCGACGCCCTGTCATGCGTGCGACGGTGAGAGGCGACCGATACCTGTCGTCTGCGGCGCGCCGAAGCACGCGGAGCGTGCGGTCGTGCGTCGGACGGTGCCTCCGGTGAACAATGCAGAGCCAGGGGTTACCCCTGACGTGGTCGCAGCCGGCGTACCGGCTACCCCACTCTCACCTCTGCACCGCCGCACCCCGTGAGGATGCCATACCGTTCAGGCGCTTTCACGACGTTCCCGGCGCGGACGCGATAGCAACCTACACCGAGTCCTGAATTACGGGCGCCCTGCCGGCGTGCTGTCGACGCCGATCTGCGCCTCGATCACCAGCGAGACGTGCTCGACTATGCGCCGCTTGGAGATTCGTGAACTTCCGGTGAGCCAGTGCTGATACAGGAACGCGAGAGCACCGAAGATGGCGATCGAGTTGAGCGCGATCGTGGTGGAGTCGTGTTCGGCGCCGCCGGCCAACGTTTCCAGCGACGCCGCGATCGGCGCGGTGAACTCCTTCACCAGTTGCTCGCCGCGCTGCGCGAGCTCCGGAACGCTCTGGGACTCGACGAACATGATCCGTCCCCGACGCCGATCGGTGGCCACGTAGTCGGTGAAGGACCGCACGACGTGTCTGATGAGATCCCGGGGTTCCGACGGGGACGTGCGTAGTGCGGCGATCAAGGTGTCCCGGGCCCCCAGAACCACCCGATCGAGAACGGCGACCAGTAATTCGTCCCTGTTCTTGAAGCTCTCGTAGAAGTACCTCTCCGTGAGACCGGCGCGGCGGCAGGTGGCGCGCATCGTCGTCGCGGCAGCACCCTCCGTGCCCATGATGTCCAGACCGGCCTCGATCAGCTGCTCGTGACGTGCGGCCCGGCGATCCTCGGGCTCGCGGCCCCGCCATTTCCGGGGCGCGCCGCGAGCGGTCTCGGTCTCGGTCATGCCTCCATCGTCTCATCACCGCGCACCCGGGCCCTTCCGGCGGGATCGTTCGTACGCGATGTTGACATCATCTGCTGTTGACATTGGTTGATGTCACTTCTACTGTCAGGTCACACGGCGGCATCGACGAGGAGGACGCCCCACATGGTCAGCTCTGCACAATCGATTTCCACCGCGGTCGACGACGACGCTCGCGCGAAGGTGCACGTACTTGTCATCGGCGCAGGCTTCGGTGGCCTGGGAACGGCGATGAAGCTGAAACAAGCCGGTATCGACGATTTCGTCGTGCTCGAGCGAGCGAACGAGATCGGTGGAACCTGGCAGGTCAACACCTACCCGGGCGCACAGTGCGACATCCCGTCGATCCTGTACTCGTTCTCGTTCGCGCCGAATCCGAACTGGACGAGGCTCTACCCGTTGCAGCCCGAGATCCACGCCTACCTGCGTGCCTGCGCGGAGAACTTCGGAATAGTGCCGCACCTGCGCCTGAACCACGAGGTACGTGAGGCGACCTGGGACGATGCTGCCCAGGTCTGGCATGTGACGACGAATCAAGGCCGCTGGGAGGCCCGCATTCTGGTGGGGGCCATGGGACCCTTCAGTGAACCGGCGGTCCCGGACCTACCTGGACTCGACAGCTTCGACGGCGCGGTGTTCCACTCGGCAGCCTGGGATCACGAGCATGATCTGGCCGGCGAGAGAGTTGCCGTCGTCGGAACGGGCGCGTCGGCAGTGCAGATCGTCCCCCGGATTCAGCCGATCGCGCGGTCGATGACGGTGTTCCAGCGGACTCCGACCTGGATACTCCCGCATCCCGACCAGCCGATGACCGGTTGGCCGCGAAGACTTTTCGAACGTATACCGCTCTCGCAGCGACTGGCACGGACTGGACTCGATCTGGTGCAGGAGGCCATGGTTCCGGGGTTCGTCTACCGGCCCGCACTGCTGAAAGGTCTGGCTGCGCTCGGTCGCGCGCACTTGAATCGCCAGGTCCGAGACCCGGAACTGCGACGCGCACTCACTCCCACGTATGCCTTCGGGTGTAAACGTCCGACATTCTCCAACGCCTACTACCCCGCTCTGGCACAGCCGAACGTCGACGTGGTCACCGCGGGAATACGGGAAGTGCGACCGGGCGGAATCGTGACCGCCGACGGCGCACTGCACGAACTGGACACGATCGTGATGGGCACCGGCTTCAGGCTGACCGACAACCCGGCCTTCGACGTGGTCCGCGGGCGGGACGGCCGCACGTTGGCCGAGGCCTGGAACGGCAATGCCCGCGCATTTCTCGGCACGACGATCAGCGGCTTCCCCAACTTCTTCATGCTCCTCGGCCCCAATTCCGTCACATACACCTCGCAGGTGGTGACGATCGAGGCCCAGGTGGAGTACATCGTCAGCGCTCTCCGGCAGATGGACTCGCAGGGCATGACGAGCATTGACATCCGCCCCGAGGTGCAACAAGCATTCGTCGACGACGTGGACAGGCGTTTGCAGAAGTCGGTGTGGAACGTCGGCGGCTGTACCAGCTACTACCTGAGCGGTGCGGGCCGCAACTTCACCTTCTATCCGGGGTTCAACCACAGCTTCCGGGCGCGCACCCGGCGGGCGGACCTCGCCCAATACGTCACCCGAAGAGCAGGAACCCCGTCACACCCGACCGTGAGGACAGCAGGATGATGACTTTTCCCCGAATCGGCCGGAAACCGGTGGTCGACCCCGCGGGCGCGCGCCGGTACACGGACGAGTCTCACGCGATCACCGCCCGCGACGTCGAGTTCACTTGGGAGGGAGTGCCTTTGCACTACGTTCCCGGCGAGCCGATGGCCACGCACGTCATCAACTTCATGCACCTGGTCCTTCCCGAAGGTGAGCGGGCGATGTCCGCGACCCTTGCCGAGGCACTGCCCCTGATCGAGGACGAACGACTCCACGAGGAAGTGGTGGGTTTCATCGGCCAAGAGGCAACCCACGCCACCTCGCACAAGGGCGCGCGCGAGCATCTCACGGAACTCGGCATGGACATCGGGCCCATGGCACGCAAAATGGACTGGCTCGTCGATCGAATCTTGGGTGACCGTGGGTTGTCCGGCCGGGCGAAGCGGGCATGGTTGTGCGAGCGACTGGGCCTGTTCGCCGCGATGGAGCACTACACCGCCGTCGTCGGTGAGTGGTTGCTGACCGACCCCGCGCTCGAGAGGGCCGGGATGCACCCGGTGATGCTGGACATGGTCCGGTGGCACGGAGCGGAAGAGGTCGAGCATCGCAATGTCGCCTTCGACGCCTTCATGTACGTGGACGGCAGTTACGCCCGGCGGGTGCGTACCGCTCTGATTGCCAGTTTTACCCTGATCCTGCTCTTCCTGACCTCGATGAACTACCTGTTCCGCGCCGACCCGTCGACGGACAAGGGCCGTTTCTGGCCGTTGCAGCTGATCAGCGCGATCAGACGCGGATTGGTACCCAACATCACCTTCCTGGTGACGGAGATTCCGCCGTACCTGCGCCCCAGCTTCCACCCGTCGCAGATCGGCGACATGGACGTCGCGATGCGCTACCTCGCGCAGTCCCCTGCCGCCAACCGCTCCTAGCGAGAAAGACCACTCATCATGATGACCACCTCGGAACGGGCATCGGGGCCGGACTCCCCCGCACGCGAGTTCGAGCCCACCCGCGCACTCCGGTTGGCGGCTCGGGCAACCGTCGCCTACCGGACCTTATTCGCGGCCAGCCGCGCCGCCTCGTGGCTGTCGCGTCCGAAGCCGGTGCGCAACACAGGGTTCGACATGAGTCTGGTGATCGAGCAGGTGAGAGTCGAGGCGGAGGGCGTCATCGGCGTGACCTTGGCGTCGCCGGAAGGACATGCGTTGCCGTCCTGGATTCCGGGCGCGCACCTCGACCTCTTCCTACCGTCCGGCCGGCAGCGTCAGTACTCCTTGTGCGGTGACCCCGACGATCTGTCGTCGTACCGCATCGCCGTCCGCCGTATCGACGGCGGACTGGGCGGTTCGGCGGAGGTCCACGATTCGCTCGAGGCCGGGGATATCGTCACCGTACGCGGTCCGCGCAACGCCTTTCCGTTGGTTGCTGCGGACTCGTACCTTTTCGTCGCGGGCGGAATCGGCATCACGCCGATCCTGCCGATGGTGAAAAGGTGCCACGCACGCGGACGACCCTGGCGGCTTGTCTATCTGGGCCGCTCGCGCGACACCATGCCTTTTCTCGCCGAACTCGCGCTTTATGCCGGTTGTGTGGAGATCCGGCCCGACGACGAGAACGGCCCGCCCGATATCGCCGAGATCCTCACCGCCGCGGCCCCTGGCGCAGCCGTCTACCTGTGTGGACCACCGCCACTGACGAGCACCGCGCGTCGTGTGATGGGTCAGCTCAATCCCACCGGCTCCCTTCACACCGAACGGTTTTCGGCTCTGCCGGTGGTCGGCGGGCAGGAGTTCGACGTACACCTCGCCCAGCGGGGAACGACTGTGTCGGTGGGCGCCGACGAAACCGCGCTGGCCGCGATCCGCCGGGAAGTACCGGGTGTCGCCTACTCGTGTCAGCAGGGCTTCTGCGGTACCTGTCGAGTGCGGGTTCTGGCCGGAGATGTCGAGCACCGCGACCGCACGATGACCGACGCCGAGCGACAGGACTCGATGCTGATCTGCCTGTCACGCTCGGCCGGCGGATCTCTGGTGATCGACCTGTGACGCGCTGGTACCCACTCGCCGCCGCCGACGACGAGTTCCTGCAGACCGCCAGATTCCGCATCGTGCACGTCGTCTACCTGTCGACGGACCCTGCGCACGTGTGGAGTGTCCTCACCGCCCACGACGCACTGGTGTCCTGGTCGCGGCTGATCACGGCGAGCGACTGGACCTCGCATCGGCCCTTCGGTATCGGCACCACCAGAACCGTGACACTCGGACACGGGGCCGCTGCCCTGAGAGAACGCTTCTACCGCTGGGAGGAGGGCAGACGCATCACGTTCACCGCCGAAAGCGCGTCCAGGCCCGGAATCCGGCGGTTCGCCGAAGACATCAGCCTCGACGCGCACCCCGACGGCACCCGGCTCACCTGGACGTTCGCGGTGGAGGCCGCACCCGGGCTCACGCCCTTCCTCGCGCTGTCCCTGCCACTGCTGCGCCGGGTGACGCGCGGATGGGCGCGCGGCCTCGCCCACAAGGCACTCGACCACCCGAAGGGCGCGACCCGATGACCACTACCATGCCCGCACCTGCCACATTCGAGGTGACCAGTCCCGCCACGGGACAGGTGGTAGGCGTTCACCCCCTCGGCTCGACCCGCGACGTCGAGGACGCCGTAGCCCGTGCGCGTGGCGCCGCCGACTGGTGGGCATCACTGGGATTCGCTGAACGGGCCCGCAGGCTCGATGCCTGGCGTGGCATCATCGCCCGGCGGGCAACGGAACTCGCAGACCTCGTCCACCGGGAGATGGGGAAGCCACCCGCAGACGCGATGCTCGAGATCGCGATGGCGTTGGAACACCTCGCGTGGGCGGCGAAGAATTCCGGCAAGGTACTGGGGCGTCGCTCGGTACGCTCGAGCGCGCTCACCGTCAACCAATCGGCCAGCGTCGAATACCTTCCCCTCGGGGTGGTCGGTGTGATCGGGCCGTGGAACTACCCCGTCTTCACTCCACTCGGATCGCTGTCGTTCGCCCTCGCAGCCGGAAACACGGTGGTCTACAAGCCCAGCGAGTACACCCCGGGCGTAGGCGTGTGGCTGATCGAGGCTTTCACCGAAGCGATACCGGAATTTCCAGTGCTGCAGGTCGTTACCGGAGATGGTTCGACCGGCGCCGCGCTGTGCCGGTCAAAGGTGAACAAGATCGGATTCACCGGATCCACTGCGACCGGCAAGAAAGTAATGGCCGCGTGCGCCGAATCGCTCACCCCCGTCCTGATGGAATGCGGCGGCAAGGACGCCCTGATCGTCAACGCCGACGCAGACCTCGATTCTGCCGCTGACGCCGCTGTGTGGGGCGGGCTGTCCAATGCCGGGCAAACCTGCCTCGGGGTCGAGCGGGTATACGTGCACGACAAGGTATTCGACGAGTTCGTCGATCAGGTCGTTACCCTCGCCTCCCGCATTCGCGCCGGTTCCGACACGGATGCGCACATCGGCCCGATGACGATGCCCTCGCAGGTCGACGTGATCCGTCGCCACATCGACGATGCGCTCGACAAGGGCGGGCGGGCGGTTCTCGGCGGGCCCGACGCCGTGGAGGGCCGGTTCGTGCAACCCACCGTTCTCGTGGACGTGCCGGAGGACAGCATCGCGGTCACCGAGGAAACCTTCGGCCCCACCTTTGTCGTGTCGAGGGTCCGAAACATGGACGAGGCTGTGGAACGGGCCAACGCGAGCCGATACGGCCTGGGTGTCAGCGTTTTCTCTCGGAAGCACGGCGAGGACATCGCACGGCGAATTCGCACCGGCGCCGTCTCCGTCAATTCCTACGTTCTCTACGCAGCCGTTCCCGGTCTGCCCCTGGGCGGTGTCGATGATTCCGGATTCGGTCGGGTCCACGGCGCGGACGGCCTGAGGGAATTCACTTTCCCACGGGCGATGACCAGACAGCGATTCCCGTCCGTGCTGCCGCTCACGACATTTCGGCGTACACGCCTGGTGGACTCTCTCGTCCGCGTCCTCATCACCGTGCTTCACGGAAGGAACTGACGATGGCGATCTTCGAGAAACGAACTGCATACGCTCGCACGTTGCGCGACCTGGGCCTGCCGTTACCCGGGAAGGGGGCTGAGTACGACGTCGCCGGCAAGGTCGTCCTGATCACCGGCGGGGGCGACGGCATCGGACTGGCCTCGGCGCGCGCGCTGCACGCCCGCGGCGCAACCGTCGCACTGATCGATAACAATCCAGCGGCCCTCACCGACGCCGACTGCGCACTGGGACAGGAACGGGTCCTGACTCTCATGGCCGACGTCCGCGACCGGGCCGGCATGAACGCAGCCGTGCAGGACGTGATCGAACAGACCGGGCGGCTCGACGTCGTCGTCGCGAACGCCGGTGTGACACCGCCACCGGGCACTCTCCGCCGAATCGACCCCGCCGCTTTCGATCGGGTCATCGACATCAACATCACCGGAGTGTTCAACACCATTCGTCCGGCCGTCGACGAAGTGATCGAACGACGTGGTCACATCGTCGTGGTGTCGTCTGCGGCCGCGTTCGCGCCCGGCCTCGGCGGGGCGTCGTACATGATCAGCAAGGCCGCCGTCGAGCAACTCGGCCGCGCCCTGCGCCTCGAACTCGCAGGTTACGGCGCCTCCGCCGGTGTCGCCTACTTCGGCATGGTCGACACCCAACTGGCACGCGCAACCCTGGACGACGACGAGCTCGGCCGAAAACTCGACGCCCGCCTGCCGCGGCCGTTGCGCCGCCGCATCAGTGCCGAGGACGCCGCGACCGTCATCGCCGACGCCATCGCCCGCCGTGCCGGCCGCACCCTGGCACCCGCGGCCTGGCAACCGTGGGCGCTCGGACGCGGACTGGTGAATGTCCTCGCCGACGGTTACCTCGTCGCCGACCGCGACTGCCACGAACTCATCCGTGAACTCGACGCCCGACCCGCCACCTCCACCACTCCCGGATCACCCACCGCCAGCAGGAAGATGCCATGACCCCGACTCGAGCTCCGATCACCCTGTGCGAGGCCTTCCAACGCGTCGCAGCCATCGCCCCCGACTCGGTCGCACTCCGGACCGTGGGCGGCAACGAAGTACTCACCTGGCGGGACTACGCGGAACAGGTACGGGACGTGGCGGCCGGGTTCGCCGGGCTCGGCGTCGGACGCGGGGACACCGTGGCACTCATGATGGGAAACCGCCTCGACTTCTACCCGGTGGACGTGGGTGCCCAACACGTCGGTGCCACCTCGTTCTCGATCTACAACACCTCACCGCCGGACGCCATCGCCCATGTCCTCCGCAACGCGGGAGCGAAAGTGGTCGTGTGCGAGGCGCAGTACGTCGAACGGATCAGAGAATCCGGCGTGCAGCCCTCGCGGATCGTCGTCGTCGATGTCGACTCGGGGAGCGCACCCACCGGAACCCTCTCGCTGGACCAGATGAAAACTCTGCGTCCCGCTGACTTCGACTTCGACTCGGCCTGGCGAGCCGTGCAACCGGACGACGTTGCCACGCTCATCTACACCTCGGGGACCACCGGAAAGCCCAAGGGCGTCGAATCGACCCACGCCGCATTGCTGTTCGAGGCCGGCGCAGTGCGCGAGATCCTGCCGATCGAATTCGGCGACCGGATCACCTCGTTCATGCCCTCCGCGCACATCGCCGACCGGATGACCTGCCTCTACTTCCAGATGGTCTTCGGCACCGAAATCACCGTTGTCGAGGACATCTCACAGATCGCCGCCGCCCTCCCCGATTGCCGGCCGACCATCTGGGGTGCAGTCCCACGCGTCTGGGAAAAGCTCCAGGTCGCAGTGGAGCGGGCGGTAGCCGACGAGCCGGAGGAAACCCGGCGCCAGGGATTGCAATGGGGCCTCGCGGTGGGCGCCCGCCGGTTTGCGATGCTGCGGGCCGGCCAACCCGTACCCGAGGAACTCGAAGCCGAATTCGTTTCTGCAGATACGCGAGTGCTGGCACCTCTGCGGGCGCAACTCGGATTCGACGCCCTCCGGTGGGCCGTATCGGGCGCGGCCCCCATCCCCGCTGACACCCTGGCATTCTTCAGCTCGCTCGGTCTGAACATCTCGGAAATCTGGGGCATGTCGGAACTGACGTGCATCGCGAGCGCCGCCGCGGCGGACCCCACCAGACTGGGAACGGTCGGCAGAATCATCCCCGGCATGGAGATGCGGATCGCCGACGACGGCGAACTCCTCGTCCGAGGCCCGCTGGTCATGCAGGGCTACCGGGGTGAGCCGGGGAAAACAGCGGAGGCAGTCGACGCGGACGGCTGGCTGTCCACGGGAGATGTGGTGACCGTCGACGACGACGGATATCTCACCATCATCGACCGGAAGAAGGAGTTGATCATCAACTCTTCGGGCAAGAACATGTCGCCGGCCGGGATCGAGAATGCGATCAAGGCCCAATCCTCGCTCATCGGGAACGTGTCCACCATCGGTGACGCACGGCCGTACAACACCGCGCTGATCACGTTGGACCCCGACGGCGCAGCCGGATACGCGGCACAGCTTCACGTGGAGGCGGATGCCGCGACTCTGGCAGCACACCCCGCCGTCATTGCCGTGGTTGCCGACGCGGTCGCGGCAGGAAACAGCCGCCTCTCACGGGTAGAGCAGATCAAGAAGTTCATTGTTCTGCCCTCTTTCTGGGAGCCCGGCAGTGACGAATTGACCCTCACCATGAAGCTGCGACGCACGCCCATCGCCGCAAAATACGCGCCCGAGATCGAAAACCTCTACGCCCAGCCCGTGCCTGAGGGCGTCCAGGTAGCCACGCTGCACCGGGCGGACTCTGTGCCCGCAGTCGCAGGCTGAGGGCAACTCTCCACCGATGTCGAAAGAAGACGATGACCATCTCTCCTGCTTCCACACTGACGAACTCCGCCTGGATCGACGAGGACCTCGGCGCCGTAGCCGAACTCGCACGCAACTTCTTCGCCAGGGAGGTGATTCCGCACCAATCCCGCTTCGCACAGCAAGGCTTTCCCGACCGGGAGGTCTACCGCACTCTTGGTGACCTGGGCCTGTCGGGCATGTCGATTCCCGTCGAATACGGGGGTGGCGGCGGCACTTTCGCGCACGACGCTGTTCTGTTCCATGAACAGGTTCTGGCCGGTGACCATTCGCTTCAGCTGGGCGTGCATTCGGGAATAGTCCCGCACTACCTGAACGCCTACGGGACCGAAGACCAGAAATTGCGGTGGTTGCCCCGCCTCACGAGTGGCGAATGGGTGGGTGCGATCGCCATGACCGAACCCGGAACCGGATCTGACCTCCAGAGCATCACGACCAAGGCGGTGCGGGACGGCGACGACTACCTCCTCACCGGTACCAAAACCTTCATCTCGAACGGCTACAACTGTGATCTGGTGATCGTCGCCGCCAAGACCGACACCGCACTCGGCGCGAAAGGAGTGTCGCTGATCGTCGCCGAAGTCGACGACAACACTCCGGGTTTTACGCGGGGACGAATCTTCGACAAGGTGGGACAGAAAGGGCAGGACACCACCGAACTGTTCTTCGACGGCGTCCGAGTGCCCGCCGAGAATCTCCTCGGTCCGACCGAGGGTGCCGGCTTCGTCCAACTGATGCAGCAGCTTCCCCAGGAACGATTGATCTGCGGTGTTGCCGCAGTCGCTGCGATCGAACGAGCGGTCGCCCTCACCGTGGAGTACGCGAAGTCCCGGACGATGTTCGGCAAGACCCTGTTCGACCTGCAGAATACCCGCTTCGAACTGGCCGAGTGCGCCACAATCGCCCGGGTGTCGCGCACCTTCCTCGACGACTGCATCGTCAAGCATCTCCGCGGTGAGCTCGACGTCCCCACCGCCGCAATGGCCAAATACTGGCTCACCGACCAGCAGTGCTCCGTGATCGACCGCTGCGTACAGCTTTTCGGGGGATACGGCTACATCCTCGAATACCCCATCGCCCAGATGTACGCCGACGCCCGGATCCAGCGCATCTACGCCGGATCCAACGAGGTCATGAAGGAACTTATCTCTCGCACGCTCTAGGCGCTCCGCGCCCGTGCGCCTTTCTGGTAGTCCCAGCTACCAGAAAGGCGCACGAGGCCGAAGGCCTAGAATGCACTCATGGATCGAGAGGCTCCGCGCGGACTGACGCTTGGTGAGTTGATCAGGCGCCAGCGGGAGATGGCCGAACTCCCGATGCGTCAGTTGGCTGCGATGGTGGGAATTTCGAATCCGTACCTGTCACAGATCGAGCGGAACCTCCGGGAGCCGAGCGACCGTGTCCTGCAGGCCATCGCCGATCAGCTTCATCTGTCCGCTGACATGCTGGTGTCGGAGGCGTCGCGAGCCCAGAAGGACTCCGCCTCCGCAGTGATAACGGCGATCCGGGAGGACCCGGACCTCACCAATGCGCAGCGTAAGGCGATCGAGGAAATGTACGAGGCCTTCCGGCAGCTCACCATCGCCAAACGGAAGCGTCCGAGCACCGGACCACAAGACTGAGTGCGTCACGCACATCACCGACCACCCACGACTGTGCCGCATGTCACATGGACTGGTAAACATAGGTGTGACGACGAGTCCCCGCAGATAGAGACGCCATATGGACCGGCTCGTGCAGCCATGAAAGTACGCCGACGCAACTGACCGTGCAGTATACCCCTCGGTAATATGCAGTTCAAACGTTCCTGTGTCAACGTGTGATCAGGCGCCACCGGCGCCGTCCCACTCTTCGCCTCTGCGGGATCCGCAGCAAGATCACCTCACAGGAATACCGTGCAGACAGAACACACCACCGCGCGCGCCGTCGCACTCGAAGACCTCCCCACCCTCGTCGGTATTGAACTCGGCACGTCGAGTGCCGTACAGATCACTCAGCAACAGATCAACATGTTCGCCGATGCGACGAATGATCACCAATGGATCCACACCGATCCCGAGCGCGCGAAGGAAGGTCCGCTCGGGACGACAATTGCGCACGGATTTCTCACATTGTCGTTGGCACCCAGTTTATTCTGGCAACTGATCGATGTCGTCGACAGCGAGCAGGTGATCAATTGCGGTATAGGCAATGCACGGTTCACGGCGCCCGTTCCCGTCGGTTCTCACCTGCGTTTGACCGCTGAGGTCACCACCGTGAAAGCCTGTAGGGGCGGCTATCAGGTGACGTCGGCCCTGACCATGTCCGTCGACGGCTCCGAACGTCCGGCGTGCGTGGCGGATATGACGATTCGATTTTTGGGGAGCAACGTGTGATCGACAACCTGCACAAGAAGATCGCCTCGCGGATCGACCCCATCGGCTGGGGCCCCGCGGTGGCGTCCGTCGCCGGCCGTGCAGCAAAGAATCCTCAGGCCGTCGTCGCCGCGTCGACGAACTACGCCACTCACCTCGCCCACATTCCGGCGGCTGCTGTTCGAGTGTTCAACGACGTCGACGCCCAACCTCCCGTCCCGGTCGACCCGAGCGACAAGAGGTTCGCAGACGCGGCGTGGCGCGAGAATCCCGCGTTCTTCTCTCTGCACCAAAGCTATCTCGCGACTCGTGAACTCGCGGAAGACCTCACAGAGGCGGGCGCGGGAGACGAACTACAGGACGCCAAGGCACGGCAAATCGTGAACTTGATGCTCGACGCCCTGTCGCCCACCAATTTCCCGCTCACCAATCCGGGTGTACTGACGCGCGCGTTCGACACCGGCGGGGCGAGCCTCGTTCGCGGTGCCCTTTTCGCTGCCGAGGACGTCATCAAGCGGAAGGGGCAGCCGGTGAAAGTCGATCGGGCCGCCTTCACTCTCGGTGACAACCTTGCAGCCACGCCGGGCAAAGTCGTTTTTCGCAACGACTTGATCGAAGTGATCCAGTACCAACCGCAGACCCCCTCCGTGCATGCGGTCCCGATCCTTGTCTCCCCACCGTGGATCAACAAGTACTACATACTCGATCTCGCGCCGAAACGCAGCCTCATCGAGTGGGCGGTCGCGCACGGGCGCACAGTCTTTGCGATTTCCTACCGCAATCCCGACCGGTCCATGATGGACATCACGATGGACGACTACTACCTTCGCGGGTTCGCTGCCGCCATGGACGTCGCCGAAGAGGTCACCGGTTCGGGGAAGATCGACATCCTCTCCATCTGCCTCGGTGGCGCTATGGCCGCGATGGGAGCGGCCCGTCTCGCTGCAACCGGGGACGACCGCATCAACTCACTGACGATGTTGAACACGCTGCTCGACTACAGCGAGGTCGGCGAGCTGAAGCTTCTGGTCGATCCAGACACCCTCGATCGTGTCGAGATGCGTATGCGGCGGCAGGGCTTTCTGTCCGGCGAAGAGATGAGTGGCACCTTCGACCTGATCAAGGCCAAAGAGTTGATCTTCAGCTACTGGGTCTCGCGCTGGATGAAGGGCGAAAAGCCGGCCGCGTTCGACATCCTCGCGTGGAACGAGGACAAGACCAGGATGCCCGCCACGATGCACTCCCAGTACCTGCGATCCCTCTACGGCCGAAACGAATTATCCTCTGGGGAATACGTATTGGACGGTCAGCGGCTGGATCTGACGAAGGTAACATGCGATTCCTACATCGTCGGTGCCGTCAACGACCACATCGTGCCGTGGACCTCGTCGTATAAGAGTGTGCATCTACTCGGTGGAGACGTGCGTTTCGTCCTCACCAACGGGGGCCACATCGCCGGTGCGGTCAATCCACCGAACAACCGGTGCTTCTTCCATACCGTCGGCGCACCCGACTCGAGCGAACGCCGGACCATGCCCGCAAATCCGGCGGACTGGCAGATTTTGTCCGAGAAGCATTCCGGCTCGTGGTGGGAGGACTGGACACAGTGGTCAGCTTCTCGCGCGGGCGACATGGTGGCACCGCCGGCAATGGGCAGTGCCAAGCATCCTGTCCTTGCCGAGGCCCCGGGAACGTACGTCTCCCAGTAATCAGGCGACAGACGTGTTAGCAATCAGATTGCTAACCTGCTAATGTTCTTACTGACGTTACCCCCACCCAAGGAGTAAGAACGTGACCACAGCCAAGACAGTCACCGACGCCACCACCGCAGCGGCTGCCGGCCTCAGCAAGGCACTCGACGAATCGACCGAGCGGATCTCATCCCTCAACGAGAAAGTGGTCGACGCCGCGAAGCAGAGCGGAAACCTCTCTCTCGACACCTACGAGAAGGCGCTCGGCAGTGTCCTCGAATTCCAGGAGAAGATCGGCACCAGCAGCAACGTCGAGTGGATCAGTAGCCTCACGAAGGCACAGGTGTCCCTCGTCAACGGGATCAGCACGGCGTTCACCGACGCCGCACGCTCAGTGCTGAAATAACGTGAAAGCAGCGATGGCCGGGATGACACATCCCGGCCATCGTCGTCTGCCAGTGAAAGCACGCACATGCACGCGACAGGAGCCAGCTGCATGACGAGAGCAGGGAATAGGCCCTGGAGAGACCTCGCTCTTCTCCCGCTCGAGGTGGGGGCGGCGGCAGTCGAGGGATGGTCGGGGTACTTGGCAGGACTCTGTCGACGAAGGGCGAATCCGTTCGACATCGCCGACGACGTTCTTTCGTTCTGGATTGCGGTGAGCTCGCGCGAATGCCCGAAGTGGGCGCATCACAGTGACGTTGCTCGTCGGGGTCGACTGGCCGATTGCCGGAACTACTCCACCGACGGACCCACCGACCAGATCCCGACCTTGGTGATCCCACCCCACTCGGGTCGCGCCTCCTCGATCGTGGACTATGCGGACGGACGGAGTCTGATGCACACGCTCCGCGAGGCCGGAATCGACAACCTCTACTGCCTCGACTGGCACGGCCGCAGTCCCGACAACATCAACGCGTCGATCGACGACTACCTTGAATTGCTCACCGAGACAACCGACTTCCTGGGCGGCAGGATCAACCTGGTCGGCTTCAGCCAGGGTGGATGGCTTACCACGATTTTCGCGGCACTTCATCCCGCCGCGGCCCACTCACTCGTCATCGCAGGTGCGCCGATCGATTTCCACGCCGGACGACCGCACGTCGTCGAGGTGATGGGCAGCTGGTTGCGTGATCCGAGCGCCGCATGGCTGCGGGCGTGCGCCGTAGCAATCGCCGGATTGCAGTATCGACTCGGTGAAGCGGCCGGCGTCCCCCTGGGGAGACCCACTGCGGAGTTCGAACACGCCATGACGCTGCTTGCGCACATTGATGAACCGGAGTCCGTGGAACGCTATCTCGAGCGTAGACGGTGGTTCGCATGGTCGCAGCAGTTACCGGACCGATTCCGCGACTGGATGATCGAGGAGCTGTTCCTGACGAATCGGCTGATCTCGAACGAGCTCCGCGTGAAAGCGGGAAAGGTCACGCTCGAGTCGATTTCGTGTCCCGTCTTCTTGATAGCGGGCTCCGATGACGAGTTCACACCACCCGAGCAGGTGTGGGCGCTGGAACGCCACATCTCCACCCCACCGGAGCACATCACGCGGCGTCTCGCGAACGGTGGGCACCTGAGCTTGATCATCGACCCCGCCGTACTCGAGGAAGTGTGGCGGCCGGTGATGCGCTCGGTGGCGGCGCTGTCAGCAACGTCGGAGGTCGACCACTCACCGTCACCATGAACGCGCATCGGGAGAAGTCGCAGCAGAGCCCCGACAACTGAAACGTGTTCTAGTATGGAGGGCGACCGGACACCGGTATCGCCCGCCTAGGAGACGCTGTGAGCTTCGTTCTCGTCGACCATCCACGGCCGGGCGTCGCCCTGGTGACGCTCAATCGCCCGGAACGCATGAATGCGATGGCGTTCGACGTCATGGTGCCGTTTCGGGAAACGCTGGAACGGATCAGCCACGACAACGCGATACGAGCTGTCGTGGTCACCGGCGCCGGAAAGGGGTTCTCTTCCGGCGCGGACCAGACGTCCGCGGGCAGCCCGCCGCACATCGACGGCCTGACCCGGCCGACCGTCGCCCTGCGTGCGATGGAGATGCTGGACAACGTCGTGCTTGCGCTTCGCCGCATGCACCAGCCGGTGATCAGCGCAGTCAACGGTGCCGCCATCGGCGGTGGGCTGTGCCTCGCGCTCGCATCCGACGTCCGGATCGCCTCGGATGCCGCCTATTTCCGGGCCGCCGGGATCAACAACGGGCTCACCGCGAGCGAGTTGGGACTCAGCTACCTACTTCCTCGTGCGATCGGCTCGTCCCGTGCCTTCGAGATCATGCTGTCGGGCCGAGACGTCCACGCCGAGGAAGCCGAGCGGATCGGCTTGGTGTCGCGGTGTGTGCCTGCCGACGACCTACTGGGCGCGTGCTTCGACCTGGCCGAGCGGATGGCGACGTTCTCCCGGCCGGGCCTGGAGCTGACCAAGCGCACCCTGTGGTCGGGACTCGACGCGGCATCGCTGGAGTCCCACATCCACCAGGAAGGTCTCGGGCAACTCCTCGTGCGGCTGCTCACCGACAACTTCGAGGAAGCCACCGCCGCACGCAAGGAGGACCGCACTCCCCGGTTCCGCGACACCCGCTAGGGGTAGTCGGGGTATCTTTCGCACTGGAACGTGAGCGCACCACCCGACGAGAGGTCACCATGCCGAAGCCTCCCCTCCCGCAGGAAGCCGCGGAGATGTTCGCGCGGCCCAATTACGCCACCATCACCGCCGTCCGACCGGACGGGCAGCCCGTGTCGGTGGCCACCTGGTACCTCTACGAGGACGGGAAAGTGCTGGTCAACATGGATTCGGGGCGCAAGCGGCTCGACTATCTGCGCCACGATCCGCGGGTGAGCCTCACTGCGATGGACCCACAGGACTGGATCACCCACGTCAGCATCCAGGGCCGGGTAGTCAAGCTGGTCGACGACGAGAATCTCGACGACATCGACCGCATCGCCCGGCACTACACCGGCAACCCGTATCCGGTCCGGGACCGGGCACGGGTAAGCGCGTGGATCGACATCGACACCTGGCACGGTTGGGGATCTCTGAAACAGTCGTGAGCCGCACCCCTCGACGGAGGTAGCCGGGCATGCCGAGCTCCCGCACCGCATCGGTCGTCGCCGTGGCGGTGGCGGTGGCCGGCGGTGTACTCCTGAACCCGCTGCCGGTTCGGGAGGCGGGCGTGCCCACGGTGAGCGTGGCTCAGCCCGCCGCCCCCGCCCCCGCCCCACCTCCGCCGGTCGTCCTCACCCCCGAGGAGATCGAGGCACGCGTCGTACCGGTCATCGTCACGCTCGTCGCGGATTCGGGACTCGTCGACACCGCAGGTACGGGCATCGTGGTGACACCCGACGGCATCGTTCTCACCAATCATCATGTGATCGACGGCGCACTCGACATCAGCGCGGTCACCCTCGCCGACGGTGCCGAATATGTGGTGGACGTCCTGGGCTACGACAGCTCGCGCGACATCGCGGTGCTCCAACTCCAGGGCGCGGATTCGCTGCCCACGGCAACGCTGGCGACCTCGCCCGCCACCCGGATCGGTGACCCCGTGACAGCCGTGGGCAACGCCGAGGGCAACGGATATCCGGTGCCGGCAAGGGGCTTCGTCACCGACGTGGGCCAGTCGATCACCGCGAGAAGCTCGACGGACGGTTCCCGGAACCGGTTGAGCGGCTTGATCGAAGTGGACGCCGCAGTGCGCCCGGGCGACTCGGGCGGTCCCCTCGTCGACGCCACCGCCACCGTGATCGGGGTCAACACCGCGGGCAACGCGGACTCCGATCCGTCGACCCCTCCACCCGCGCAACCACGTTCGTATGCCGTCCCCATCACCACCGCGATGGCCGTCGTCGATCAGGTCCGTGCCGGCAGGACGTCATCCACCGTACACGTCGGCGACACAGCACTTCTCGGCATCAACGTCACGAACAACGAGCGCGGCGCCGAAGTGCTGTGGGTCGGCATCGGGACCCCGGCAGACGACGCGGGACTCGAGATCGGCAGCATCATTACCGATTTCGATGGAGCACCCGTCCGCTCGTCGACCGAACTCAGCGAACGCATGAACGCGAAACACCCCGGCGACACGGTGTCGGTGCTCTGGCTCGACGACCGCGGGCAGTCGCAGGCAGCCACCATCGTCCTCGACGAGGGCCCGCCGCGCTGACCGTCACGCCGTGGCGCCCTGCACCATCCCGTCGTCACGCCGGACACGGACAGCCACGAATCTGGCGATCCGCCGCAGCACCGCACGGCTTTCCGGCAGCCCCGGCCACAGCGCCGGAAATGCATGCACCTGCCCGTCCCAGATCTGCAACGTGGTTGCCACCCCCGCGGCGCTGAGCCGGTGCGCCATCAACTCCGAATCAGACCGTAACACTTCACCTTCCGCGGCGATCAGCAACGACGGCGGCATTCCCACCAGATTGCCGTTCACCGGCGACAACGCGGGGTCGAGCACGCCGTCGACCTCGGCTCCGAGCTTCCCGATGGTGACCAGCGCCTCGATCGGTGCGAACACGTCCTTGGCCGCGTTGACGTGTACCGACTTCTCCGCGCAGTCCAGATCGAGCAACGGGGACAACCCGATGAGTCCGGCAGGCAGATCGACGCCCTCCTCACGGGCTTTCAGCGCCGTCGCGAACACCAGAAACCCGCCTGCGGAATCACCGGCAAAGACCGTCCCGCCCGCCCGGGCACCGTTCTCGAGCAGCCACTTGTACGCCGTCAGGCAGTCGTCGACCGATCCGCTGATGTTCGTGTCGGGCAACTGCCGGTAGCCCACGTGCATCACCGGCAGTCCGGTGAGTTTCGCGATGGTCGCCACCACCGGCCGGTGCGTATTCAGGCCACAACACAGAAATCCACCCCCGTGAAGGTAGAGAACGACGCCCTCACTCAGGTCCGGCGAGACTCCGGGAGCCCGCACGACCTCGGCGTCGAAGCCGGGCAGTCGAACCTTCTGGCGGCGAATGCCGGACGCGGGCCGCATTCCCGCGGCGAGGTCGAGCAGTGCCGCACGACGGATGGCGGACTCGTTGATCGGGGCCATTCGGACGACAGGGCGGAGAAACCAGCGACAGGCCTGGTAGAGGAGCTGGGATTCCATACTCGGCCCGGCGAGTCGGGCACCGGGCCGGTACTGCACCGTCGGTTTCCCGATCCGCTGTTCCGCAGGTGTGTGGCGGTCGTTCGGCACAGAATCCATGCCCGCTCCCTCGTCGCCGACGCCCGTCTTCGTTGACGGGCGTCTCTCCACGGTAGAAGTATCGGGCGCCGCGTTTGTCCCACATCGGCGCATCGGCATCGAGTCGTGACCAGCCGGGTAGCGAGCCGGATCAGCCGAAATCGACGTCGTCGAGCTCCTCGACGATGCTCACGCGCCGGGTGCGCCCCCCGATCATCTTCCCGAAGCCGCGGCGCCCACCGTTGTCTGCCTTCCCGGACGGCGGAATGCGCTGAGGTGCGGCGCGTGGGCGCGGCACGATGACCGGCGGCGGACCCGGTACCACCGGGCGCTCCTGTTCCACCGGGGGCCACTGTTTCTCCGGAGGCACAGGAGGCGGAACCGAACTTTCCAGGATGACCGGTTCGGGCTCCGGGCTGGGTAGTTCCTCGGTGCGGAGGTCCACGTCGGCCAGGCTGGTGGCCCACCACACACGCCCGTCCAGTCGGCGTTCCCGCAGTTCGGCTGCGATCTCGTCGTGCCATACCGGGGGCTCACCGCCCCCGAAAGATCGGGTGTTGGCACTGACCCACACGACACCGTCCGGGTGACGATCAGCCAGATCGAGGACAGTCAGCCAGTTCACCGTCGCCGCGTAGCCGTCGTACCTCTTCTTCTCCCGGTAGGGGCGCCGGCGCTGGACGGCGCGCTGGGCAATCTCCACGTGCGAGCACCCCACCGGCTCGATCACCTCGACGCCGATCTTCTCCAATTCGCGGGCGAGGGCGACCACGTACCCGCCGGCCTTCGCACGGGCCACATCGACGAACAGGGACAGGTCGTCCCGCAGTCCGAGCCGGTCGTACATCCTGGCCTGGACGGTGAGCGCTTCGATCATCGCCGCCGACTCCCGCTGGTACCGGTCGGCGATCTCGAGCAGAACGAGCCGGGGAACCGCGACCCGGACACCCCGGTCCACGGCCGTGCGCACGAAAGTCTCGAAACGAGAATCTCGCGTGACCGCCGATGTATCGAGAACGATGAGCATTGCCCGATTGTGCAGGAGAATCCCGCCCGCGCAGCCGCTGTCGCCGGGTCGTTATGCAATCTCGATCACGACGAAAGCACCGTAGGCTCGATCACGACGAAAGGACCGCAGGAACGGTCTCGAGGCCGGGCGGTCAGCGGATTTTGAAGATCACCGCGCGCTGGACGACGAAGTTGATGACCGTTGCCGTTCCCTGCGCTATGACGAACGCCAACGGCAAGCGCCACCACTCGTCGGGGAATGCCTGGTACATGACCCAGTTGAGACCGACCTGCACCGCGAAGGTCACCGCATAGAGGATCACGACCGCGACGAAACGGGCCCGGCTCGGCTCCGCTTTGAACGTCCACCGGCGGTTGATGAGATACGCCGTGGTGGTGCCGGCGATGAAGCTGATCGACTTGGCCACGTTGACGGGCAGTCCCACCAGTTCGAGGAGCAACCAATACAGGCCGAAGTCGACGATCGCCGACAACCCGCCGGTCAGGACGAACCGCACAATCTGCGTCTTCAGGTCCAGTGCGTCGTCCGCGATGTTCTCGGTGACGGGAATCTCGACCGGGAGGGGAACGTGATGTTCGTGCTCGTGACTCGGCTGGGTTTCTGACACGACGACGAGAGTAACCACCCGTGCGTACTTGTTAACCCCCCACTGTTGATAAGTACGCACAGGGCCGGTGGGTCCTACCGCCAGGTAGCCTCTATCTCGATGTCCACGACAGCAGAAGAGACGCCCACCCAGGCGCTCCCCACACAGACCCGCACCCTCACCGGCTGGGGACGAACCGCGCCCACCACGGCGCAGGTGCTGTCCACTCCCGATGTCGACGTGATCGCGCGAGCGGTCGCCCAGGTCGCGGAGAAGAACGAGTCGAAGCCCTCTCACCTGCAGCGCGGGGTGATCGCCCGCGGCCTCGGCCGCTCGTACGGCGACCCCGCGCAGAATGCCGGCGGCCTGGTCATCGACATGAATGCGCTGAACCGCATTCACCGCATCGACCGTGAGACCCATCTCGTGGACGTCGATGCCGGCGTCAATCTGGACCAGCTGATGAAGGCCGCCCTGCCGTTCGGCCTGTGGGTCCCGGTGCTGCCCGGCACCCGCCAGGTCACCATCGGCGGCGCCATCGGCTCCGATATCCACGGGAAGAACCATCACAGCGCGGGTAGCTTCGGCAACCACGTCGTGTCGCTGGATCTGCTCACCGCCGACGGTCAGGTGCGCAAGCTCACGCCGAAGGGCGGCCGCAACGACCCCAAGGGCGCGCTGTTCTGGGCGACGATCGGCGGCATGGGCCTGACGGGCATCATCCTCCGGGCGACCATCAAGATGACGCCGACCGAGACGGCGTACTTCATCGCCGACGGCGACGTCACGGGCAGCCTCGACGAGACGATCGCCCTGCACAGCGACGGCAGCGAGGCGAACTACGAGTACTCGAGCGCGTGGTTCGACGCCATCGCGGCGCCGCCGAAGCTCGGCCGCGCCGCAATCTCCCGCGGATCTCTGGCCAAGCTCGACCAGCTGCCGGAGAAGCTGCAGAAGAATCCGCTGGCGTTCGACGCACCGCAGTTGATGACGTTCCCCGACATCTTCCCGAACGGGCTGGCCAACAAGTTCAACTTCTCGTTGATCGGCGAGCTGTGGTTCCGTAAGTCCGGGACCTACCGCGGCAAGGTGCAGAACTTGACGCAGTTCTATCACCCGCTGGACATGTTCGGGGAGTGGAACCGCGCGTACGGTTCCAACGGCTTCCTGCAGTACCAGTTCGTGGTGCCGCCGGAGGCAGTCGACGAGTTCAAGGCGATCATCCGCGACATCCAGAAGTCGGGGCATCACTCGTTCCTCAACGTGTTCAAGCTGTTCGGTGAGGGCAACCAGGCGCCGCTGAGTTTCCCGATCCCCGGTTGGAACATCTGCGTCGACTTCCGGATCAAGCCGGGCTTGAACGAGTTCGTCACCGAGCTGGACAAGCGCGTGCTGAAGTTCGGTGGACGCCTCTACACCGCCAAGGATTCGCGGACCACCGCCGAGACCTTCCACTCCATGTACCCGCGGATCGACGAGTGGATCGCCACCCGCCGCAAGTACGACCCCACCAATGTCTTTGCCTCCGATATGTCCAGAAGGTTGGAACTGTGATCAACGCCGTCGGGAACCCGCAAACCCTCCTGCTCCTCGGTGGCACCTCCGAGATCGGTCTCGCCATCTGCGAGGAGTACCTGAAGAAGGCTCCGATGCGGGTGATCCTCGCCGCTCTGCCCGGCGACCCCGGCCGGGACGCCGCAGTGGCGCAGCTGACGGCTGCCGGAGCGAACGCCGTCGACGTCATCGACTTCGACGCCGTCGACACCGAGAGCCATCCGAAAGTCATCGACGAAGCCTGGGCGAAGGGGGACGTCGACGTCGCCATCGTCGCGTTCGGCCTGCTCGGTGACGCCGAGGAACTGTGGCAGAACCAGCGCAAGGCCGTCCAGATCGCCGAGGTCAACTACACGGCAGCGGTGTCGGTGGGCGTGCTGGTCGGCGAGAAGATGAAAGCGCAGGGCTACGGCCAGATCATCGCCATGTCGTCCGCCGCAGGCGAGCGTGTGCGCCGGTCGAACTTCGTGTACGGCTCCACCAAGGCCGGACTCGACGGCTTCTACCTGGGCCTCGGTGAGGCACTGCGCGAGTTCGGGCCCCGCGTCCTCGTGATCCGTCCCGGTCAGGTCCGCACCCGGATGTCCGCGGATGTGAAGGAAGCCCCGCTCACGGTGAACAAGGAAGACGTGGCCAAGCTGGCCGTCGCGTCGGCGGAGAAGGGCAAGGAGCTGGTCTGGGCGCCGGGCGCCTTCCGGTACGTGATGATGATCCTGCGGCACATCCCGCGACCGATCTTCAAGAAGCTGCCCATCTAAGCTTCGCCCTCGTGACGGAAGCACGCGTAGCCCCCGCCCGTCGGGCACTGTCGACCGCCGCCGAGATGTTTTCGGCGGCGGTCGTCGCCGCAGTGGTCGCGGCGGTCGGACTCGTCGCGTTCGCGCGAGTGCAGTGGCCGGCCTTCAGCTCGTCCAATGTGACGCAGGCCGTCACCACCGTCGGCCAGGTACTGGCCGTCGCCGGTATCGCCGTGTCGGTGCTGCTCGTGCGGCGCCACCGGGCAGTGCGGTTCGCGAGGCTGCTGTCGTGGGCGAGCCTGTCCGGGTTCGTGACGGTCACGCTCGGCCTCCCGCTCGCCGCAACCCGGCTGTACCTCCACGGCGTCTCCGTCGATCAGGAATTCCGCACCGAGTACCTGACACGGCTCACCGACTCCCCCGCGTTGCGCGACATGACGTACGCGGACCTGCCGCCGTACTACCCGGCGGGGTGGTTCTGGGTCGGTGGACGGGTCGCGGACCTCCTCGGTATGGACGGCTGGGAAGCGTTCAAGCCCTACGCCATCGGGTCGCTGGCCGTGGCTGCCGTGGTGGCACTCGTGTTGTGGAGCAACCTGATCCGGCACGACCTGGCGATCGTCGTCTCACTCGCGACCGCAGCGCTGGTCGTGGCATACGGTTCTCCCGAGCCCTACGGGGCGATCATCGCACTCCTGATCGGGCCCGCCCTCGTTCTCGCTTGGGGTGGGCTGCACCGGGTGTCCGGGCGCGGCGGCTGGGGCGCGGTGATCGGCACCGGACTCTTCCTCGGTCTCGCCGCAACCTTCTACACGCTCTACCTCGGCCTGGCCGCCTTCGCGGTGACCCTGCTTGCGGTGCTCGCCGCCGCACTCCTGGTGCGATCGCAGAAGACGTGGCGGGGGGCGATCGACCCGCTTCTCCGGTTGGCCGTGGTGGCGGTGGTGTCCGGGCTGATTGCCCTCCTGGTCTGGGGTCCATATCTCCTCGAAGTGATCCACGGCTCGCCTGCCGCGTCGGGAACTGCGCTGCACTACCTGCCCGAAGCGGGGGCGCGTCTCCCACTGCCGATGATCCACTTCTCGCTGACGGGCGCCCTGTGCCTACTCGGGACCATCTGGCTGGTCGGCCGGGCAACCACGTCGCGTCGCGCGCAGGCACTCGGGGTCGGGGTGGTGGCCATCTACGTGTGGTCGATGATGTCGATGGCTCTCGCCGCTCTCGGCAACACCCTCCTGTCCTTCCGGCTCGAGCCGGTGTTGATCGTCCTGCTCGGTGCGGCAGGTGTGTTCGGATTCGTCGAGTTCGCCGGCTGGCTCCTGCTGGCCACGAGCGACAATCCCCGAGTTCGTGGCGCGATTCTGGTGATCGGCGTGCTGGGCGGGTTCTCCTTCGTCCAGAACATTCCCCGGCACCTCGATTCCGACATCGCCGTCGCCTACACCGACACCGACGGCAACGGTGAGCGCGCCGACAAACGTCCGCCCGGTGCGGCCGCGCATTTCGCCGCGGTGGACGAACTCGTGCAGGAGCAGGTCCCGCGCGAACGTGACGACACGGTGGTCCTGACCGCCGACACCACCTTCCTCAGCTTTTACCCGTATCTCGGGTTCCAGGCACTGACGTCCCACTATTCGAACCCGTTGGCCGACTTCGCCGGTCGCGCACAGACCATCGCCGACTGGAGTGAACTCGACACTCCCGACCAATTGCTATCGGCCCTCGACGCATCGCCGTGGCGCGCGCCCGACGCCTTCGTCTTCCGCCAGGGCCCCGACGGGTACACCTTGCGCCTCGCGGAGGATGTCTACCCCAACGATCCGAACGTTCGCCGCTACACGGTGACGTTTCCGAAGGAACTGTTCGACGACCCCCGATTCACGGTGTCCGAGACCGGACCCTTCGTGGTGGTCACCCGAAACTGATCGGTCGGTCCGCGTTTATCCCGGCTCGAGCGAGGGAACTCCGCACCCAGTCCAGGAGCGGAAGCATCCGCCCTTCGAGGGGAGTGCAGGTTGCGGCGAGGAGCGGTCATGCCCGATGCAGGAAGGCCGCCGCGCGACCTCTCCGGTCCCGAAGATCATGTGCTCGGCACGGGGGGTGGTGAGGTTGCAGTGCACGCCGGACTCGCATTGACGATCGGGGCGATCCTGGGTGTCTACGTGGGGCACTGGGCGCTGTTCGTCCTCGCACTGATCGGGGTGTCGTTGTGGATCACCAGTGGTGTCGTCGTCCAGACCACACGGCAGAGGCCGCCGGACGTCGGTCCGGCGGCCTCCCACAGTCACTCGATCGAGCGTGCTGCCTAGTTGAGCTTCTGCGGCACACCGTAGGTCATGACCGAGTCACCGTTCGCGGTGACGGCCATCGCGTACGGCCGGATGGTGACCGGACCGATCGCACCGGAGATGAACCCGTGCATACCCTGCATCCGCACGAGAGCGGAAGGTCCGTCGAACTCCTGGCCTTCGAGGAACGGGACGGTGGTGATGCCGCCCGGCTCGAGGTCGATGTCGAGTTCCTGCGACGGGATGATGGAGCCACCGATACCGGCGGCCGTACCGGCATTCAGTCCGAGTTCCAGCTCGGGAACCAGCCCGAGATCGATTCCGTTGTTCGATTCGATGAACCAGTCGAGATTGGGCGTGTTGAGGACGATCGTCGCACCGGCGAGCGCCACCGGGTAGCCGATCTGATAGCCGAGAGTGAGCTGCGTGTCTTCGAACTCCGCGGCGTTCGGCCCGGTGATGTTCACCGCGGCGTAGCCGTCGTGGAAGAACTCGACCGACGTCGGCACGCCGTCGAGCGGGGGAACCGTGTGGTAGGAGGTATCTCCCTGGAGGACTTCGATGCGATTGCCACCGGCGTCGACGACGGAGCTGGAATTGTCGACCCCTGCCGAGGCAGTCCCATTGCCCATAACCATGCCGAGCACTGCAATTCCTGCAACAGCCACTGCGCGCGTGAACCGTTTGTATCCATACCGAGATGTGGTGATGTCCGTCATGCCGACCCCATTCAGAGTGCACTGCAACCGATACGAAAAAGCAAGCTGAGCGTAACCACAGGAAGCGAACAATATCCCCGTATTGATCAGAAGTTCACAAATGAACTTCCTGTGACATGGGCAACACTTCTGCCGTCACGCCCCGAATACCCCATCAGACCCTCCGGTACCCTCGGTCGATCGACATCGACCCGGATATTCGGAGGCGCGCCTGCGTGACTGAGATACTCACCGACGTCGGAACGCCGCAGCGGTCACTGAGCACTCCCACCGAGACCCCCGGCCCCGTACGCTCTCGAATTCGCCCCCACCCCGCCGATGTCGCTGCGGTGGCATTCTTCGTCGGCCTGGCGGTGTTCGTACTGGTTCGACAGTGGAAACATCTCGGGACCGGCTACCTCGTCCGCAGTGGCCAGGACCAGACCATGTGGGAATGGTTCTTCGCCGTCGCGGCGCACTCGGTGGTGCACCTGGAGAATCCACTGTCGAGCGACCTCCAGAACTATCCCCTCGGCGTGAACCTCATGGGCAACACGGCGATGTTCGGCATCAGCATTCCCCTGGCGCCCGTCACCCTGTTGTTCGGCCCCGGTGTCACGTTCACCCTCGCGCTCACGCTGGGGCTGTCCGGCACGGCCATCGCCTGGTACTGGCTGTTCTCCCGCCACGTCGTCGCCTCGCGGTTCGCTGCGGCCGTCGGCGGCGTCGTCTGCGGATTCGCCCCCGCCCTCATCTCGCACAGCAACGGGCACCCCAACTTCGTCGCCCTGTTCCTCCTTCCTTTCATCGCACTCGGCGTGATCCGGCTCGGCAGTGGACGACGTCCGGTGCGGGACGGTGTCGTCCTCGGCCTGCTGATCGCGTACCAGATCTTCCTGGGTGAAGAACCACTTCTGATCTATGCACTGGCCTTCACGGTGTTCGGGCTCGCGTTCGCAGCGACCCGTCCCCGCGCCGCTGTGGCGTCGGTACGCAAGGGCAGCAAGGGATTCGTCATCGCAGGCGGCGTCGCCCTGTCCATCGCCGCCCTGCCCCTGTGGTGGCAGTTCTTCGGGCCGGACAGTTACCGCGCGCTAGAGCACGGTCCGGTGGGCAACGACACGGAGGCGTTCACCGGTTTCCCCACTTCCTCACTGGCGGGAGCCCCGGGAACAGCCGAGTTCAGCATGAACTCCACCGAAGAGAACGCCTACTTCGGCTGGCCGCTCCTGATTCTTCTCACGCTGTCGGGATTGTGGTTGTGGCGGATGCCGCTCGCGCGCGCAGCCACTGTGACCGTTGCGGCGATGGCCGTCCTGTCACTCGGGTCCACCCTCACCATCGGCGGAATCGATACGGGAATTCCACTGCCCTGGAAGTACGTATCGCATCTTCCCCTCCTCGAATCCGTTCTGGAGTCACGCTTCGCCATGGGTTGCCTCCCGGCGGCGGCGCTCCTCCTCGCGCTCGGCACCGACCGCGCCCTCGCGTCCGCGCGGGCCGGGGAGCGGACCATAACTCTGCTGTGGATCGGCTGGCTCGCCGTCGCCCTGCTTCCGCTGGCGCCCACACCCCTTGCCGTCGTACAACGGGACACCGCCCCCGATTTCTTCGCCGAAGGAACCTGGAAGCAGTACGTCACCGACGGATCGGTGGTGACCGTGCCGCTCCCGTCACCGGAGAATGCGCGGATGCTGCGCTGGCAGACCGAGCAGAACCTCGCCTTCCCCATCGCCGGGGGGTACTTCGTCGGCCCAGCCGGCAGTGATGCGAAGGGTAAGTACGGGCCGGACGACCGCCCGACCGCACTGCTGCTGGCGTCGGCGCAGAAGTCCGGCAAGGTGCCTGACATCGACGAGCAGACGCGGACCCAGGCGATGGCGGATCTGCGCTTCTGGAACGCCGACGTCCTGGTGCTCCCACACACCCGCAACGATCGCGTTCTGCGTGAGACGGTCCGCCTGCTCATCGGCGAGCCGGCGACGCCTGTGGACGGCGTCTGGGTGTGGGACGTCCGCGCCCTGACGCGGGAAAGCGGTTAGCGGGTCAGCACTTCCGGTTCGTCCTCGCCGATCGCCACCGTGTGTTCGCTGTGTGCTGCGCGGGCTCCCGTCGCGGTGCGCAGCGTCCACCCGTCGGCGTCGCAGCGGTAGTCGTCACTGCCGTCCGCGATGAGCATCGGTTCGATCGCGAGAACCATTCCTGGCTGCAGCAGCAGACCCTTGCCCGCGCGACCCTCGTTGGGCACGTGTGGATCCTCGTGCATACGCCTGCCGATGCCGTGCCCACCGTGATCGGCGAGCATTCCGTAACCGGCACCGCGCGCATACAGTCCGATGGCCGCACCGATGTCACCCAACCGGTTTCCGGGACGCGCAGCCGCAATCCCATGAGCCAGTGCCGCTTCGGTGGCCGCGACAAGTGCGATGTCCGCCAGGTCCGCCGTGCCGACGACGAAACTGATCGCGGCGTCACCACACCATCCGTCCAGCCGCGCCCCGCAGTCGACGCTGATCAGATCACCGTCGCGGAGTCGATAGGGGACCGGGATGCCGTGCACGACAGCATCATTGACACTCGTGCACAAAGATCCAGGGAAGGGAGAGGGCGCCCAGCTCGGGTGGTAGTCGCGAAACAGCGGCACCGCTCCCGCCCCGACGATCAGGTCGGTGGCCAGGGCGTCGAGGTCGAGCAGGCTCACCCCGACCGCGGCCGACTTCCGTACCGCGGCCAGTGCCGCAGCAACCACCTGCCCCGCCGCGCGCATCGCCTGCACCTCGGCTGACGTCTTCAGCTCGACCACGACCCACCCTTACCTGTGTGCAATTTTTATACCGGTATTACTATATGGCACATGGTGCGTGTGCCGTTGACAGCCGAAGAACTCGAACGCGGGCAGAGACTGGGCGAGCTGCTGCGCGCCACCCGGGGAGACAGAAGCATGGTCACCGTCGCGCTCGACGCGGGCATCTCGGTCGAAACGCTGCGCAAGATCGAGACCGGACGTATCGCCACTCCCGCATTCTTCACCATCGCAGCAGTGGCCCGGGTCCTCGGCCTGTCGCTCGACGAGGTGGCCGATTCCCTCACCCCTTCGGTGACCGGAGGCATGGCCGCGTCCTGACGCCGGTCGGCCGCCTCGGACTCGGGTCTCCGGTGCACCGCACGACGTGAGGCCGGTACGCCGTGGGGACGGAGCACCCACGGGGAGTCACCGCCTACCATCGTCGTGTGCCGTCCGAAGTAGCAGAGAAGCCCACACGTTCGCCGTCGGAGCGGCGGCCGCTGCCCGACATTCGAAGCATCCGCACTTCCCGGCTCATCGCGATCGTCACCGGCCTGCTCGGTTTCGTGCTGGCACTCGCCATCCCGTTGCTGCCGGTCGAGCAGGACGCCGCCTCGATCGACTGGCCGCAGGACGGTGTTCTCGGCAGCGTCGACGCCCCTTTGGTGTCCTACGCGCCGCTGAACATGCAAATCTCCGTGCCTTGTTCGGCTGTGGCGCAGCTCGGCGAGGGCGGCGGCACCCTGGTCTCGACGCTGCCGAACGGCGCGCCCGACTTCGAGTCGGCCGGCCTGGTGGTGCGGGCGGCCGCCGACGGCACGGTGGAGGTCATCACCCGGGGCAACACGCTGATCTCCGCGACCGGCGCCGAGGTGCAGGGCTGCGACATGATCGAAGTCACCTCCGACCACCAGCGCACGTCCGCCGAGGTGACGGGTACCGCGGATCCCGTTGCAGGGTCGGTCGAGGGTGACGCCCGCCCGCAGATGGTCGGTATCTTCACCGATCTGCGCGGCAGCATCCCGGACGGCTTGAACGTGCACGTCGACTTCGACTCCCGGTTCTCGTCGAGCCCGACTCTGCTGAAACTTCTCGCGATGATCGTGTGCGTCCTCGCGACCCTGTCGTCGCTGTACGCGCTGCACCGGGTGGACGGCATCGACGGCAGGCGCGCCCGCCGCTTCCTGCCTGCCCACTGGTGGAAATTCACCGGCGTCGATGCCGTGGTGATCGGGACGTTGCTGCTGTGGCACGTGATCGGAGCCAATACGTCCGACGACGGTTACCTGCTGGGGATGGCCCGGGTGTCCGAGCAGTCGGGTTACATGGCCAACTACTTCCGCTGGTTCGGGGTGCCGGAAGCACCGTTCGGCTGGTCGTACGAGCTTCTCGCGGCCCTCGTCAAGGTGAGCACGGCGAGCATGTGGATGCGGCTCCCCACTCTCCTCGCGGCGCTGCTGTGCTGGATGGTGATCAGCCGGGAAGTCATTCCCCGCCTCGGTGTCGCGGTGCGGCGCAACAGGACTGCCCTCTGGACGGGCGGGCTGGTCTTCCTCGCGTTCTGGCTGCCCTACGACAACGGCCTGCGCCCCGAACCGGTGATCGCGCTCGGCGCCCTGCTCACCTGGTGTTCCATCGAACGCGCCATCGCGACCGGACGACTGCTTCCCGGCGCGGTGGCCGTGCTGATCGCGGCCTTCTCCCTCGCCGCGGGTCCGTCGGGTCTGATCTGCATCGCCGCGCTGATCGCGGGTGCGAGGCCCATCCTTCGCATCGTCATCGCGCGGGGTCACCGCGTGGGGTTCGCGTCGCAGATCTTGCCCGTCCTCGCTGCGGGCACCGTTGTGCTCGTAGCGGTCTTCGCCGATCAGACACTGGCGACCGTGCTCGAGTCGACCCGCGTGCGGACAGCCGTGGGCCCCAACGTTGCCTGGTTCGACGAACGGGTGCGCTGGGACGCGTTGCTCGGCATCTCCCCCGACGGCTCGCTCGCACGCCGGTTCGGTGTGTTCGTCATGCTGCTCTGCGTCGTCCTCTGCGTGATGCTTATCCTGCGCAAGGGCAAGGTGCCGGGCACGGCGATCGGCCCGTCACGCCGCATTCTCGGCATCGTCTTCGCATCGCTCCTGCTCATGATGTTCACGCCGACCAAGTGGACCCACCACTTCGGCGTGTACGCGGGGCTGGCCGGATCGGTGGCCGTGCTCGCCGCGGTCGGCGTCGGGGCCCGAAGCATCCGCTCCAAACGCAACCGCACACTGTTCGCCGCGGGCATCCTCTTCATCCTCGCCGTCGCCTTCACCGGATCCAACGGCTGGTGGTACGTCTCGAGCTACGGAGTCCCGTGGTGGGACAAGCCGCCGATGCTGGCCGGGAAGGGTTTCTCCACCCTGTTCCTCGGTCTCACCGTGCTCGCGTTGCTCCTCGCCGCCTGGTACCACGTCCGCGAGCCCTACAGGAAAGACACCGAGCCCGATGGGAAACGTGCGCGCGTACTGGCTCCGTCACCGTTGACCATCGCCGCCGGTGCCGTTGTCTTGTTCGAGGTGTTGTCGCTGCTGAAGGGTGTGGTCGCCCAGTACCCCGGCTACTCCATCGGGAAGGCGAACATCGAGTCGATGACGGGCGGCACCTGCGCCCTCGCCGACGAGGTACTCGTGGAGACCGACCCCAACGCGGCACTTCTGCGTCCGCTGGCCCCGATCACCGACCCGGACGGAGCCGGCGCCTTCGCTGCCACCGCCGCCGACGGTTTTACGGCCAACGGCATCGCCCGCGACCTCACCGCCGACTCCGAGAAGATCAGCAAGGGCGGGGCCAACACCGTCGATTCCGACACCGATGAGACGACCACCGGCACGAGTTCCGGTACCGGCGGTGGCACCGAGGCCACCGCCGGCGTCAACGGGAGCACCGTCACGCTGCCGTTCGGTCTCGACCCCGCCCGCACGCCCGTCCTCGGTAGCTTCCAGACCGGTGAACAGCAGCCTGCCGCCCTGACGACGGGGTGGTACGGCCTTCCCGAGCGCACCGACGACGCACCGATCGTGACCCTGTCCGCTGCCGGACGCATCCGGTCGGTCGATGCGGACGGTGTCGTCACGCCCGGGCAGATCCTGAAGGTGGAGTACGGCTCCACCGGCCCCGACGGATCCGTCACCACACTGGGCAGCATCGATCCGATCGACATCGGACCGTCGCCGTCCTGGCGAAACCTACGTGTGCCGCTCGAGTTGCTGCCCGCCGACGCGAATGCCGTCCGGCTCGTCGCCGAGGACCCGGATACCGACCCCGGCCAGTGGCTCGCGGTCACTCCACCGCGGGTGCCGAAGATGCAGACACTGCAGACGGTGGTCGGATCGACCGATCCGGTGCTGTTGGACTGGGCGGTCGGGCTCGCATTCCCCTGCCAGCGCCCCTTCGACCACCGGTACGGCGTCGCGGAGGTGCCGCAGTGGCGGGTTCTGCCCGACCGCATCGGCGCCGAGTCCACGAACGCGTGGCAGGACAGAATCGGCGGTGGCCCGCTGGGGTGGACCGACCAGCTGCTGTCGGCGAGCACCCTCGCGACCTACCTGTCGAACGACTGGGACCGCGACTGGGGCTCCCTCGAGCGGTTCACGCCGCGCGATGCTGCCACGACCCCGGCACAGGTGGACACGGAAGAGGTCACCAGGTCCGGCACCTGGTCGGCAGGACCCGTTCGCTACTAGTTTGCACACTCGTTACCGACGGGTAAGTTCTTGCTTGGCGTAGGGAACCGCCGATATGACTCCTCAGGTTCCTGACATACCATCGACAACCGTGCCCGACGCCGTGACAATCCCTGTGTCCGAACCCGCAGCTGCCCCGCCGCCTGCCCGGCAGGACCGACGGGGCGAGTACCGGACCGCTCGTCTGGTCGCCGTCGTCACCGGCCTCATCGGGTTGGTGCTGGCGTTGGCCACCCCGTTCATGCCCGTGGAGCAGAGCACCGCAACGGTCAACTGGCCGGAGAACGGCCAGGTCAGCGACCTCGAGGCACCGCTGATGTCGCAGGTACCGGTCGCCCTGTCGGCCACGATCCCGTGCTCCGCCGTCGCGGAGCTGCCCGAGCGGGGCGGCATCCTGCTCTCGACCGCACCCGCGCAGGGTGACGGCGCCGCGTTGAACGCGATGTTCGTGCGCGTGTCGGACAAGTCCGTCGACGTCCTCGACCGCAACGTCACCATCGCGACGGCACCGCGCGAACAGGTGCAGTCGGGCGCCTGCTCGGAGATCCGCATCACGTCCGACATCGACACCACCTCGGCGGAGTTCGTCGGCCTCCGCACCCCCACCGGGGTTCCCATCGCCGGTCAGCTGACCGGCGATCTGCGGCCGCAGGTGGTCGGGGTCTTCAGTGATCTCCCGAACGGCGCGGCCCCGGCCGGCCTCTCGTTCACGATGGACGTCGATTCCCGGTTCTCGTCGAGCCCCACGCTGATCAAGCTCGTCGCCATGATCGTGGCGCTCCTGACCACGGCCATCGCCATGGTCGCCCTCGGCAGACTCGACGGCACGGACGGACGGGGGCACCGCAACTTCTTCCCGTCGCATTGGTGGAAGTTCACCGGCCTCGACACCCTCGTCGTCGGCACCCTCGTCGTCTGGCACTTCATCGGTGCCAACACGTCGGACGATGGATATCTGCTCACCATGGCGCGGGTGTCCGACCACGCCGGATACATGGCCAACTATTTCCGCTGGTTCGGTGTCCCCGAGGCCCCGTTCGGCTGGTACTACGACGTCCTGGCCGCGATGGCGAAGATCTCGACGGCCAGCCCCTTCATTCGTCTGCCCGCCCTGATCGCCGGAATTCTCTGCTGGCTGGTGATCAGCCGCGAGGTGGCTCCCCGCCTCGGACGCTCCGTGCGCCGCAACAAGGTGGCACTGTGGACCGGGGGTCTCGTCTTCCTCGCGTTCTGGCTGCCCTACAACAACGGCCTGCGTCCCGAGCCCATCGTCGCCCTCGGTGCACTCCTCACCTGGTGCTCCATCGAGCGCGCGATCGCGACCGGGCGGCTCCTGCCCGCAGCCGTTGCCGTGCTCATCGGTGCCTTCACACTCGCGGCAGCCCCGACCGGCCTGATGTGTGTGGCCGCCCTCCTCGCCGGCACCCGGCCGCTGGTCCGCATCATCGTCAAACGTCACCGACAGGTGGGGACGCTGCCGTTGCTGGCGCCGATCGCCGCCGCCGGCACCATCGTCCTGGTCGTGGTGTTCGCCGATCAGACCCTGGCGGCCGTCCTCGAAGCCACCCGGGTCCGCACTCTGATCGGCCCCAACCTCGAGTGGTACAAGGACTTCCTGCGCTACTACTACCTGTTCGTGCCGACCGTCGACGGATCCGTCGCTCGCCGGTTCGCGTTCCTCACCATGATCCTGTGCCTGCTCACCACACTGTTCATTCTGTTGCGGCGCAGGCGAATTCCCGGTGCCGCCACCGGACCGTCGTGGCGCCTGCTCGGAGTGGTGTTCGGAACGATCTTCTTCATGATGTTCAACCCCACCAAGTGGACCCACCACTTCGGGGCGTACGCGGGCATCGCCGGTTCACTTGCAGCGCTCACCGCCGTGGCGGTGTCGGCGTCCGCGCTGCGATCGCGCCGCAACCGCACCATCTTCCTCGCCGGACTGCTGTTGATGCTCGCGCTGACCTTCGCCGGCATCAACGGGTACTGGTACGTGTCGAGCTTCGGGGTGCCGTGGTTCGACAAGACGGTGTCGCTGGGTGGCCGCGAGTCGAACACCCTCTTCCTCGTCCTCTTCGGACTCGCGGTGGCCCTCGCCGCCTGGCAGTACCTGCGTGAAGGTTTCGCCGCGCCGCCCGTCCGGCCCAACACCGAAAAGGGCAGGCGCATCAGGAAGTTCGCCGCCGCACCGCTCACCGTCATTGCCGGGGTCATGGTGCTGTTCGAGGTGGTCTCCCTGCTCAAGGGCGCGGTGTCCCAATACCCGGCGTATTCGCTGGCACGATCCAACTTCGACTCCGTTGCCGGTCAGACGTGCGGCCTCGCCGAGGACGTCCTCGTCGAAGGCGACACCAACGGCGGCAATCTCGCACCCATCCCCGACCCCACGACGCCGCTGGCCGACCCCGCCGATCCACTCGGCGGCGCCGCGCCCACCGGCTTCTCCCCCAACGGTGTGCCCGCCGACCTCACCGCCGATTACGTCGAGGTCAAACAGGGCATGGGCAACACCGACAACCAGAGCGTCGGCCCCAGCTTCGAGACCGGCGGCAGCGCCGGCACCAGCGGCGGCACCGGCCGCACCGGCGTCAACGGCAGCACCGCCAAGCTGCCGTTCGGACTCGACCCCAGCACCACCCCGGTCATGGGCAGCTACCAGGAAGGCGTCCAGGAACCGGCCACATTGTCGTCCAGCTGGTACGCGCTTCCCGAGCGAAGCGATAACTCCCCGCTCGTCGTCATGTCGGCCGCCGGACGTATCTGGTCGGTCGACCCGACCGGCGCCACCACCTACGGGCAGTCCCTCCTCGTCGAGTACGGCAAGCGTCAGCCCGACGGCACCGTGCAGATCCAGGGCACCTACCTGCCCAAGGACATCGGGCCCGCGCCGTCGTGGCGGAACCTGCGGGTCCCCATCGACGAGCTCGCCCCCGACACCGACGCGGTCCGGATCATCGCGAACGATCCCAACCTCACCGGCGACCAGTGGCTCGCGTTCACCCCGCCGCGGGTTCCGACGCTCGACACGCTCAACTCGACGATCGGCAGCACGCAGCCCGTTCTCCTCGACTGGGCCGTGGGGCTTCAATTCCCATGCCAGCGACCGTTCGACCACCAGAACGGGGTCGCGGAGATGCCGAACTACCGCATCCTCCCCGACCGGCCACTCGCCGTCAGCTCCACCGACACCTGGCAGTCCGCCGAGAACGGTGGCCCGCTCGGGTTCACCGGACTGCTGGCAGGCGCCACCGCCATCCCCACCTACATGCGGGACGACTGGGGTCGGGACTGGGGCTCGCTCGAGCGTTTCGACCGGTACTACCCGGATGCCACCGCGGCCACCGTCGACACCGCCACCAGCACCAGGTCCGGACTGTGGTCGCCCGGCACCCTGCGGGTCTACGACAGCCCGTAGCGAGTTATCCACAACTTCCGGTTCATCCACAGGGCAAAAGTGCCACCTGCACTTTCCCGGAGGTGACCCCGGCAGGGTCCGGCATGCTCTGATCCATGCGACGTGGAATGTGGGCCGACGACCTTTCTGCCATCACCGCGATCAGCCGGGACGCGGTGGTGCGGACGGCCGAGCTGGAACGGCTGGGCATCGCGAAGGGAACCATCTCCGCCCGCTGCGGTGAGCGTGGCCCGTGGCAGCGCATCCTGCCCGGCGTGGTCCTGCTGCACGACGGACCGCCGACGACGCTGCAACGGAACCTGGCGGCGCTCGAGTACGGCGGGCCCGACTCGATGTTGTCCGGGCACGCGGCGCTCACCGCTCTCGGGTACAGCCGGTCGGCGTCGAGAAACGATGTGCTGCTGCTCGTTCCGCCTGTCTGCCATCGACGTGACTGGGCGTATGTGAAGGTCGAGCGGACGTGGCGGATGCCCACCCCGGTCCGGCGTGGACTGCTCCGGCTCGCACCTCCCGAACGCAGCCTCCTGGATGCGGCGCGGCGGACCCTGCTACCCGACAGGTGTCGTGCGCTGCTCGCCGACGGAATCCAGCGCGGCGGCGTCACCGTCGACGACCTGGCGCGCGAACTGGCGTCGGGCAGCCACCGCGGAAGCCAGGTGCCGCGCGCGGTACTGCGGGAGCTCAGCGAAGACGCGCACTCCGTCGCCGAGGTTCACGCCCGAATGTTGTACGGCTCGAGTGACCTTCCGCCACTGCAGCAGGGCGTCGACGTGCTCTCTGCGACGGGGCAGTGGCTCGCCCGCCCGGAGGGGTGGCTCGACGACGTGGCCCTGGCATGGGAGCTCGACTCGCCGAGGTATCACTTCTCCCCGGAACTGCACGAGGCCACCATCGTTCGGCGGGCGCGCATGCAGCGGGAAGGCATCGTCGTGGTCAGTCACTCGCCCGAGCAGATTTCGGCGGCACCGGCGACGGTGCTGGCAGACCTTCGCGCCGCCCGGTCGCTCGCAGCTTCTCGTCCGCGTCCCTCGGTGTTCGCCGTCACCGGGCACACTCAGCGGTCGCCGGGACTTCCCGCAGGGTTCGGCGGTGGCGACGGCGCCGAACCGATGTCACAGCAATCGAATCGGACTGTGTGACATCGGCCTTGATCGCCGCGGATCAGCTAGAGAGGCATCAGATCGTGCTTGCGCGGATTGCGCTGCACCGTCTTGTCGCGCAGCATCGTCAGCGCCTTACGGATCTCGAGCCTGGTCGTGGAGGGCTCGATCACCGCGTCGATGTAGCCGCGCTCGGCGGCGATGTACGGCGTTGCGATGTTCTCGTTGTAGAAGTTGATCAGCTGACGCCGGACCGCGGGTGCGTTCTCGCCGGCGGCCTCGATCTGACGGCGGCCGATGAGATCGACGGCACCCTCGGCGCCCATGACGGCGATGCGGGCGGTGGGCCACGCAAAGTTGATGTCGGCACCGAGCTGCTTGGACCCCATGACCGCGTACGCGCCGCCGTACGCCTTGCGGATCACGACGGTCACCTTCGGCACCGTCGCCGTCACGAACGCGAAGATGAACCGGCCGCCCCGCTTGATGACGCCGATCCGCTCCTGCTCGAGACCTGGAAGGAATCCCGGGGTGTCGACGGCGAACACCAGCGGGATGTCGAAGGCGTCGCAGATGCGGATGAAATGCGCGGCCTTGTCCGAGGCCTGGGCATCCAGGGCGCCCGCCGCGACCAGCGGCTGGTTCGCGATCACGCCGACCGTGCGTCCGTCCACGCGGGCGAAGCCGGTAATGATGTTGAGCGCGACCTGCCCGCCGATCTCGTGGAACTCGCCGTCGTCGAAAATCCGCAGCAGGATGTCGTGCATGTCGTAGCCGGCGTTGTCGGCGTCGGGAATGAAGGTGTCCAGATCGCGGTCCGAGTCCGTGATCTCCGGTTCGAGACCCGGGTTGACCACCGGCGGCTGCTCCATGCAGCTCGACGGCAGGAAGCTGAGGTACTTGCGAACCCACTCGAACGCGGCCTTCTCGTCGGCCGCGACATGGTGCAGGTTGCCGTACTGCGCCTGGTTCCGGGCGCCACCGAGTTCTTCGAGGCTGACGTCCTCGCCCGTGATCTTCCGCACCACGTCGGGTCCGGTCACGAACATGTACGACTCCTCGGTGGCCACCAGAATGTCGGTGTTGATGGGGGCGTACACGGCCCCACCGGCACACTTGCCGAGGATCATCGAGATCTGCGGGCACATCCCGGACAGCGGCTCCTGCCGGCGGCCGAGCTCGGCGTACCACGCCAGCGAGGTGACCGCGTCCTGGACTCGGGCGCCGCCGGAGTCGTTGATGCCCACGCAGGGGCAGCCGATCTTGGCCGCGAATTCCATGATGGCCGCGACCTTCCGGCCGAACATCTCACCGACGGAACCACCGAACACGGTCTGGTCGTGCGAGAACACTGCGACCGGGCGTCCGTCGACGGTGCCGTGGCCGGTGACGACGCCGTCGCTGTACAGGGCGTTGGGGTCACCGGGCTGGCGCATCAGTGCGCCCACCTCGATGAAGCTCCCGGGGTCGAGGAGCATGTCGATGCGGTCCCGTGCGCTGGGAATGCCCTTCTTCGCACGTTTGGCGATCGCCTGCTCTCCCGCCGGTTCCTTGGCGACGTCGAGCTTTTCGCGCAGCTCCGCCAGCTTCTCTGCGGTGGTCGTGGTCACTACTGTGCTCCGATTCCGACGGCGTGGATGGCCGCCAGCTTCTTGGTGAGATCGGCCCCGACCTTGGCGATGTACGGCTCGTCGACGATCTGCAGGTGGTCGCCACCGACGTGGATGATTTCCAGGTTCTCCACCGCGTCACCCCAGCCGCCGTCGGGCTTACGAGTCTTGAAAGCGGGCTCGAGCTGCATGACGTCGTCGTGATAGCGGTCGGCCATGTACAGGACCACGTCGCCGTCGTACTGCTCCAGCTCGGCAGTCTGGATGGCCCGATTGTCGAGCCACGACGTGCGCTGGTGCTCGATGATGCCGCCGGGGATCTTGGTGCCGCTCAGCTTCAGCAACTCGGTGAGGATCTTGACCTGTTCCTCGTCGCTGCCCGCCGCCGCGAGCTTGTCGTACGGCAGCGGGTAGTCGACGTTGTAGGTCTTCTTCGCGAACGCCGCGTAACGCTGCCAGCGCTTCCGGATTTCGTCCGGAGTCTCCGGCACCTCTTCACCCGCCATGACGGTGTCGATCAGGCCGACGATCCGGACGTCGGCACCCTCGGCCCGCAGCAGCTTCGCCACCGCGTACGCCAGCACACCACCGAGCGACCAGCCGTACAGCACGTACGGCCCGTTGCCCTGGATCTCACGGATCAAGGGAAGGTACTCGGCGGCCCGCTTCTCGATCGGACCTTCCGTGCGCTCGAACCCGTACATCGGCGTGCCCTCGGGCAGTCGCTTGAGCAGCGGCTCGTACACGACGGTCGAACCACCGGCCGGATGGAACACGAATACCGGTACGGCAGTGGACCCTTCGGGACGCGCACGCAGTGTGCGCACCAACCCGTCGATCTTGCCGGAGTCCTCGAGGAATCCGCGGACCACATTGGCCAGCTCCTCGATGGTGGTGGCATCGAGGACGTCGTCGAACGTGATGTCCCCGTTCGCACGCTCGGACAGGCGTGCGGCCAGCTTCTCCGCCACCTCGTCGCCGACGATCGGCAACGTGTTGAAGATGCCTTTCGCGGACTCACCGGTGACAACGGCCCACGTCGCAAAGGTCAGTCGCTCGGCCGCATCACGCGGTGGGACGTCCGAACCCGTCGCATCGGCGAACGCTTCCTTGCTGTCCATCGAATTGCCGTTCGCGACAACGCTTTCCTGTGAGGCGGGGTCGGTCACCGCCTCGGACACCGGCGCGGCGGGTTCGGTCACAGACTCCGAAACATTGGCGGCCTCCGCGGCCTCCGCGGCCTCGGCGGCCTCCCTCTCGGCCTTCTGCTTGTCTGCGAGCGCCTGCACCTCTTCACGGTTCTCCACCGCGTATCGCAGGTACTTGCCCACCTCCATGAGGTTGGCGTCCTTGACGGCTTGCAACTGAAGCTGCGGGATGTCGAACTCGTACTCGACGCGGTTCTTGATGCGCACCGCCATCAGCGAGTCGAGGCCCAGTTCGATGAGCGGGATCTCGGCAGGCAGATCCTCGGGTGAGTAACCCATCGACTCCGCAACGATCAGCGCCAGGCGATCATCCAGCGACTGCGAACCGTTCGGGTCCCATTTGTCCCCGATGTCTTCGACGACCTCGGGCAGTTCCTCCACCGGCTCGGCCGCCGGCGCCGCGGTAGCGACAGGCTCCGGAAGCACCGCTCCCGAGGAGACCGCAGCATCGAACAGCAGCGTGAAACCGGACGCGGTCCGGGCATGCACCTGAACGGACGCACCACCGGGATGGGTGGTGAGCGTGGTGGTGAGGGTTCCGTCCGCCGGAACGTCGGCATGGGAAATCGACGCAGTCAGAGCAACATCCGACAGCACCTGGGCCGCGGCGGCGGTGACCAACGCGGGCAGGTCGGTGACGGCATCTGCCTGGACTTCCCACACGTGGCGGCCGTCGGGCAACGACACGTGCGCACCGGGAACTCGGTTGTTGCCGCTCGACGTGATGCGGCTGTGCACCCAGTACGGCTTCCGGAGCCACGCCGTGCGCGGCACGGACGCGTAGTCGCCGGCGGGCAGCAACGACGACAGGTCGACCGCGTGTCCGTGGACGTACAGCTGCGCCAGCGCGGCGAGCACACCGAGCGACTCGTCTTCTTTGCGTTTGAGCGTCTGGATGAGCTGCATGTCGTGCAGACCGGCGTCGAAGGCCGTGGCCGCCACCGACATCAAGGCCACCGGGTTCGGGGCGAGCTCCACGAACGTGGTGTGCCCGCTTCCGACGGCGAGGCGCACGGCGTTGGTGAAGTACACGCTGTGCCGCAGACCCTTGGTCCAGTACTCCTCGCGGTGGATCGGCTCAAGGCCGGCGCGGTAGAAGGTGTCCTGATCGACCGACGAGTACACGCCGCACTTCAGCTTGGTGGGTTCGATTCCGGCCAGTTCGGCGGCCAGCTCGCCCAGCAGCGGGTCCACCTGTGAGGTGTGGCTCGCGCCCTTCGTCTGAAGGACCCTGGCCATCTTCTCTTCACCCTCGGCCCGCGCGACGATTGCGTTGACCTCGGACTCGGGTCCGCCGATCACCGTGTGGGTCGGGGCCGCGTACACGCAGACCTCGAGGTGCGGGAAGTCCGGGAGAACGGTCTCGATCTCGGCCGCGCTGTACTCGACGAGCGCCATCAGGCGGATGTCGTCGCCCTCGAGCGTGGCCTCGGCCTCACCCATCAGACGCGATCGGGCGCAGATCACCCGGACTGCGTCCTCCAGCGGCAGACCACCGGAGATGAATGCCGCCGCGGCCTCGCCCATGGAGTGACCGACCACGGCCTCGGGCTCGGCGCCGTGATGGCGGAGCAACGCCGCCAGGCCGATCTGGATCGTGAAGATGCCCACCTGCGACGTCTCGACGTCGTAGTCGACGCTGTCGTCGAGGAACTTCTCCTTCATGGAGTAGCCGGCCTCGTCCTCGATCAGCGCGTCCACTTCGTCGATGGCCGCAGCGAACACAGCATTCTCGAGATACAGCTGCTTGGCCATCTTGCGGTGCTGTGAACCGAAGCCCGACAACACCCACACCGGGCCCTTCGACGACGGTGAATCAGCCGAGAACACACCATGTCCCGGCTTACCCGCGGCGACCGCACGCAATCCGGTGATCGCCTCGGAACGCGTCTTCGCCAGCACCACGGCCCGAGAACGACCGTGATTGCGGCGCGCGAGGGCACGAGCGACATCGGCGAGGGGCGTGGTGCTGCCCGCTTCCGTCTCGAACCAGTCGGCGAGATCGGCGGCGGCACGGCGACGTCGGGAGGGCAGCGCGCCCGACACCGGAAGGACGACGGTCTGCTCCACAGCCGCGGTCTCTTCCACAGCCCCGGTCTCATCGACAGCCGAGGTCTCATCGACCTGCGCGGCGACGTCTGTCGCGTCGGCGCTGTCGGCGCCGGTGGTTTCCTCGTCCGCAACCGGCCCGGTGTATTCCCGCACGACGACGTGAGCATTGGTGCCACCGAAACCGAATCCGGAGACACCGGCCACCGCGGATCCCGAGTAGCGCGGCCAGGCCGCACCTTCCGGGATGACCTGCAGGTGTGCCTTGTCGAACGCGATGTACGGGTTGGGTCCCGCATAGTTCAGGGTGGGCGGCAGGGTGTCTTCCTGCATTGCCAGCACGACCTTGATGAGCCCCGCCGCACCGGCGGCCGCCTCGAGATGGCCGAAGTTGGTCTTGGCGGACCCGAGGAGCGCAGGCTTGTCGTCCGCACGTCCACGCCCGACGATGCGGCCGAGCGCGTCGGCCTCGATCGGATCACCGAGGATGGTGCCGGTGCCGTGAGCTTCGATGTAGTCGACAGCCGAAGGATTGATGCCGGCGTCGCGGTATGCGTGTCGCAGCACATCGGCCTGAGCGTCCGGGTTCGGTGCCGCGAGACCATTGGAGCGGCCGTCCTGGTTGACCGCGCTACCGGCGATCACGGCCAGAACCCGGTCACCGTCGCGTTCGGCATCTTCGAGGCGCTTCAGAACGACGAGTCCGCCGCCTTCTGCCCGGATCATGCCGTCGGCGTCAGCGGAGAAAGCCTTGATGCGCCCGTTGGCGGCCATCACACCGAGCTGGTCGAACCCGAGGGTCCCGGGGGGCGCGATGAGCATGTTGACGCCACCGGCAAGCGCGACGTCGGATTCGCCGGTCCGCAGCGAACGCACCGCCTGGTGGACGGCGACCAGCGAGGAGGAGCACGCCGTGTCGAGCGCGACGGAAGGCCCGCGGAAGTCGTAGAAGTAGGAGACACGGTTCGCGACGATCGCCGTCGACGTGCCGGTCAGCGCATACGGGTGGGCGCCGCCCTCGGCACTGACCGCCAGCATCTGATAATCGTTGGCCGAGCTGCCGATGAACACACCGACCTGCTCGCCCTTGAGATCGCTCGCGGGAATGCGGGCGTGCTCGAGAGCCTCCCAGGTCAACTCCATCGCGAGGCGCTGCTGCGGATCGACGTTGACGACCTCGAGCGGAGACATGGCGAAGAATTCCGCGTCGAAACCCTTCACGTCGTCGAGGTAGCCACCCAGTGTGTTGGCCTTCTCGACCGCCGCCTTGATCTGCGGGTCGGCGGTGAATTCCTCCCACCGGCCCTCGGGGAGGTCGGAGATGCCGTCGCGGCCCTGCGCGAGCATCTCCCACATCTCGACGGGGGTCTCCCCCGCTCCCGGGAATCGGGTCGAGAGCCCCACGATCGCGATGTCGTGCGAGTCCGACGTCGGCCCGGACGCGTAGTACGCGGCATCGGCCGAATCGTCGATCTGCTCGGGCTCACCCTCGATGATGCGCGTGGCGAGCGAGGCAATGGTCGGATGCTGATAGGCGACCGTCGCGGTGAGCGTCACTCCGACCAGTTCCTCGATCTCGCCGCTCAAGGCGACGGCATCGCGGGACGAGAGGCCGAACTCTTCCATCGGGCGGTCGTCGGTGATCTGGGCGACCGGCTGGCCGGTGGCGTCGGCGACCCAGTTACGGAGCCACTCACGCAGCTGCGCAACCGTCATGTCGCCGGCAGACCCCGCCGCCCGGTCCGCATCGCTCGTGGTCGCACTCGCGCTGCTACCCCGGTCTTCATTCAATTCAGCCATCAACTCACCAAGCTACCCGTCAGAAAGTGGACTAGTCGGAAACGCTATCGGGGAACGCCGTCTGCGTGTATCCGCCACGCAGGGTCCCTTCGATGTAGCTCGCCTTGCAGGCGCGGCGGGCGATCTTGCCGCTCGACGTGCGCGGAATCGATCCCGCCGGAACCAACAGAATGTCCCGTGCGGTCACACCGTGCCTGCTCGAGATGGCTGCCCGCACCGTGTCGGAGATGGGCTGGGGATCGGCCTTGCCGGCGCCGGGAGCACGCTCGGCGACGATGACGAGCTGCTCCGAGGAATCGTCGGGATCGAACGACAGCCCCGATTGTGTGTTTTCGAACACGACCGACGGCAACTGGTTCGCCGGGACGGCGAACGCGGCCACGAAACCCGGCCGCAGGGCGTTACTCGCCTCCTGCGCGGAGAACTCGAGATCCTGCGGGTAGTGGTTGCGGCCGTCGACGATCACGAGGTCCTTCACCCGGCCCGTGATGAACAGCTCACCGTCGATGTAGACGCCGAAGTCCCCGGTCCGCATCCAATTGGCATCCTCGGGTGTGCCCTCGGCGTGGCTGCCCTCGACGAGCCGGTTGGTCAGCTTGTTGTGGAACGTTTCCGCGGTCTCGTCGGTGCGACCCCAGTAGCCGGTGCCGATGTTCTCACCATGCAGCCAGATCTCCCCGACCCGGTCGTCGGGCTGCTCGATGCCCGTCTCCGGATCGACGATCGCCGCCCACTGGCTGCGCGCCACGTATCCGCACGACACCTGCGGGATCGCGTTCTCGGCGTCCTGATCGACCTTGACGACGCGTCCCGCATTGAGTTCGTTGCGGTCGACGTAGATGACCCGGGCCTCGTCCGAATGCCGGGTCGCCGACACGAACAAGGTGGCCTCGGCCATGCCGTACGACGGCTTGATCGCCGTCTTGGGCAGACCGTAGGGCGCGAACGCCTCGTTGAACTTGCGCATCGACGACGTCGTCACCGGCTCGCTGCCGTTGATGAGGCCGATCACGTTGCTCAGGTCGAGGCTCTCGCCGTTCTTCGGCAGACCGCGGGCGGCCGCGTGCTCGAAGGCGAAGTTGGGGGCAGCGGCGAAGGTGCCCGCGCCGTCCGAAACCGCGGCAAGCTCCTTGATCCAGCGGTACGGACGCTGCACGAAGGCACGCGGACTCATGATGGTGATGTACTTGCCGCCCAGCGCAGGCAGGATGACCGTCAGCAGGCCCATGTCGTGGAACAGGGGCAGCCACGTGACGCCGCGCGAGTTCTCGTTGAGCTCGATGGAGTCGACCATCTGCAGGGCATTGGTGCCCACGGCACGGTGGGTGATCTCGACACCGGCGGGAACACGCGTGGAGCCGGACGTGTACTGCAGGTAGGCGATGTCGTCGAGGTCGATCTCGGGGCGAACCCAGCTGTCGCCGACGCTGTCAGGAATGGCGTCGACCGCGATGATGCGAGGGCGTTCGGCTGCGGGAAGTGACCGGAAGAACTGGCGAACACCCGCGGCGGAGGAGGTGGCCGTGAGGATCGCGGAGGGCTTGCAGTCACCGAGGACGGCGTGGAGGCGGTCGGTGTGACCGGGCTCGTCGGGATCGAACAGCGGCACCGCAATGGTGCCGGCGTGGATTGCGGCGAAGAACGAGATGACGTAGTCGAGACCCTGCGGCGCGAGGACGGCGACACGGTCGCCCGGCTTGGTGACCTGCTGGAGGCGGGCGGCGACAGCACGCAGGCGATGACCGAACTGTTCCCAGGTCAGCTCGTGGGCTTCACCGTCACGGTCCCGCGAATAGTCGATGTAGCGGTACGCCAACTCGTCCGAGTTCTCTCGCGTGTGACGCTGGACATAGTCGACCAACGTACTGTCCGAGTCGAGCCGGATATGGCCCTTCTCGTCGATAAAATCATCGAACTTCGCGTTCATTCCATCTCCTCCGAAGCGATCACACAGGCACGCCACCGGCATGCCTGCGCCCCAGACTTCCTTCGCCGAATCGGATCTTGTACAACTCGTGGGGAATCACGCGAAACGCGACTCACCCGAATAAGTGCATCGATTCCAAACCATCGATATGTTACAGATTGGCATCGCCGCCCTCGCTACGCTGCGTCTACTCGCCCTTCAGTTGCGAGATGATCGGCGCGAACGCATCCATCTGTGTGGGGAACACGCCGACGTAGGACATTGTCGTCTTCTCGCGCACCATCCGGATCTGATCGGCGATCTCGTCGAAACTGCCGATCGCCAGGTAGGGCGAGTTGAGGATGTCCTCGACCGAGAGCTTGGCGTCCACCTCGATGTTGGGTGGAAAGCCCTGATCGAGCGCCGAGAGTGCCATCTCGGCCGTCTGCTCCCGGTCGTCGGTGATGACGATGGTCGTGATCGTCCAGTTCAGCTCGATGTCGTCGAATCGCTCACCGGCCGCTTCGCGGATCCGCTCGACCCGTTCCATCGTCTTCTCGAGCGTGACCCCCGACAGCAGCAGCTTGCCTTCCTTGCTGGTGGGGGTGGCGACGGAAATGATGTCCGCGTACTTGGCGGCAAGAGCCAGCATCTTGGGGCCGCCACCGCCGACCGCGATCGGCGGGCGCGGGCCCTGGCGGGGCCGCGGACTGCCGGTCAGGCCCTTGATCTGGTAGTACTTGCCGTCGAAGTTGCATTCCTGGCCGCGCAGCAGCGTGTCGAGAATCTGCAGCGACTCCTCGAGCTTCGCGATGCGCACGCCGGGTCGCTCGTAGTCGATGCCACCCTTGTCGAACTCTTCTTTCATCCACCCGGCGCCGATACCGAGTTCGAGGCGTCCACCCGACAACACGTCGATGGTGGCCGCATCCTTGGCGAGGATCGCCGGGTGCCGGAAGCCGTTGGCGAGCACCGCGGTGCCCAAACGGATCTTGTCGGTGGCTATGGCCAGCGCACCGAGCGCGGCGATCGGCCCCACCTGATTACCCAGGTGATCAGGGATCATGAAGCTGTCGAACCCGAGTTCCTCGGCTTTCTGGGCCAGTTTGACGAACCGGCGCGCGCCGCCCTCGTCTGCGTTGCCCTCGCCGCCGGCCGCGAATCGGAACTTACGGGGCGGGCTGGCCTCGGAACTCATGTATCGCTTCTCCTGTGGTGAAACGCCCGCGCAACAGGACGTGAACATCGGTGGGATGGGCACGGGTGGTGCCGCAACAGTGCAGCACTCTACCGGTGCCGAGAAACGCACACTACCGGCGAGTACGAGGCGTGCGTCTCTGTTTGGGACGATTTCCGGATCAGGGACCCCGGCATACCCACCAGTCACAAACTCAACTGTGCGGCGGCGTCGGCGCGGCGGCGATCTTCTCCGCTGCCCACCGCGCCATCCACTGGGTGGCAGTGGTGCCGTTTCCGTCCACGACGTACGAGTTGTACAGCGCGTGGACAGGGTTGTTGTTGTACTCGAGCAGGCGCAGCGCGCTGCCGATCCAATTGCCCGGCGCCAAAGCCCGGGCGGGTGCGTCGCAGATGCCGTCCGACGGTGCACAGATCTCGACCGTGCGGTCGGCCAGTTCCCCGAACCCACCGGGACGCGGTCCGGTCATCGTGATGCCCGGAATCTGCAGCCCGGCGAGCGACAACTCCGCGCCGACACCGACGACCGGAGCACCGATATTCGTGGCGGCCGAGGGGTCCCGGCGGCCGTCGGCGATGAGTCCGACACCGAGCACGAGGTCTTCCGGGACCGGACCGTCACCGGCGCCGATGCTCGACGCGATGTCGCCTGCGATCACCGCACCCTGCGAGAAACCGGTCAGCAGGAAGCTCGTCAGCGGGCATTCGGCGTGGCGACGGATGAGAATGTCGTTGGCGGCTGCCATCCCTGCGGCCCGGCTGTTGTTGTACGACTGCTGGCCGTCCGGCGGGAACGCGACCGGATTGGAGAACTGGGCGACGTACGGAACCGTGTAGACGTCGGCCCGCGACGGCGGAAACTGTTGCTGCAACGGCCGGGACACATTGAGCATCAGCGACGCCGGGTTCGCGGACGGGTTGTACGGATCATCGGTGGGGCTGGACTCCCACGTTCCCGGGACGACGACGACCTGGACGTCAGGGCAGCTCGCGGATTGCGAATCGGGCCGATCGGGACCGGGCGGGCTCGGGATGGGTTCGGGGAGCCGCCCCGCAAGGAGATACCAGAGTGCGATCAGTGCCAGCAGAACCACCAGCAGGAAGGCCGCCAGCAGTACGAGCTTGCGCAGGAGGCTGCTCTTCTTCTTCCGCGTTCCGCGCCCGGTCCCCGTCATCGGCGTTTACTTGCAGTAGGTGGCGTGCGCGACGTCCACGTAGGTCTGCGCGTCGGCTATCGCCTGCTCCTGGCTGAGCTCCTTGCCCGCCGCAGCAGCCTCGGAGCCCACCATCGCCGTGACGAACACCATCGTGTCGGCGTCGCTCTTGCCTTCTGCCTTCGACTGGCAGATGAAGTCGGCGGTGCTCACGGCCATGGTGCCGTCGGCCGCCGGTTCGATGCCCTTGTCCTTCAGCGCGGCGAGGAACCGCTGACCGTCCGCGCTGACGGGAACCTCACTGGGCCCGGGGAAGTCACCGGGAACTTCTTCGGGCTGCTCCGGCGGCGCGGTCGCCGCCTGGCCGGGGCTCGTCACCGGCGCCGACGAGGTGGCACTTCCACTGGGAGCAGGCGCCGAACTCTCGGTGGCACTGGACGTGGCCACTGCCGTGGTGGTGGTCGCGGACGGAGTGGACGTCGCCGTGGAGTCGTCGCTGCCGCATCCGACGAGCAATCCGCTTGCTGCAACTGCAATCGCGCCGGTCGCCAGTGCTCGTGCGAAGGTGGTGCTGATACGTGAATGCTGCGGCATCTATTTCCGTCCTAGTTTTCCAAGTCGTTGTCTCTCGACAGGGTACAGACGCAGATCGGGCGGGAACCCGGTCCGCTGGACCGGTCCCGCCCGCTGCACTACGCGCATCAGTGCACTTCGGCCTTACCGTCGATCAGGGTGATGTAGCCGGTCTGGAAATTTTGCTGCACACCGCCGGGGATGACGAATTTGTCACTGATCGGGAAGCCGATCCGGCCGGCTTCGTAGCCGACGCTCTTCCAGGCGTCGAAGATCGGGCCGTTCTCGATCGCCCAGGCGCCGGACAACGGGCTCCAGTAGATGTTGCCGCCCTCGAACTCGTTGAACCGGCCGCCGTCCTTGACGGCGATCTGGCTGGTCTTCGGGAACCCGAGCCATCCGCCTTCATACCCGAGCTCGGCGTACTTGCCCATGATCATCCCCTGCACGCGGTGCGTGCCGTGGACGGGGCTGTAATACATGGCGCCGATCTCGAAGCCCTGCACGACACCGTCCTTGCCGGGGGTGGGCACCTCGTCGGCCACCGGGTAACCGAGCGGCCCGCCCTCCCAGCCCTGGCGTGCCCACTCCGCGAGAATGGCCCCGCGGATGGCATGCGCACCGGTTTGCGGTGTCCAGTAGATGGACCCGTGCTCGAAGTGATTGAAACGACCGCGACCGTCCGGTGTGCCCAGCTCGGGTGTGGTCGGGTAGCCGAGTGGCCCTGCCGGACCGCCCGCCGCCTGGTAGGCGCCGCCGATGACCCCGGCAACCGGATGCGTGCCCGTGTCGGACTTGGCGAAGATCCTGCCGAAGCGGAAGTCCTGCACCGTGCCGCCCGCGAGGCTGTACTCGGGTGTGAGGCAGTCCCCGATCCACGGGCTGGCCGCCGCGACCCCGGCAATGGAGCCACCCGTGCCGCACACCGGCTTGTCTGCCTCGATGCCCACGGCGGCGGCGAGCTGCGGCCACAGCTGGTGCAGCTCGAACTGCCAGTACGGCCACGAATGCGTCCCGGACGGGCGGTAATTGACCTGCGCGGGAATGCCCAGCTTGTTGAGCTTGGTGGCGAACGTCTGCGAGGTGAGGCGCGAAAGAATTTCCAGACCCATGCCCGCGTAATTGGTGCTCACGCCCGGAATGCCCGACGGCTGGTCGTACGGGCCGGTGGTTCCGCTGCCGCTGGAGATGTACAGGCTGACACCCTTGAGCTTGTCGGCCAGGAGGTACGGGTCGTGCTCTTCCCACGCCGAGCTGGTCGGAGGTCCCCACATGGCGTTCGCGTCGAACCCGCCGGCATCACTCATGGCGTACGCGACGGCCTGCGGCATTCCGAGCGCCGTGGTGGTCAGCATGCCCGACAGTGACGCGGCGAAGTCGAAGAATCCCTGGTTGCGAGCGGCGAGGAACATGGCCGACGTCCCGCCCATGGACAACCCGACCACTCCACGCGTCTGGGTGGTGCGCCAGTCGCTCTGGAGGATCGGCGGCAGTTCCTTGGTGAGGAACGTCTCCCACTGGTAGTTCTGGCCGTTGTCCTGCGCCACCCAGTCGGAGTAGAAGCTGGACTGACCGCCCACGGGAAGGACGACGTTGATGTTCTTGTCCGCGAAGAACGATTCGGCGTCCGTTTCGAGTGTCCAGCCGTTCTCGTTGTCCTGCGCCCGCAGGCCGTCGAGCATCCAGACCGACGGGAACTTCTCGGTCGGCTTGGAATTCCAATCGCGGGCGAGCAACAACTGGACCTGAATCGGCACACCCATGGACGGAGAGTTGACCCACAGCGCGACCCGGCGGTCGGACAGCCAGTCGACGTGATGAATGGTCGCGCCACTCGGCGCCTGCGTAGCCACCGGAGCCGCATGCACGGCAACCGGCGCAGCGGACGCGGTGGCGGTCGAGGTGAACCCGACCGCCACCGGCACCACGAGCACAGCGGCGAGCGAGGTGAGGACCCTTCCGCGGACCACTCCGGCCGACACACGCTGACGTTCTGCCCTGAGCAGGCCTACTCGCATGGCGTTCACTCTCTCTCTGCGCGTCGAGGCCACAACACGGAACACTGCCTCACGTTCCGGTTCTTTCTACACGCAATCAACTGACGAGTGGGGGCGCCGCGCTGTTACCGCTGGTGCAATTGTTACTTCCGAGCTATTTCCGGCTAGCCGATGGTGTTGCTGAGATCCGGTGCCAGATCATGGATCTGCTGCTGCCAGTACCGCCAGCTGTGGATGCCACGGGGCGGGAAGCTGTAGGTGACGTTCTTGGCACCGATGGTCGCCATCCGCACCTGGAAGGCGCGGGTGTTGGCCAGCGACAACGCCTCGAGGCTCGCGCCGGTAGTGGCGTTGAACACGTCCATGACCCCGGTGGGAGCGGCGCCGCCGGGGGCGGGGATGCCGTTCGCGGCGGAAACCCAGACGCGGGTGCCGTTGTCGCGGAGCTTGTTGGCGAAGACGAACGGGTCGTTGCGCAGCCACGCGGGGTTCCACGGCGGGCCCCACATCGCGTCGACGTTGAACCGGCCGGCGTCGAGCATCGCGACCCGGATGGCTTCACGCATGCCGGGAGCGGAGATGTTCAGGTACCCGGAGAGCGAACCGGCGTAGTTGAACTGGTCCGGGTGGTACGCGGCGAGGGTCAGAGCGGCGCTGCCACCCATCGACAAGCCGATGACACCGTTGCGGGTGGACTGGAACCCGAGGCGGTCCGCGAGCGCATTGCGGAGTTCCTGCGTGAGGAAGGTCTCCCACTTGTAGGTGGTCTTCTGACCGTTGAAGGTCGAGTTCGACAACCAGTCGGAGTAGAAGCTGGACTGGCCGCCGACCGGCTGCACGACGTTGATGTTCTGCGCGGCGAGGAACGGCCCGGCGTCGGTGTTGATTTCCCAGCCGCTGAGGTCGTCCTGGGCGCGGAGGCCGTCGAGCAGGTACACCACGCGGCTGGTGTTGCCGTCAGCTGCACGCCAGATGCGGCTCTTGACCGGGCCCATGCTCGAGTCGACCCAGAAGTCCTGGGCTGCAGGGTCGAAGGCCGCGGATGCGGTCGCGCCGCCGCCCACCATGGTCACGCCCAGCGGCAGTGCTACTGCCAGAGCAATCGCGGCGGCGGTGCGTCTGGCCCACCCGCTCGTTCTCGTCGAACCCCCAACTCGCATGAAATCGTCTTCCCTTCGGTTGATCCCTCGCGCGCCGCGGACGCGGCAACCACTCGAACTCTCGTGAAAATCTCACGTACAGACGCCACCCGCGCAGCGATCGCTGCGCGGGTGGCGTCTCGACGGGATCACCTTACTGACAAAACATGTCGTTGCGCACTCCCGGGTACGCGAATTCCGACCGTTCCCCCGGTTCGGGACTACTTCTGACAGACCCGGTCCGAACGACGAGTGCCGTCCCACCCGGAAGGTGGGACGGCATTCGATGTCGAGCTCAGATCACCAGGCGCCGAGCGTGTCCAGGATCTGTCCGCGGGCCTTCCACAGCTCCGAGCTCCAGTACGGCCACGAGTGTGTGCCGTTGGCGGGGAAGCTGAAGTGGGCGGGAACACCGAGGGTGGCCAGGCGAACCTGGAAGGCGCGGGTGTTGGCCAGCGCGAGCGCCTCGAGTCCCATGCCGTTGGCGGTGTTGTAGTAGTCGATCGGTGCACGCGGGTGGTCGAACTCACCGGGCAGACCGCTGGCGGCCGAGATGTACATCGACAGACCCTGCAGACGCGGAGCGAACACGAACGGGTCGTTGCGCAGCCACGCCGGGTTCCACGGCGGGCCCCACATCGCGTCGACGTTGAACCGGCCGGCGTCGAGCATCGCGACCCGGATGGCTTCACGCATGCCGGGAGCGGAGATGTTCAGGTACCCGGAGAGCGAACCGGCGAACTTGAACTGGTCGCGGTGGTACGCGGCGAGCGTCAGAGCGGCGCTGCCACCCATCGACAGGCCGAGAACCGCGTTGTTGGTGCGGGAGACACCGTAGTTCGCGAGGAAGTTGGGAAGCTCCTGAGTCAGGAAGGTCTCCCACTTGTACGTGACGGGCTGGCCGTTGAAGTTGCTGGGCGCGTACCAGTCGGAGTAGAAGCTCGACTCGCCGCCGACCGGCATGACCAGGGTGACGTTGTCGTTGCGGTACTGGTCCAGCGCGTTGGTCTCGAAGCTCCACGCGTTGCGATCGTTGCGGGCACGCAGGCCGTCGAGCAGGTAGAGCGCGGCGCTACCACCACGAGCTGCCCACTGCACCTGGACCTTGATGTTCCCCATCGAAGAAGGAACCCACAGCTCCTCGTATCCACCCGACGGTGCGGTGTGGACGGGGGCGGCGTGAGCGGGTGCTGCCACGGCGACGGCTCCACCAGCGACTCCTGCGGCCACAGGCAGTACCAGTGCGGCGGCACCTACTGCCATCGCACGCTGCTTGAGGCGCTGAGACAACCTCGTTCTGGCAAAACGCATGGATACTGCTCTCTCTCTTCGTCTGCGGACTCCGCCAAGGGGCGGCTCCGGCGGATTCCGTCGGGGAACAGGCGACCTGCCGGCCCGGATCGACTCCGGATCGGCAGCGGACCTCTTCCAAGTCACACTGCGCTCGGTGGACTGTATGTCACACAAAGTTCCCTGACAAACGCTCGCGGAGCATTTGCCGGGGCACTTTCTAGACCACCGTCACCGATGACTCATCATCGACGTACATCGTGACCGAAGCGCCCGGCGTTACACAAACGAGATGTGACGTTCTGGCATCGAGATCTGCAGGTCGGCCACCGGAGACCGCGCCTGCCCGATTCGGCCTATTTCACCGGTTCCGGAAAAGGTGGCTCGAGATTGCACCGCTGAATTTCGTACGCAGGCACACGCTCGAAACGGTAACTCGCGAAATCCAACGCATCCTTGAAATTCTGCTTGAAACGCGGCCAGGTCAGTTCGGACCTATACGAGGTCAACAGTTCCTGTGTCTCGGGGCAGGACAGCGCCACGCGCGCTTCCGTCACCCATTCCTCGTCGAGGAATCCGGGCATCCACGGGTGCTTGTCGATCATTCCCGTGTCGACGACGACCCAGTCGGGATAGAGGTTCTTGTCGTGTCCGATGCGGCCGTCGTCCAGACGTTCGGTGTGGGCCGCGAGCGGATACGCGAGGCCCATCTGGTCGAGAACCTTCACATCGAGCCCGACGTTCATGCTCGTCATGCCGAGGTTGAGGAAATAGACCGTGTGGCCTGCACCGTCCTCTGGGATCGGAAGGGGCGGAGGAACGACGAACCAGTACGTGTAGTCGGGCGCCGCGATGAGCAGGCCACCGTCCGGGGTGTCCGCAATGGTTTCCGCCATGGCCCGCATCCGGGGGTAATCCAGATAATCGTCGGCACGAATGGGATGGGCGTGACCGGTATTGAGCACGTAGAACGCGCGCTCGTCGACAATTCCGGATCGCCCGACGACGGCGCCTTCCGGCATTCCGGTGGTATTGGACGCGAAGAATGCCCACACCACCGTGCCCACCCACAGGAATGCCATCGCGAAGAACAGTGAGGTTGCGCGATTTCTCCCCCACGACACCTTCTCGGGAATTCGCACCGGAATAACGGCGACCGGGACGAGGAAACAGAACAGCACGGGAAGGAGAACGCGCCCGTGCATGAAGTCGCCGCCGACACGCAACGAATAGAGACCCAGAATGAATCCACTGCCGAGAATGAATGCAACCACCGCATTCTGCGTCCGGAGCCGGGCGCGTAGGCGTTGGACACGGCTGCCGGAAGTGTGAGCAACACCATCGCCGAGAGACTTGCTGCGACCCCGCCAGGCGAGCACCGCGCCGACGAGAAGGAACAGCAGCGGGAGCCACAGAAGGTACGGGCCGACAAGATTCCACAGATACGCGAACCCCTGCGACCACTTGGCGCCACCGGCGTCCTTCGACACCGCCGTGTTGGGATACGGGAGCGCGTAGTAGCCCATCCGCCAGATCTGGTACCCGACCGGCACGATGCCGGCCACGAACACCATGACGGTGCGCGCCACCCAGGTCAGTCCAGGTGCGAGGAAGATCATGGCCAGCGACAGGGCGCCCAGAATAGCCAGTTCGGGTCGCACCAGCGGGCCCATTCCCGCGATGAACGCGAGAATCAGCACAGATCCGGTGGAGGGTGCAGCAGCCTGGCTCCAGCGGATCAGCAGCAGCCACAGCAGCGCGATCCAGAAGATGACCAGGCAACTTTCGAGGCCGGACGTGGCGAAGTCGCGCGCAGGCGGAACCGCGATGTAGACCAGGACACCGGCAGGCAGGAGGAACAGCGTTCCGCCCGAGCCGAACGATCCACCGCGATAGAGCCGGGCCGTGCCCAGCATGGCGAGCACGATGGCTGCCGTGGACAGAACCAGGGCAATCGTGAGAACCACGTACTCGAGCCGGCTCTGGGTGAGCCAGCCGAAAGCGTAGACGATGTAGGTCCAGGCGGTACTGGTGTTCGCCTCGACGCGTTCACCTGCGTTGAAGACGGGACCGTTGCCCGCGAGCAGGTTGCGCACGGTGCGCAGGACGATCAAACCGTCGTCCGCGATCCACCGACGCTCCCAGGCTCCCCAGAACATCAGGAGAGCCGAGATGGCCACACCCCCGAGGAAGACCACCCTCGAGAGGATGGCCTTCCGGTGGCGTTCGGTCTGCTCCGCGGCGGCATCCGAGTGTTCGGTGCCTCCTACCACGTCAGACGAGGTAGACAGCGACACCCACCACTCCGATCCAGGCGATGGCGAGGAGTTGGAGCACGCGGTCGCCCAGCGCGATCTCCTCGGGCTCTCCCGCCTCGCCACCGTCGACGTCGACCGCGTAGCGGAGGATCGCGATGGTGAACGGCACCATGGAGATGGCGTACCAGTTCGTATTCTTCAGGTCGTCCTGCTGGAAGGCCCACAGTCCGTAGCAGAGCACCACGGCCGTGGCGCTGAGGGTCCAGACGAAGCGCAGGTACGTAGTGGTGTAGTTCTCGAGCGACTTGCGGATCTTCGCCCCGGTGTTCTCTGCGAGCTGCAGTTCCGCATACCGCTTACCGGCGGCCATGAACAACGATCCGAACGCCATGACCAGCAGGAACCACTGCGACAACGCGATCTCGGCGGCCACACCGCCGGCGATGGCGCGCAGCAGGAAGCCGGACGAGACGATGCAGATATCCAGTACGGCCTGATGTTTGAGGCCGAAGCAGTACGCCAGCTGGATACCGATGTACACGGCCATCACGACGGCGAGCTGCCAGTTGGCCAGGAACGACAGGGCGATGGCACCGACCAGGAGGACGACCGCCATGGCAAACGCCAGGTTGACCGGGAGTACGCCGGCCGCGATGGGACGGAATCGCTTGGTGGGGTGTGCGCGGTCCGCTTCGACATCCATTGCGTCGTTGACGAGGTAGATGCCGGATGCTGCCATGCAGAACACCACGAATGCGAGCGCGACCGGCAGCAGGACGTCGGGCTCCGTGGCCGTTCCTGCCGCGATGGGAGCTGCCAGCACCAGGACGTTCTTCACCCACTGGCGGGGGCGAACTGCCCGGACGATGCCTGTGGCCAGGGATGTCGGGGGTCCGGTGACGACTGCCGGTTCCTCGCTCATTTTTCTCCAAACTTCTGCTCGGCCTTGAGTACCGCAGCCGCAGACGCGGCCCCCAGGGCAGATCCGGCGAGCACATCGGTCGGGTAATGCACTCCCAGAACGAGCCGGGAGAGCAGCATCGGCGGTACCAACAACGCAGGCAAGGGTAGCCCGGTGAGTCGGCCGAGCAGCACAGCAGCCGCCGTCGTGGACGTGGCGTGCGAGGACGGGAAGCTCAGTTTGCTCGGTGTCGACACGTTGACCTGGATGGACGGGTCGATCGGCCGAGGCCGGCGGACCACGCGCTTGATCGCGATCGACGCCGCGTGGGCGCCCACCGCGCCGACGGCGACTCCCGCCCACTGACGCCGGCGGGGCTTGTCGAGCGCGGCGCCGATCCCGGCGACGGCCACCCAGCCGAAGGCGTGCTCACCGAAGTGAGACATCCCACGGGCGGTGGCGACGACCCCCGGCTTGCCCGCGATCGTCGACTGCACGGACCGCAGAATCTTCACCTCACGAGATGCCGAAGACACGTTCCCACCTCTCCTTGCTGGTCAGGGCAGGAACAGCGTCCTGGTACTCACGTTTGAGATCGGGGAACCGCTGAGCCAGTTCACGGCGTAGCCGCAGGGCTTCCTTCAGCAGCGCGAGGGCCTGCTTGGGGTTGCGCTTGCGGTAAACGACTCCTCTGCCGTCGGCGGTGGTGACCGTGACGCCGTCCACCTGTGAGAGGAGGAACCAGCGTGCGTCCAGCGTCGGGACATTGAGCTGCGGCCGCTCGTGGTGTTCCGTGTGCGCGGGCTTGACGTTGTGAACCAGACCCTTGCCGAGGCGCACTATTTTCGCCAGCGGGTTGGTGGGCAGACCGACGGCGCCGACCTCGGCCCCGGAGGGCAGCGGCAGGCTGGTCGACGACGGCAAGACAACGGCGTCCGGGAATTCCTTGCGCATCGCATGGACGTTGCCCAGCGCGGTGGGCAGCAACTCGAAGATGTGCTCGGGTCCCTGGAGGAAGTCGGCGATGGCCTGGTTCTGAATGGCCACGGTCGAGTATTCGAGGCACAGCAGGTGCTTGATGGTGGCCTTCACGCTGTTGACCACGAGGCCGCGGACGCTGCCCGGCATATGCAGGGCAGCGACGACGAGCCGGTTCCGCAGGTGGAAGTACGCCTGCCAGTCGATGGCGTCGTCCTTGTCACTCCACGCCATGTGCCAGATGGCGGCACCGGGCATGGTGATGGTGGGGTAACCCGCCGCGCGGGCACGCAGCCCGTACTCGGCGTCGTCCCACTTGATGAAGAGCGGGAGCGGCTGACCGAGTTCCTCGGCCGCCTGGCGGGGGATCATGCACATCCACCAGCCGTTGAAGTCGACGTCGATGCGGCGGTGCAGCTTCTTCGAGTTCTCGCGGTCGCTGAGCGGGTACTTGGAGAAGTCGTGGTCGTATTCGACGTTGGGCGCGGCGGTCCACATGAAAATGCTGCGATCGACCACTTCGCCCATCGTGTGCAGGTGGCTACGCTCCTGAAGGTTGAGCATCTGGCCACCCACCAGCATGGGGGACTTGGCGAACCGGGACATCGCGAGCGCACGCAGAATCGAGTCGGGCTCGATCTCGATGTCGTCGTCCATGAAGAGGATGTGCTGGCAGTCGGTGGTCTTCAGGGCCTCGTACATGATGCGGCTGTAGCCGCCCGAACCACCCAGATTGGCCTGGTCGTGAATGACGAGGCGATCACCGAGAGCGGCGGCGGCCTCTTCGTACCCGGGCTCGTCCACGACCTTGCGCGTGCCCTGATCCGGGACGATGACGGCCTTGACCACATCGAGCACCAGCTCGTCGGACGCGAGCGCTTCCAACGCCTTCACACAGTCGGTGGGCCGGTTGAACGTGGGGATGCCCACGGCCACGGTGCCCTCGCCCGGCGCATCGATCGGCGCGAACCAGCCGGCGCTCTCGAGCACGACCTCGGTGTCGGAGGTGATGTCGAACCAGATCCAGCCGCCGTCCTCGAAAGGCGCCAACTCGATCTCGAACTCCATCGCGGCGTCGCCGTCGAGAAACTCGCGTCCCTCGACGTGGATGCGGGACGAGTCGGCCTTCGAGCGGTACACGTCGACACGGCCGTGGCCGGACAGATCCAGCCGCAGCACCACCGACTTCAGGATGGTCCAGCGACGCCAGTAGCTCGCCGGGAAAGCGTTGAAGTAGGTGCAGAACGAGGCCTCGGACTCCGCGCCGACCGACAGCGACGTCCGCGACAGCGGGTGGGCGCGACGACTGTTGGTCTTCGCTTCCTCCACGTAGAGGGTGCGCACGTCGAGGGGCTCCCCCGGCCGGGGCACGAGAATGCGCTGCAGCAACGACTTGCCCAGCAACGACGGGTCCTCGGTCCCCTTCTCGGCCTCGAGCAGGTGGCGGGCGCTCATTCGGAGTCTCCCACGAGTTCCGCACCGGATTCGAAGTGCGGTCGAAGGGAGTTGTCGAACATCGACAGCGCACTCGCGATCGCCATGTGCATGTCCAGGTACTGGTAGGTGCCGAGGCGTCCGCCGAACAACACCTTCTTCTCGGCCATCTCCGCCTTGGCCCGGTCCCGGTAGGCGGCGAGTTTCTCGCGGTCCTCGCGGGTGTTGATCGGGTAGTACGGCTCGTCCGCACTCTCGGCGAAGCGCGAGTACTCGCGCATGATCACCGTCTTGTCCTTCGGGTAGTCCCGCTCCGGGTGGAAGTGGCGGAACTCGTGGATGCGGGTGAAGGGCACGTCGGCGTCGTTGTAGTTCATCACCGGTGTTCCCTGGAAGTCGCCGGTCTCGAGGACCTCGGTCTCGAAGTCGAGCGTGCGCCAGCCCAGCTCCCCCTCCGAGTAGTCGAAGTACCGGTCGAGGGGGCCCGTGTAGACGACGGGGGCGTCCGGGTTCGCGGCCCGTAGCTCGTCACGGACGTCGAAGTAATCCGTTTCCAACCGGACCTCGATCTTCGGGTCCTTCGCCATGTTCTCGAGCCACGCCGTGTAACCGTCGACGGGCAGGCCCTCGTACGTGTCGTTGAAGTAGCGGTTGTCGAACGTGTACCGCACGGGCAGTCGAGTGATGTTGCCCGCAGGCAGGTTCTTGGGGTCCGTCTGCCACTGCTTGGCGGTGTAGTCCCGGACGAAGGCCTCGTACAGCGGGCGTCCGATCAGGGAGATCGCCTTTTCCTCCAGGTTGGACGCTTCCGCCGGGTCGATCTCGCTGGACTGCTCGGCGATCAGCTTCCGCGCCTCCTCAGGGGTGAAGAAGCGGCCGAAGAACTGCGACACCAGGCCGAGGCCCATCGGGAACTGGTACGCCTGCCCCTTGTGCAGGGCGAACACCCGGTGCTGGTAGTTGGTGAATTCGGTGAACTGGGTGACGTAGTCCCACACGCGCTTGTTCGAGGTGTGGAACAGGTGTGCGCCGTACTTGTGGATCTCGATGCCGGTCTCCGGCTCGGCCTCCGAGTAGGCGTTTCCGCCCAGGTGGTGGCGGCGGTCGAGCACCAGCACACGCTTGCCCAGCTGTGTTGCTGCACGCTCGGCGATGGTCAGTCCGAAGAATCCGGAGCCGACGACGATGAGGTCGTATCCGGCCGCGCTGTCGCGCTCCGTCTCGGCCTTCGCGGGGGCAGTGGTCTCTGGGTTTGCAGCGGTCACGGTGAACCAGGGTAAGCGACTCGGCCCCCCGTGCGCGGCCACGGGGTGCACGGACACCCTCGCCATGCACGAGGAGTTCTCCCGGTATTCACCGCTTCTGCGGACCTCGTTGTTCCCGCCGTCGCGCCGATCCAGCTCAATGATCGGGTGCGCATCGTCCAGTTGGCCAACTTCTACGGACCGCGGTCGGGCGGGCTCCGCACTGCCCTGCACAACTGGGGGCGTGGCTACGCCGAGCGCGGCAACGAAGTGATCCTTGTCGTCCCAGGTCAGCGGGACAGTGAGGAGGTTCTGCCGGGTGGGGTTCTGCGGATCACCCGGGCGGCCCCGGTGATCCCGGCGACGGGCGGCTATCGCATCGTCAATCCGCGGCGCGTGGCCGACGTCGTGCGAGGACTGCGACCCGACGTCCTCGAGGTGTCCGATCGGCTGACGTTGCGTGGTTTCGGCGGATGGGCCCGCGACCGCGGCATTCGCAGTGTCGTCGTTTCACACGAGCGTCTCGACCGTCTTCTCGGCCAGTTCGCACCGCGTCGTCTCGCCACCGGGTGGGCCGACACCGCGAACCGCCGCATGGCGCGCAACTACGACGCCGTCGTCTGCACGACGGACTTCGCGAGCGAGGAGTTCCTCCGGATCGGGGCACCCAATCTGCATCGGGTGCCGCTGGGGGTGGATCTGGCGATGTTCCATCCCGGCAAACACGATCAGGGCATGCGCGACTCCTACGCCGGGCCGGCGCAGCGCTTCCTCCTGCACTGTGGCCGCCTGTCCGTGGAGAAGCAGGTGGAGCGGAGCATCGAGGCGGTCCGCTTGCTTCGGCGCGAGGGGCACGACACCCGCCTCGTCATCGCCGGTGACGGACCCCGGCGCGAAGCACTGAAGTCCCGGGCACGCGGACTCCCGGTCCACTTCACCGGGTTCATCAGCGACAAGTCGCGGCTCGCCGCCCTGTTCGCCTCGGCCGACGTATCGCTGGCACCCGGCCCGCACGAAACGTTCTGCCTGTCGGCGCTGGAGTCGCTGGCAGCGGGCACCCCGGTAGTTGCGTCACAGTCCTCGGCGCTGGCCGAGATCATCACACCGGGGTGCGGCGCCCTGGCGAGCAACCGCGGCTCGGCCTTCGCGGAGGCGGTCAGCAGCGTCCTCGAGATTCCCGCGAATACTCGGCGGGCGTCCGCCAGGCGCCGGGCCGAGGATTTCGGCTGGGCCGAGTCCGTCGACGGAATGCTCGCGGTGCTCGGGGACGACCGCTAGCTGCCGCCGGTCGGGATCCAGTCCCGGAGCACACTCGCGTCGATCACCTGCGCACCCAACTTCTCCGTCCAGATGATGGTTCCGTTCTGATACATCCGGAATTTGCCCGCCTCGGACGGCAGCATCATCTCCGGGCCGACCGGTGCACCGAGCGTGCTGTTCACTCCGCCCAGTTCCTTGTACTTCTCGGCGATCGGCGATCCCGGGGTGGTGCCGACGGTGTCATCGTCAGCGAGACTCGGGTCAGGTTCGCCCGGCACCGGCGGCACTCCCGGTATCCCGACCCCCTCGCCCACCGTGAACCAGTCGGACTTCAGTTTCAGCTTGGCCCGCGCCTGCGCCCCCGTCACCTCCGTAGTACCGGCAGAACCGACTACCTTCACGCCGGTGACCCGACCCCCGTCGACGCCGAAGTTGTTGCGTGTCACCACTTCGAAGGTGTGGAGTTCGCCCACACCAAACGCGGTCGCGATATCGCCGGCCGTCAGCGTGACAGTCCAATCGTGGTGCGGCGACGCGGTGTCGCCCTGGTCCTCGACCGCCGGGAACTCGCCACCGGCCGTGAATCCGCCTGTCGACGAGGAAAATTCGGCGGCAACGGCCTTGTTGTCCCTGACGAGGATCATGCCCTGAGTCGAACGCACGGCATCCGTGGTGCGAGGATCCTCCACCGCGGAGCCGCCATAGACCTGGCAACTCTGGGTGTCGCAGGTCCGCGCGTAGGCCTCCCGACTCTCGGCGGCAGCGTACGAGCGTGCGGCAACCGCCTGTGCCCGAAGAGCTTCCGCACCGCCGGTATCGGCCCACTCGGCCTTCGCCTCGACGGGCACGACCCCGAGCAGGTAGTCCTCCATGCCGAGGACGTTGACCGTGCGCACGGCTGCGCCGTCCAGCGCGACACCGAGCGCACCGCGGTACGGCGTGTCGCCGGCACAGAAGGTGAGGTGTTCGTTCGACGGACGGTCGGGCCCGAGATCGACCGGGTCCACCCACGGGTGGTCCGTGACGTCCTGCCACAACACCTCCCCGGCGCAGCCCCGGGTCACGACGACGTTGGCGCCACCGCCCGCCGTCGGCGTGAGATGCACGGCTTCACCCGGCCCGACGGGCTTACCCGCCACGACCGCACCGACAGCGGAATACACGTCGAGTGTCTGATCGTCGCGGCCCTGGAGTCGCACGCTGATCTGGGCGTCGGCGAGCGTGCCGAGGGTGGTTCCGCCGTAGTAGTGGGCGAGGATGCGCTCGGCTGCCCATCCCTGGTCCTTCGCGTATCCGTAGGCGCCCCACTGGCCCATCCCGCGACCGTGCCCGTTGCCGTGGCCGGAGAGCGTGAACGGAGTGTCCGAGGCGACCGACTCCCGGATCTCCGGCTCGGCCGAGCGGAAATGGACCGCCATGCCCGCAGCGCCCACCACGAGGAGAGGAGCGATACCGAGCGCCGACACGCGCGCCACCGAAGACGTCCATCCGCGCCGAGCGGGACGTCCCGCGATGTACCGCCTTTTCCGTGTCCAGGCAGTTCTCCCTGCGCGGATCCCGAATTCGGTCTTGGACATCAATGCACTCCTCATCGCTGAAACAACGAGCTCCGAAGCGCGGTGAGTGCCTTGCTCCGGCGGGTCCGAAGAATTCGGGATAAAGTCTCAATGTAAGGTTGAGCGTTATGGACCTGTGTGACTAGTGTGGCAAGAGTGATTCGAGTTGGCAACATCAGTCACACAGGTCACATCGGCATCACAAGTTGCAGATGAGCGAGGCCTGCTCGCAGGAAACTACAACTGAGGAGAGTCCCCTTGCCGCACCGCCGACCGAAGCCCTCGATCGTCCTCGGGGCTGTCGCTGCTCTGGCTGTCGCAAGTCCCGTTGCGGTCTACGGCATCAGCAGCGCCCCCTCCGACGTCCGCTCCACCAACGAGACCTCTGCCTCCGCGGTGTCCACGGAGATCGCCCAGGTAGTGCTCTCCCAGATTCCCGACATCGTGATTCCGCTGAAGGAACTCACGGGGCTGAACCTGCCCGACGTCAATATCGGCGATCTGCGCAACGTGAAGATCCCGCCGTACATCCAGATTCCGAGCAATCTCCCCCTGCCGGCCGGAATTCAGATCCCCAACCTGCAGATCCCCCTGAAGCTTCCCGCTCCCGGTGATGTCTCCGACCCGGCGATCCTGCCGCCTGCCGACCAGCAGCCGGGAGCCATCGTCAAGGAAATCACCCGGGACACCCCGTTCAGCATGGTGGCGCTCACCTCCGAGACCGCGGCGTCCGCGGAGTCGAAGGTCCGCGCCCTGCGAGCCGACGGAACCTGGGGCGACTGGTTCTCCCCCGACATGATCGACACGCGGCGCACCGACAGCACGGCGTCGAACGGCACGGTGGCCACCGAACCGGTGTACGTCGGGTTGACGAAGGCCATCCAGATCCTGACGCCCACGTCTGCGCCGGCATCCGCCGCCGAGCCGGTACCCGCTCCGGTCGCGCCGCAGCCTGCACCTCCGGCGGCAGCGGCGCCCGCGGGTGCTGCGCCGCTGGGGTACACACCCGCTTCCGTCGACCGGCCGCTGCGCCAGCAGCCGGCCCAGACCGGTGCCGACGACGTCACCGCCGTGCTCATCGAGCCCGGCAGCGGACCGGGCGACGGAGCCCTGAGCGACATCGCGGCACCGATCGGCGGTTCCGGACCCAAGGTGATCACCCGCTCCCAGTGGGGCGCCGACGAGTCGATCCGTTGCGACGAACCGACGTACGACGACTTCATCGGTGGTGCGACGGTGCACCACACCGCCGGCGCCAACGACTACTCCAAGGCCGAGTCGGCCGAAATCGTCCGGGCGATCTACGCGTATCACGCGCAGACGCTGGGCTGGTGCGATGTCGGCTACAACGTGCTGGTCGACAAGTACGGGCAAATCTTCGAAGGTCGCGCCGGTGGCCTGGACCGTCCGGTTCAGGGCGCGCACGCGGGCGGGTTCAACGAGAACACCATGGGCATCGCGATGATGGGTGACTTCTCGTCCGAGGATCCGCCGCAGGCGACGATCGACTCCGTCGGCAAGTTCCTCGGATGGAAGCTCGCCAAGGCGGGACTCGATCCGCTCGGCCAGACCACGATGTACTCGGAAGGCACCGAGTTCACACCGTATGCACAGGGTGAGGCCGTCGACCTGCCGGTGATCTTCGCGCACCGCGACGTCGGCAACACCTCCTGCCCCGGTGATGCCGGGTACTCGCACATGGACGAGATCCGTCAGATCGCGGCCGCGAATACCGGTGGCGGCGGCGACAGCGCATCACTCGCCTCGGGACCTCCCGCGGGCGAGACCCCGCCTGCGTCCGCGCCGAGAACGGATGCGAGCGCGAGCCTCGGTGCGGGCATCCCGGCCCTGGTCAACGAAATTCTCCGGCTGACGGACCCCTCCCCCGTCGCACAGAAGTGGGTGGCCGAAGGCGGTGACACCGGCCCCCTCGGGCAGGCCGTCACCGGACTGCTACAGGCGAAGGCCGGCAACCAGGGTGCGAAGTTCACCAACGGAGCCATCTACACGTCACCCAACGGGGGTGTGTGGTCGGTTCTCGGACAGATCTTCAAGACCTGGCAGAACCTGGGCGCCGACAACGGCGAGCTGGGATTGCCGACCTCCGACGAATACCCGATCCCGGGTGGGCTGCGCACCGATTTCGAGAACGGCTCACTCATCTTCAACGAGCTCACCGGCATCGTCACCAAGGTGTTGAAGACCTACAACGACGCCTACGCGGAGGCGTACCGCGACGGCGCCCGGGTCGACGCCGCGGCGCCCGCCGCACCGCCCGCGGATCCGGCACAGCTACCCCCGGCACCTGCTCCGGCCGCACCTGCACCTGCACCGGTCGAGCCTGCGCCGGCCGCTCCGGCTCCGGCTCCGGCTCCGGCTCCGGTGGGCTGACGGAACTGCATCACCCTCTCGGGCGCTGGTGGTCTACGACCACCAGCGCTCGAGTACTTTTGCCACACCGTCGTCCGAGTTGGTGGCGGTGACCTCGTCGGCAGCCGCCTTGGCGTCCGGATGCGCGTTCTCCACGGCCACTCCTCGACCCGCGAGGTTCAGCATCGGAATGTCGTTGGGCATGTCACCGAACGCGACGATCCCCGACGCCGTGACCCCGAGCTCCTCCATCACGATCGCGAGGCCGGACGCCTTGCTGATCCCCGACGCCGACAGCTCGATCAGACCGTTGTCCGTCGAAAAGGTGAGGTCCGCGCGGGCGCCGAGGTGAGGCCGCAGGACGTCGACCATCGCCTGGCTCGACATTCCGGGCACTCTGATCAGCAGCTTGACGGCCGGCGCTGCCAGAACCTCGTCCTCGGACATCTCGGTGTTGTCCGGGTTGAGCCACGCATGCTGATAGCCGGGAGAGCTCACGAACTGGGGTGTGGCGGCGTCGTGAGCGCTGACGCCCACACGTTCCGCCGCCAGCCCCGCACCCGGCAACATCTCCAGAGCGATCTCCGACAACCAGGTGAGGGTGTCCACGTCGAGCGTCGCGGCGCTGAGGACTCGGTCACTGTCGGCGTCGTAGATGACGGCGCCGTTGGCGCAGACGGCGAGGGGCGCATAACCCAGGCCCTCCACCACGGGATGGATCCACCGCGGCGGGCGGCCGGTGGCGAGGACGAACGGGGTTCCCGACGCCACCACCGACTGCACGGCGTCACGGGTGCGGGCACTGACCCGTTCGTCGGGCCCGATCAGGGTGCCGTCGACATCGGACGCTACAAGGGTCGGTCGGTCTGGGCTCACCCGGTCATTCTGCCTGCACTGTTCTTCCCCGTGCCGAGCGGCCGCCGGGCGCGGGCTACCGGTGGTGTCGCAGCTCGGTCTCGCGGTGGTCCATCTCGGTGGCTTCCTCGATCGTCGGGGCACTGCCACCGAGACGTCTCGGGACCCGATACGCCCCGGCCGGATGCTCGAAGCCACTCTTCACGTGATGCAGGATGCCTTCATCCGCGTGTGCAGCGTCTCGACAAAGACAGGTTCCACCCGATCTAGCTCCCGGACTCCCGGTCCTGTCGAGCCTGCGCCCTCTTCTCGACGTCGGCGGCGTCCAACTTGTCGGCCTCTTCCAGCGTCGGCGCGCTGCCGCCGAGTCGCGCGGGCACCCAGTAGGCGCCCGCGGGATGGTCGTAATCCTTCTGCAGGTCGGCGAGCATTTCCTGCATGGTGGTGTGGAGTTTCTTCGTCAATTCGGCGGCGGGCTCGAACGGCGCGATGGGCTCACCGACAGCAATCGAGATGGGGGTGTTGGTTCGCCCGAGGCGCTTCGGGAAACCCTTGGTCCACACGCGCTGCGCACCCCAGATCACGATCGGGATGATGGGCACGTCGGCCTCGATCGCCATCCGTGCGGCGCCCGACTTGAATTCCTTGATCTCGAAGCTGCGACTGATCGTGGCCTCGGGATAGACGCCGACCAGCTCCCCGCGGCGCAGCCGGTCGACGGCAGCCCGATACGAATCCGAGCCGGCCCCGCGGTCGACGGGAATGTGTTTGAGGGCCCGCATGATCGGGCCCGAAATCTTGTTGTCGAACACTTCCTTCTTCGCCATGAAGCGGATGTACCGCTTCACCCTGCGCGCCGGGAGTCCCGCATAGGTGAAGTCCATGTAGCCGGTGTGATTGATCGCGATCACCGCCCCACCCGTCGCGGGAATGTGCTGATCGCCCTTGACCGTGAACTTCAGCCCCTCGAAGGCGAATACGGTGCGGGCAATGCCGATGACGGTTCGATAGACGGGTTCCACAATCGGCTAGCGTAGCCGGGTATCGGCGATCTGGCCCGCAGTCGGGGACGGACGCTCGGCGGGGAGTTCGGCAGGAGGGCGTGTGAAGGAAATGGGCCGCACGGGCAGGGGGGCGTTCGCGCCCGCACACACATTCGCCCTCGTGGTCGGGATCCTCGCCTCGGCGGCGGCCTGCGATTCCCAGTCCGGCATCCCCGTGCGCGCCGCGGAGGCAGACGTTGCGACGGCAGAAGTCGCGGCGGCAGAAGTCGCGGCTGCCCCCACCTCCACCGCCGACAGTCCCGGCACCGTGCCTCCCACCTCGACCCGGCCGGCCCCGCAGGTGGTCGTCGGTGAGGTCCCCGGCAATCCCGAAGCCGCCGACGCCGTCCGTGCCTGGGCTCTCGACCTCGTCACGGATCCCGAGGGGCTGACCTCGACCTGCTGGACGCTGCCGCCGGCTCAGATGGCCGAACAGTACGAGGACACCGGCGCAGTGCTGCGGGCCCTCGCGCAATCCGGTGTCGACGGGCAGTTCTCCGTGTCGTGGACAGGTGGCGGCACCACCGTGTCGGTCAAGCGGAGCGAGATCGCGTCGGGGTACGCCTGCCCGCACGTCCATCCCGCCGGGACGGCCGACTTCTACACCCCGGCGGACGCCGAACACGCGGTGGCGAGGTTCCTGTCGCGGGAGGCGGGACGACCGGTGAGCCCGGCCGACACCGAGGCCGCCTATCCCCTGATCTGCCCCGGGTTCAGTCCGTGGGACCCGTCCGGGTCGGGGAACGGCGGACAGCCACCGCTGAAACAGGACCCCGACGTTCTGGCCGGCACCACAGCGTTCGCGGCAGACGACATGACCACCACACCGGTCCGCGGCGACTACGTGAACGTCACGGTCCCGGTCACCGATGTCTCGGGTGTGACGAAGACCAAGCAGGTCACCTTGTCGATCGGCCAGGACGGCTACTGCCTGGGCGAAGTGACGTAGGCGGCTCCGCCGCCCGTGCGCCTTTTTGGTTGTTGGGGCTACCGGAAAGGCGCACAGGTGGCGGAGCCGCCTACCCTGGAACAGTCGCTCAGCTCTTCAGGAGGCATACCAGTGCAGGTCACCAGCGTCGGCCACGCCGGATTTCACATCCAAACCGAGGCAGGATCGATCCTGTGCGACCCCTGGGTGAACCCCGCGTACTTCGGGGCGTGGTTCCCGTTCCCGGACAACACCCAGCTCGACTGGGACGCCCTCGGCAACTGCGACTACCTGTACGTATCGCACCTGCACAAGGACCACTTCGATCCGGAGAACCTGAGCAAGCACGTCAACAAGGACGCCATCGTTCTGCTCCCCGACTATCCGGTGCCGGACCTCAAACGGGAACTCGAGGCACTCGGATTCCATAAATTCTTCGAGACCGAGGATTCGGTCAAGCACAGGATCAACGGGGCAGGAATCGAGGTCGCTCCGCAGGCCCCGCTCGCGCCGGGCGACCTGGACATCATGATCATCGCCTTGCGGGCGCCCGCCGACGGACCGATCGGCGACTCCGGTCTGGTGGTGTCCGACGGCGAGACGACGTGCTTCAACATGAACGACGCCCGGCCCGTCGACATGGACGTCCTGCATGACGAGTTCGGCAAGATCGACATCCACCTGCTGCAGTACTCGGGCGCCATCTGGTACCCGATGGTCTACGACATTCCCACCAAGACGAAGGCCAACTTCGGCAAGCAGAAGCGTCAGCGCGGCATGGATCGGTGTCGCAGTTACATCGAGCAGGTCGACGCCACCTGGGTGGTGCCTTCGGCAGGTCCGCCGGTGTTCCTGGACGACGAGCTGCGTTACCTCAACGACGACCGCGGCGACGAGGGAAACATCTTCCCCGACCAGATCACGTTCCTCGAGCAGATGAAAATTCACGGCAACGACGGCGGGATATTGATGATCCCGGGGTCCACCGCGGATGTGAAGGGCAGTGCGCTCACCCTGACGCACCCCATTCCCGATGCCGAGGTCGACAAGATCTTCGCCGACAAGGCCGCGTACATCGAGGACATGGCGCAGCGGATGGCTCCGGTCCTGGCCGCCGAGAAGGCGGGTTGGGCCCCGGCCGAAGGCGAACCGTTGTTCGAGGCGCTCAAGGCCAAGTTCGAGCCGATCATGAAGCAGTCCGACCTGATCTGCGACGGTATCGGCTACCCCGTCGGTCTGGTGATGGGTGACGAGACCGTCGTCCTCGACTTCCCGCAGCGCATCGTCCGTCCGCGCGGGGAGAAGGACGGCAAATACCGCTACGGCTTCCGTATTGCGCCCGAACTGGTCCGCACCGTGCTCCGGGACGACGAACCCGACTGGGTGAACACCATCTTCCTGTCCACCCGCTTCGAGGCGTGGCGGGTCGGCGGATACAACGAGTTCCTGTACACGTTCTTCAAGTGCCTCACCGACGAGCGCATCGCCTACGCCGACGGCTGGTTCGCAGAAGCCCACGACGACTCGGCGTCGATCGAGCTCGGCGGCTACGAGATTCAGCGTCGCTGCCCGCACCTCAAGGCCGACCTGTCCAAGTTCGGCGTCGTCGACGGCACCAATCTCACCTGCAACCTGCACGGCTGGCAGTGGGACCTCGAGTCGGGTCGCTGCAAGACGTCGAAGGGCCACGAGTTGCGGTCCAGCAAGCTCTGACCGCTCGGGCGAATGAACCTTTCGGCGCATCTGAGGCGTCGAAAGGTACATTCACCCGGCGGTGGGTGTGTCCGGCCGAACCGGTGGCAGCCACCGGCGCACCAGGACCGCCGACAGCAGCACCGGAACAGCTAGTGCGGCAACGAGTGTGGTGACCGAGAACCAGGTCGAGCCGACAGCGAAACCCACGTAGATCAGTAGTGCGGTGATCTCGCCGAAGAGCCCCGACACCGAGGTGACGGTTGCCCGCGCCGGACCGGTGATCGCGTCCTGCACACGAGCTTCCGACACGATCATGGCATTGCCGAGGATGCCGTAGCCCACGCCGATTGCCGCGAACCCGGCGACACCACCCAGAAGGGCTCCGACACCGAGCAATACGGCACCCGCTGCGATGACACGGCTCATCGTCACCGCTCGCATCGACGCCGTCCGGCCGGCCGCCGCGGTACCCACCACTTGGCCGGCGACGGTGATGGCCACCAGCAACGGCACAGCTGCCGTCGGGGTGCCACCGTCGCGGGCGAGCAGGCCGAAGTACTCGTCGAAGGCGAGGAATCCGACGAGTACCGACGACAGCACCACGCCTCGGCGGAGCACCGTGTCGTGCGACACCTCCCCGACCCCGTCCCGGAGCATCCCGGCGTAGCGGGACAGCAGTCCGCGCCCGTCGGCCACTTCCCGTGTTTCGTCCGCGTCGACTGCCCTCCGCGCAGCGGGAAGCAGTAGTGCGAAGCCTCCGTGCACCACCGTCGCAGCGACACTGGCCCATCCGACCAGTGTGTAGCCGCCAAGAACGAAGAGCGGCGCGGCGGTCAGCGTGGCGACGAGGTTGCTCGCCATGGCGCCGGAGTTGGCGTAGCCGAGGAGCCGGGCGAAGCTCTCCGATTTCCCCCGCGAGGCAAGTTCGTCGTACAGCAACGCCTCGAACGTTCCCGACTGGATGGCACCACTGATACCCCACAGCACGAATCCGGCTGCGAAGCCTGCATACGACGGCGCCACCACCCAGGCGGTGAATCCCGCGGTGTACAGGGCGGAGGCGAAGACGAGCAATCCACGCCGGGACACGGTGTCGGCCCAGGCGCCCGACGGCACCTCGGCGACGAACGATACGACGGACCAGATGACGAGTAGCGACGAAATCTGCCCGACGCTGAGGCCGTGGTCGGCGAACAGCAGGTCGTAGAGACCGAAAAGCGGAATGAGGTCACGCGTGGCGGTGTAACCGACCACGCGGACGGTGAGCGATCGCTGGGAGCTGGGTCAAGGCTGAGCGGCGGGGTATCTCACGCGCCCATTTTTACACAGAGCGCCCAGCGAGTCGCGCGGTTTTCGTCGATCGACTACCCGGCCGTCGGTGGCTGATCGACGAGCTGGGCCATGTACAGCTGGTCGCCCATCTTGTCCATCAACTCGATCTGTGTCTCCAGATAGTCGATGTGCTCCTCTTCTTCCGCGAGGATGCCTTCGAGCAGCTTCGCCGACGTCGCGTCGCCCTTCTCCCGGCACATCTGAATTCCGGGGCGCAGGCGTTCGACCACCTCGAGCTCGACCGCGAGGTCGGAGTGGAACTGCTCTCGCAGGTCCTGTCCGATGCGCAGCGGAAGCAGCTTCTGATAGTTCGGTAGCGCCTCGAGAAAGAGGATGCGGTCGGTCAAGATCTCGGCGTGAATCATCTCTTCGATGGATTCGGCACGCGTCTTGGCCGCCAGTTTGGTGAAACCCCAGTTGGCCTGCATCTTCGAGTGCAGGAAATACTGGTTGATTGCCGTCAACTCACTCGTCAACTGTTCGTTGAGAAGAGCGATTACCTCGTCGTTACCGCGCATGACAACCTCCGGTCGCCGGGACTAATGCGACCGTATCAGGCTCGACCACTCTCCGCAGCGGATCGTGGTGTCAGTTGTCAGGCAGCTGTGCGATTACGCTCCGCGTACGCACAGAGAATTTCTTCGAGGCGGTTGACGCAGGTTCCACACCCCCATCCGGCTCCACATCGCTCACCGATGGCATCTGCAGTGTCGGCACCGTCGTGCACATGCTCGTGCACCTCGGTTTCGGTGACGGCCTTGCAGATGCACACGAACATGTGGCTCTCCCTTACGCGAACTATCTGATTAGGTAAGGGTTACATCATTCGGGCGGAGATGCAAGGGTAGCCTTGCATAACGGACAGTATTCTTTTACGGCTTCAATACGTCCGTACCGACGAAGGGCACCAGCGCCTCCGGCACTCGTACCGTCCCATCGGACTGCTGGTGGTTCTCCAGGATCGCCACGATCCACCGCGTGGTGGCCAACGTGCCGTTCAGAGTGGCGGCAGTCTGCGGCTTCCCGTTCTCGTCGCGGTACCGCACACCGAGGCGCCGCGCCTGGAACGTCGTGCAGTTCGAGGTGGACGTGAGCTCGCGGTACGCCTGCTGGGTGGGCACCCACGCCTCGCAATCGAACTTGCGGGCAGCCGAGGAACCCAGATCGCCCCCGGCGACGTCGATCACCCGGTAGGGGACGTCGATTGCAGCCAGCATGTCGCGCTCCCAGGACAGCAGGCGCTGGTGCTCGGCGTCGGCATCCTCGGGCTTGCAGTAGGTGAACATCTCCACCTTGTCGAACTGGTGGACCCGGATGATTCCGCGGGTGTCCTTGCCGTAGCTGCCTGCTTCTCGGCGGAAGCAGGTCGACCAGCCCGCGTACCGCTTCGGGCCTGCGGAAAGATCGAGGATCTCGCCCGAGTGGTATCCGGCGAGCGGGACCTCGGAGGTTCCGACGAGGTAAAGGTCGTCGTCGGCAAGGTGGTAGATCTCGTCCGAGTGGGCGCCGAGGAATCCGGTGCCCGCCATGATCTCGGGGCGCACCAGCACGGGGGGAATCATCATCTGGAACCCGTTGGCCATTGCCTTCTGCGCGGCGAGCTGCAGCATTCCGAGTTGCAACATGGCGCCGAACCCGGTGAGGAAATAAAACCGGGCGCCGGACACCTTCGCGCCGCGTTCCATGTCGATCAGTCCCAGCGACTCGCCCAGCTCGAGGTGGTCCTTGGGCTCGAAGTCGAACGTGGGGACATCGCCGACCGTGTCCAGGGTGACGAAGTCGTCCTCGCCGCCGGCCGGGGCGCCGTCCTGGACGATGTTGGAGATCGCCCGGTGTGCGGCGTCGAGCGCGGCCTGCGCCTCGTGCTGCTCCGCCTCGGCCTGCTTGACCTTGGCCGCGAGTTCCTTGGATCCCTCGAGCAGCGCGGGCCGTTCCTCGGGGGACGCCTGGCCCACCTTCTTACCGAAGGCCTTCTGCTCGGCGCGCAGAGTGTCACCGGCAAGTACCGCGGCGCGACGGGACGCATCGGCCTCGAGCAGCGCGTCGACCAACGCAGGATCTTCACCGCGGGTGCGCTGCGACTCGCGGACGGCGTCGGGGTTCTCGCGGAGGAACTTCAGGTCAATCACGGTGTCAAACCCTACCGGGCGCCTCCGGAGCGCTCATTCGGGTTTCGGTTCCAGCAGGCTCAGGAGATCTTCCCGGCCGAACATGCGCGCGGCGTCCACCGCGGTGGGGTGCCCGGCTGTGGGGTCGGCACCGCCCGCGACGAGGGTGCGCACCACCCCGTCCTCACCCTTGAACAACGCCCCTGCCAGCGGTGACTGACCCTTGTCGTTGAGTCGGTTGACGTCGGCACCGCGGTCGATCAGAGCCTGGACCGCCTCGGCATGGCCGTGGTAGGCGGCCAGCATGACGAGGGTGTCGCCGTTCTGGTTGGTGAGGTTCACCGGGACCTCGGCGTCGATGTACGTGGCCAACGCCACTGCGTCGCCCGCGCGTGCGGCATCGAACACCCGGCCCGCGAGTTCCTGGAGTTCCGGATCCACAGGTTCGGCGGAGGGCTGCGAATGGTCGTTCATGGCACTCGAAGCTACCCCGCCGCGAACCTGATCGAAGGAGTTGTTCTGCTTCTCGCACCGGAACGGGCATGATGGAAAACGATGTCCTCAGATCAGCCGAACGGTGCCGAACCGCAGCCCGGGAACGCCGGGCAACCGACCAAGGCACCCCGTACCATGTCCGCGACCACGACGCGTCGCGCGCTCGCTGCTGTCGCGATCGGCGCCGTGGTCGCGGCGATCGCGACCTTCGCGATCGCAGGTGGGTTCGACCGCAGCGAGAATCTGCCCACCCACTCGGGCGATCCCGGACCCCAGGCCACCGCGTCGGTGGAAGGGGAGGCTTTCGCATCGGCGGTCGCCGGCGACTGCCTCGACTGGACACCGTCGAACGATCCGAAAGAGGATCGCAAGGACGTCGCGAAGGTCGACTGCGCCGAGGAGCACCGTTTCGAGGTGGCGGCCCCACTGGACCTCAGTGTCTACCCGGGCGCAGAGTTCGGGCCGGGGTCGCGTTACCCGGGCGCCCTGCGGTTCGCCGAGCTGCGGGACGAGCACTGCGTGCCCGCCGTCGAGACCTACCTGGGTGCACGTTTCGACCCTTACGGGAAGTTCAGCGTCGGTCTCATGTTCCCCAGCGAGGCAGGCTGGACCGCCGGGGAGCGCACCCTGCGGTGCGGTCTCCAATTCTCCGGCACCGCAGGCACTTTGCTTCCTTTCAGTGGGCGGGTGGCCGAGCAGGACCAATCGAATGTCTGGGATCCCGGCACCTGCATCGGCATCAATCAGAATGCCCCCACCGATCCCGTCGACTGCGTGCAGCCTCACGCGTACGAGGTGATCTCCGTGGTCGACCTCGGCACCCAGTTCCCGGGTTCGATGCCGTCGGTCGAAGACCAGGACAAGTACCTCGAGGGCGTGTGCACCCAGGCGTCCAACGAATTTCTCGGCTCGGCGGACGCGTTGCGGAACAAGACCCTCACCCTGTTCTGGGACAACCTGGAACTCGACAGCTGGCTGGCGGGCAGCAGGCGCATCAACTGTTCGGTGGGCAAGGAGACCGACACCGGCGGCTTCTCGACCATCACCGGGTCCGCCAAGGGCGACATCCTGATCAACGGCGCGGCGCCGGTACCGCCACCGCCTACTCCGGAGGGCAGGTCGATGCCGACGCCGCTTCCCGGCGCAGCTCCGGTTCCCGGGCCCTGACGTGCCGGTTCTGATGACGCCCGACCGATTCGAGGAATTGGTCGGGGACGCGCTCGATCTGATTCCGCCTCAACTCGCGACCGCAATCGACAACGTCGTCGTCCTCGTCGACGACCGCAACGAGGACGATCCGCATCTTCTCGGGCTGTATCACGGAATAGCGCTGACCGAACGGGACAGTCATTACGGCGGTTCGCTACCCGATACGATTACCATCTACCGCGACGCCCTCCTCGAAATGTGCAGTTCGGAGGAGGAAGTCGTTCACGAAGTGGCCGTCACCGTGATCCACGAGGTTGCACACTACTTCGGGATAGAAGAAGATCGCTTGCACGAGCTCGGCTGGGGATGAACGGTTTTCCCGGGAATTTTTTCTCGGGATCGGGGGGAACCGAAGAGCGCGTGGCGGCGTCCAAGGAAGTAGGGACGCTGCACCATGCAGTTCGCTTCCCGGGGGGCAGCTGCCTTCCGCACCCGCCTAGGTCAGAAGGAGTTCGACGCAATGCCAGCTCTGCACGTCGCACCCGAAGCTCTTGTCGCCGCCGCCGTGGAACTCGACGCGCTCGCCGCGCGCCTCGAGGCTTCGGTCGCACTGAACTCCGCAGCAATCCGGGTACTCCCGTCGGGGAGCGAAGAAGTCTCCCTCCATGCCGCCGGTTACTTCAACACGGTCGCAGGAACGTTCACTCCTGCTGTCGCACAAGGAATTCTCGAGATGCGGGAGACCGCGAACACGCTCCGCACCCAAGCCGCTCTGTACGCCGCCGAGGACCTTGCCCTGGGCGCGTCGCTCGCTGCGGGCATGTGACCGGAACGTCTCGAGACCAGTAGGAGAATCGCACATGACCATGGGACTGACAGGTGTCATCTGGTTGCCCCGCGGCGCCACCGTCAACTCGACCACGCTCATCGCGGGCGCAGGCCCTGTGCCGCTCAGCGTGGCGAGCGCTGCGTGGACTGCGCTGTCCACCAGCTTCGTCGACGCCAACCTCACGCTCGTTCGGGTGATGGCCGAGCTGGCCGCCGGCTGGCAGGGCGTATCGGCCGTGGCCGCACTCGCCAAGATCACGCCGTTCACGGTATGGACGGCCGAGTGCGCCGAACTGGCGGCAGACACCGCCGTCAAGGCCGGACTCGAGGCGGGCGCATACACGACGGCCGCGCTCATCATGCCCAGCATTCCCGAGATCGTGGCAGTCAAGACCGCGAAGGCCACCGCCTACTCGACGGGCGGTGCCCTCAACGGCTCCGCGGCAGTCGCCGAGGCCGCCGACCGGGCGATGGACATCCGGGCAGGGCTCGTGATGGAGGGGTACGAGGCCGCATCCAACATCCTCGCGCTCAAACGCACGTACAAGCAGCCCCCGCGCATCGTCACCAAAGCCGATTCAAAAGAGGTCGGAACCTTCGAGGATGTCCCCCAGGACGGTAACTTCGACCCGACACGGGCCGCTGCCGCCGCGCTGATGGCGGCCGGTCAGAATCCCGCGGTCACCACCGCCGCATCGCAGGTCGGCAGTATCGCCGGTACCACCGTGTCCACCGCCACGTCGGCGGCGAGCAACATCGGTGGGGCGGCGCTGTCCGCAGCCACCAGCTCGGCGGCCACCCCGATGATGGCTGGTGCGCCGATGCTGTCGGGTGGCTCGTACAGCGGTGGCGGTGCAGCTTCCACGTCGACGGCGGCGGCACGGACGTCGGCCGGTGCGCTCGGCGCCGGGACGGGAGCCGGCGGTACGACTCTTCCCGAGGGCTGGGGAAAGACAGATGCCCTGGGCCAGGGTGCTCGGCCCGGAGCGCCCGCGGCCACACCCGGCGCAGTGATCGGAGACGTCCGGACCGACATGAATCCCGCTACCGCGGCACGTGGAGCAACGGGTAGCGGACCCATGATGGGCGGGCGCGGCGCGGGTACGGCCGGTTCGCAGGACAACGAAGAACGGGACACCCCCGATTATCTGAAGAACTTCGAGCACTTCGCCGACGGACGTACGGTCATTCCTTCGGTGATCGGCGCCAACCCCGACCACCCGGAGAGCGGACGTTGATAGACCTGGGCACCCAGGCGGGACCGACCCTGCCGGCGGTGACCCTGAGCCTCGACGAGATGGATGTCCTCGTCGACCGGCTCGCGCTCGACGTCCTGCCGGTGGTGCTCGACGCCGGCCCGCGGTACGACTCGTACGAAGCCAGGGACACAGCGTTTCGCGACGCCGTCGCCGGCCTCACCGCCCGGGATCTCCTCCCGGGCGGTGAGGTTCGCGCCGAGCTTGCTGCGGGACTGCAGGTTCTTGCCCGCCCGCGGTGGGAAATAGCTCTGCGCTGGTACGTCGACGGAAGCATCTCGCGGTTGTGTGTTTCCCGGGGCGACACCATGTCGGTGCTCACCATGCGCGCCGGCGACACCTACGTGGTGCAGGACGCCGGCGTCGACATCTTTGCGCCGGTCATCGCTGCCCTCGGCACCGCGGAGCCGATGGACTTCGGCGTGGTCAACGCACCCACTGCCCAACTCGGTGAGGTGTTCGACGCGGGGGGCGACGGTAAAGCTCTCGCTGCCGGCCTCACCGCACTCGGTGTCGCGCCGCCCGACGCCACCGCGGTGGGCACCGCGATGGCAACCTGCAACACCTACGCCGAAATCGTGGGAATCGTGTACGGCGACGGGCAGTACGACCCAGTCGGTGGTCCCGTCACCGTATTCGACACGCACAAGGGGCGAATCGTCGGCACGTCCAGCGTGTCCGCGCACGGCGTCGCCTGGTCTTCTCTGAGCCCGGGTACACCACAACGTCTGCGCCAGGCCCTCGAGTTCCTGGCCGACAGATTGCACTGAGTTCAGATTGCACTGAGTTACACCGGTTCACGCTTCCACCACGCCCCCGTCTCGCGGCGCTCCTTCCACGTGGTGAACCGGTAGCGGTACAGACGCGCACGCACATGTTGAGGTGGGGCGTCGGGGAAAGGATTGTGGCGCAGCAGTTTCAGCGTGTCGCGGTCGTTCCTCAGCAGCCGCTCCACGAAGGCGGGAAACCATGGATCGGCGTAACCCGGCGAGATCGGAATGAACCAGAACAACCAATCGAGCCGCAGATGGTACGGCGCGAACTGCCGTGGCCGGCGATTCACATCGCCCGGTTTTCCCTTGAACTCGTATTCCTTCCATTCGGACTGCGCGGTGATCGCCGAGTCGGATGTCCCCTCCACGATCACTTCGTACCGAACCTTGGTGACGCTGCCGAAGGCGCCGTAGGTGTTCACCAGATGCCACGAGTTGAACGACGCATTCATCCGCTGACCGTGCGAGATCATGTTGCGGATCGGCCAGTAACTCAGCACCACCACCAACGCTGTCACGGCGACCACCAGGACGACGAAATACAGCGGCGCCGACGAACTTCCCTCCGGGAGCGATACCGGCACAAGCATCTCGAACACGCTGTCCGGGATGACCGACAGGGCCAGCACGATCGTGATCCAATTCAGCCAGGAGAAGTTACCGCTCGCCACGAGCCATAGTTGAGTGACGATCATGACGGCCGCGGCGATCGCCGCCACCGGCTGGGGCGCAAACAGCCCGAATGGCATCACTAATTGCGCGAAATGATTTCCCAACACCTCGAGCCGGTGAAGTCTTTTCGGCATTCGGTGGAAGTACCAGCTGAGCGGTCCGGGCATCGGCTGGGTTTCGTGGTGATAGTAGAGGCAGGTGAGATCACGCCAGCATTTGTCGCCGCGCATCTTGATCAGTCCGGCGCCGAACTCGAGCCGGAACAATAACCACCGCACCGCGATCAGCACCAGAATTGGCGGACCGACGGAGGAGTTACCGAGGAAAATCGCCAGAAATCCGGCTTCGAGGAGTAGCGACTCCCAGCCGAAGCTGTACCAGATCTGCGAGACGTTGACGATCGACAGATAAAGAATCCACAGCACCAACCACACCAGCATGCAGGCGGCAAGCGGCATGAATTGCGTCGCACCCAGCAGAGTCGCGAGTGCCAACCCGGCGCCGGTCCAGGCAACTCCCGCGAAGAACCGATCCGAGTAATGGAAGTGAAAGACACTCGGTGCACGTGCGAAGGGGACGGCCCGCAGGAACCGCGGAATCGGCATCATGCCGTCACTACCGACGAGCGGCCTGAACTGATGCACCGCGCCCAGGAAGGCGACAAGGTAGATCGCCGCGAGCCCCTCGGTGACGAGCAGCCGCCCGAGGGAATAGTCTTCGGCTACGAACCATTCCATTGCCGTCACTCCTCGAGGACGGTTTTCTCCATCGTCGCGCAGCGGGTGGAAGTCCGCAACGCATTCACCCCATCGGGTCGTCGGCCCCGGGAATCACGCGATGTTCGAACGGCGGCTCGACCGTTCCCCACCGCACACATTCCCAGCCTCCGCCGAGGGTCGGTACCAACTCGACCGACTCCGTGTTCGCGAGGTGGTTATTGGCTGCGAACAGCCCGGGAACATCCGCCAGCTGTGCGGCGACGAGGCGGATCGCGGCGCCGTGGCTGACGAGGACGACATCTCCCGATCGGTCGGGATCGTCGAGATACTCCGCGCGCAGGGCATCGACGACCGGCACGTAGCGGTCGAGGATGTCGTGAGCGGATTCGCCACCGGGTACGCGGGCGCCCAGCTCACCCGCGTGCCACAGGTGGAAAGTCTTCATGAACAGGGCATGCGATTCATCGTCACGGCGATCCTCGAGTTCACCCGCCTGCGCTTCGTACAGCCCCTCGCGGGTCTGGGCGGAAAGCCCGGTGGCACGTTCGACCGCACCCGCCGTCTGCCGGGCTCGCAGGGCCTCTGAGTTGACGAGCGCAGCGAGCGACGCACGGGCCGCGAGCCGGGCCCCGAGAGCGTCGGCCTGCGCCTGCCCCTCCGGTGTCAGCGGTGCGCCGGGCAGCCGGGTGTCGAGTCGGCGTTCGACGTTGGCCTCGGTCTGTCCGTGCCGTACCAGAATCAGCTTGCCGCTCACAGTTCCCTGTCTCCCTGACGGATTCGTTCGATCCAGTCCGCCGCGTCTCCGTCGGACGGCGGGGGCGGACCACTCGGGTTCGCGGCCGGCCACGAGCCGAGGAACCGCACGGTCGACTTGCGGTGCAGCGCGCGGAACGCCTCGGCGACCAGCGGATCATCGAGGTGACCGATGCAGTCGACGAAGAACCGGTAGGAGCCGGGTTCGGTGCGAACGGGCCGGGATTCGATGCGGATGAGGTCGATTCCGCGAGTGGCGAACTCGGAGAGAACGCTGACGAGCGATCCGGGTTCGTTGTCGGGCTGCAGAACGGCGGAGCTTCGGTCGCTACCGGTGCGCGGTGGAACCCGCGTCGGGGCGGTGACGAGCACGAACCGCGTCCGCGCGCCGGCGACGTCCGCGACACTGCTGGCCAGTGTGTGCAATCCGAGACGCCTGCCGGCCAGCGCGGTCGATACCGCGGCGTCGGCGAGACCGTGCGAGACATCCTCGGCCGCACCCGCATTGGACGAAGCGGTCTGAATCTCGGCGTCGGGGCAGTTCTTCTCCAGCCAGGTCCGCACCTGGCCGGCGGCGACGGGATATGCGCGCACGGTCCGCACCTGGTCGAGGCGATCGATGCCGGGTCGACCCAGAATTTCGAACGCCACGTCCAGTTCGGTCTCGGCGACGATCTGTAGCCGTTCGCCCAGGGCCAGGGAGTCCAGAGTGGGCACCACAGCCCCCTCGACAGAGCTCTCGATGGGGACGACGGCACCGTCGACGACACCGTCGCGTACCAGCTCGAGCGTGGCCGGGGGGCTGGACGCGGCGACGCGTTCGACCGGCCCGTCGAAGGCGCCCGCGCCCTCGAGTTCGGCGAGCGCCATTTCCGTGAAGGTTCCCGAGGGTCCGAAGTACGCGATCTTTGGCACGCCTATGAGATTACGCAACGAGAGTTGACGGCCCGGCGCTATGCGGTGAATCTTTATCGCAACCCGGCTGCGGCGAGTTCGCGACTCACCCGGACGGGATCGCTCACCTCGATGCCCAGCAGCACTTCCCGGACTGCCTCGGCCGCCTCCGGACCGAGCGCCGCAAGCTTCTCCGCGGTCGGGTCGGCGAGAGCCGACCGGACGTTGTCTCCGCGCAGCGACGCGACGGTGCCGGACAGCAGGGCGAGCACCTCGGCGGCGTCACGCGCTCTGGCGACGTATCCGACATCCGCATGCGCGAGGACCGCCAGGAAATCGGCCACCTCACCGATGGAGAATCCACTGCCCAGGCCGGGGATGCGTCCGGCATCGGCGAGTTGCTGCGCCGATTCTGCGAGCCCGAGGTCGCCGTCGCCGACGAACACGGCGAGCGGCGAGGGCAGTCGCAACGCGAGTGCGTCGCCGAGCTGCGCGGCGGGACAGTCGAGGTGGAATCGGACCGCCTCGTAGGACGCCTGTTCTCGGGTACGCAGCTCGGCGGGGTCGATGTCGAGGCCGACGATGATGCGGCCCGCGTCGGTGCCGTGGCAGCCGATCAGAGTGGACGCAAGAACCACCCGGGGCCCGACTGTTCCTGCGACCGTGTCCGCGGGGTCCGCGGATACTGCGGCGGTGGGTGCCGCGCTGAGCAGGCCTTCGAGCAGCGACTGCGGTCCGCGCGAACGCGGAACTCCGAGGGAAAGAGGAATTGCCACGTTCACACCGTAATCCTGCGGTGGTCTTGCCAACCGACGCACGTCACATTAGGTTAGGTTTACCTCAGTACCGCTGCTCCCGAAGGAGGCTCCATGCCCGTCACGACTACCGGACCGACCACCGCCGAGCGTGTGCGTAGTTCGTGCGCACGGACCCAGGAGGCAGTACTCGCTGTCGAGGGCAGCGCTCCTACGGTCACGTCCGTCCACCACCTGCGCGCCGGCGGAGACGTCGTCGTCGCGGTGCCGACCGACTCGGCGGCAGCCACCCTGTCCTGGCTGGCCGGTGGCGGCGGAATCCCCGCGGTCCTGGAGCTGACCGACAACTCCCCGCTCCCACTCCGCGAGCCCGTGCGATCACTCGTCTGGCTACGGGGCACCCTCCACTCCCTGTGCGAGGCGCACACCCGCGCCCTCGCGGACGAGGTCGCCTCCGAATACCCGCATCCCGGGCTCCTCGACGTCGGGCACGACGCCACGCTGTTGCAGCTACGGCTCGAATCGGCCGTCGTCGCCGACTCGACCGGCGCCGAACCCGTCTGCCTTCCCGAATTGCTCGCGGCCAGGCCCGACCCGTTCTGGGAAATGGAAACGGCCTGGCTTCAGCACCTCGACGAGGATCACACCGACCTCATCGACCTGCTCTCCCGCAAGCTTCCGCCGCACATGCGGCAGGGACGCATCCGTCCGCTCGGCATCGACCGCTACGGGTTGCGGTTGCGCGTCGAGAGCGACAACGGTGACCGCGACATCTGGATGCCGTTCGCGAATCCGGTGGACGACGCCCTGTCGCTGAGCCGGGCGATACGACTGCTCGTCGGATGCCCCTTCGTCAACGGTCTGCGCGCCCGCGGCTGATCGGCAAAACCACGGACCCGCGCGCTAGCGTTGCCGCGTGATCTCGCGGACAACGCTCGACTCCTGGATACGCCCCGCATCACCCGAGATGCCGGTGGTGCCGGCGAGGGAACGCCGCGGGCTGTGGATCGAAATCACGATCGTCCTGCTCGTCACCTTCGGGACCAGCGGGTTGTCGGGATTGCTGTCGCTGACCGAGTCCCTGCTGACGCCCGGTGACCTTGCCGACCAAGCGGTCGCGCTGAACATCGCGCGCGCGGAGAACCAGTTCATCGATGCGGCACGGCAGCTGCTCGGTGTCGTGAAACTGCTGTCCTGGGCGGCGCTGGGTCTGTATCTCCTGTGGCGTGGCGGCATCAGCCTCGCCTCGGTGGGGCTGGGGCGGATCCGGTGGCGTCCCGACGCTGTACAGGGTGTCGGGCTGGCCGCGCTGATCGGGCTCCCCGGGCTCGGCTTTTACCTGCTGGCGCGCGCGGTGGGCGCCAACCTGACCGTCGTCCCCAGCACGATCGGTGACCATTGGTGGCGGCTTCCCGTCCTCGTCCTCTGGGCGATCGCCAACTCGGGGGCCGAGGAGGTACTGGTCGTCGCCTATCTCGTCACCCGACTGCGGCAACTGGGGTGGAGCGAGAACTCGTCCCTGCTCGCGTCGGCCCTGCTGCGTGGCACCTACCACCTCTACCAGGGCTTCGGCGGCGGGCTGGGCAATGTGGCGATGGGTGTGGTGTTCGGCCGGTACTGGCAGAAGACCGGCCGGCTGTGGCCACTCGTGATCGCGCACGCCACCATCGACTCGGTGGCTTTCGTCGGCTACGCGGCCCTGCGTGGCCACGTCGGCTGGATTCCGTAATCCTTCGAGACCAGTAAAGTCGTGCGGGTGACCGGCGACGCACCCTATCCACCGCTGCCGCCCCGCCCGCCTCGGCGGACGCAGGGCGGCGGACCCGCGCCGCAGTCGCCGAACCGCCGGACCCCACCTCCCGGCCCGCACGGTTCCGCCCCGCCTCCGCCTCCTCGCGTTCCGCCACGAGGATCTCCGGGACCGCCGCCGCCGCGACCCCGGCACCCGGCGCCCCGCCCCGGCCCCGCAGGTCCGCCTCCGGAAGGAACCCAGGTGATCCGGCGAGACGGGCGAGGCACCCCACCCGCCCCGCAGCAGGCGTGGTCGCAGGCGCCCGAACCGCGATTGTCGCGGTCCGCGCCTCCTCGCCCGGACGGCTACGCGCCAACCCAGACGCCGCAGCCCTATCGTGAGCCACCGCAGTATCGCGAGGCGCCGCAGTACCGACAGGCGTATGTCCCGGATCGGCGCCCCCCTCGCAACCCGCCGCCCCCGCTCGCGCCTCCCCGCAACCCCGAACCACCGCGTCAACGCAGACCCAGACGCCGGCGAAACTGGGGCAGTCGCATCGGCATCCTCTTCCTGGTGTTGGTTCTTGCCCTCGCCGGCATGACTTACTACCTGGATACCTCCCTGAACCGGGTCGACGCCCTCGCCGATTACGACGGCCGGGTCGGCGACACCCCCGGCACCAACTGGCTGCTGGTCGGGTCGGACAGCCGCACCGGGCTGACACCGGAACAGGAGCAGGAGTTGTCGACCGGCGGCAACAGCGGTCCCGACCGCACCGACACCATCATCGTGATGCACCTCCCGAGCAGTGGCGGGCCGGCGACCATGGTGAGCATCCCCCGCGACTCCTACGTGTCCATACCGGGCTACGGCAACGACAAGATCAACGCGTCGTTCGCATTCGGTGGCCCGCAATTGCTGGTGCAGACGGTCGAGGAAGCGTCCGGGCTGCACATCGACCACTACGCCGAGATCGGGTTCGGCGGTTTCGCCGGGATCGTCGACGCCATCGGTGGTGTCGAGATGTGCCTGGATGCCCCCATCGACGATCCCCTCGCCGGCATCAATCTGGCGCCCGGCTGCCAGGAGCTGTCCGGCTCGGACGCCCTCGGATTCGTCCGCACTCGCGCAACGGCGCTCGCCGACATCGACCGTATGAACCACCAGCGGAAGTTCATGGCCGCGCTGATGGCGAAAGCCACAAGCCCGGCAACGTGGTTGAACCCGTTCCGGGTTTGGCCGCTGATCACCGACACAGCCAAATCGTTGCGCGTCGACGAGGGCGATCACATCTGGAACCTTGCAATGCTCGCCTGGGCCGTGCGCGGTGACATGGTCACCACCACGGTCCCGGTGGCCGGATTCGAGGATGTCGACGGTTCGGGGAACGTACTGGTGTGGGATGACGAACGGGCCTCGCAGTTCTTCGGCGCTCTCGCCGAGGATCGGCAGGTTCCCGCCGAACTGGTCACCACGGGCCAGTGACGCCGCATCCGTAAACTGAGCCGCATGACACAGTCGGCGCCTACGAAGCCCAGTGAATTCCACCACCTGCTGCAACAGCAGATCCGCAACGAATTCACGGCGTCACAGCAATACATCGCGGTGGCCGTCTACTTCGATTCCCACCATCTCCCGCAGCTGGCGAGGCGCTTCTATACGCAGGCCACCGAGGAACACCGCCACGCGATGATGATGATCCAGTACCTCCTCGACAATCACGTCCCCGTGACCGTTCCGGGTATCGACGACGTGATCACGGATTTCGACTCCGTGCGGGCACCGGTGGAACTGGCGCTGAAACAGGAAGAAGCGGTCACCGAGCAGATCACCAGACTCGCCCGCACCGCCCGCCACAACGGGGACTACCTCGGCGAGCAGTTCATGCAATGGTTCCTCAAGGAGCAGGTCGAGGAAACTGCAGGCATGAACACCTTGCTGACCATCGTCGACCGCGCAGGCAACGATGTGTTCAACATCGAAGACTTCGTTGCCCGGGAGATGAACGCCGCCCCGCGCGCCGATTCGACCGCTCCCAAGACCGCAGGTAGCGGAGCCTGAAGGCACCCCGGATAAACCCGAAACGGTGCGCCATAATTCGGCGGAATTCGCGCCGAATTAGGCCGCATTAAGTTTGGGAACCCTTGCCATAATTAGGCAGAACTTGCATGACAATGCCGTCTGACCAGCTATATCGTGTGTCTCATGACTTCCGTTGACGCGCACAAGACAAAATTCCACGCCCTGCTGCACGACCAGATTCGCAACGAATTCAACGCGTCACACCAGTACACCGCGACTGCCGTCTATTTCGATAATGCGGACCTTCCTCAGTTGGCCAAGCACTTCTACAAGCAGGCCGTCGAGGAACGCAATCACGCGATGATGATCATCCAGTACTTCCTGGATCGCGGAATCAACGTGGAGCTGTCGGGTGTCGACGCCGCAAAGGGCAACTTCGAGAATGCGCGTGAGCCGATCGCGCTGGCTCTGACGCAGGAGAAGACGGTCACCGAGCAGATCGTGCAGCTCGCGAGCACCGCCCGCGAAGAGGGCGACTACCTCGGCGAGCAGTTCATGCAGTGGTTCCTCAAAGAACAGGTCGAGGAGGTCGCCAGCATGACCACCCTGCTCGCCATCGCAGACCGCGCGGGCGCCAACCTGTTCCATCTGGAGGACTTCGTCGCTCGCGAGATGAGCGTCGTCGACGACACCGCCGGAGCGCCTGCCGCTGCCGGTGGCGCCATCTAGGCGGCTCCGCCGCCTGTGCGCCTTTCTGGTTGCGGTGACTACCAAAAAGGCGCACGGGCCCGGAGGGCCTAGCGCAACGTGACCTGGCGACCGCGGAGGCCGTCGCGGGCGCGTCGCTCGTCGGTGGTGAGCGGAGCATCGACGGCCAGCGCCTGCGCGAGTCGGTCACCGAGCTCGACCGTGGCGGCCGCCCACTCGTTGGGGTGCTTCTCTCGATCCAGGTCGAAGACCGGAACGAGAAGGCCGTGCGTCCGGAAAGAGCCGGCATAGCGCGACCCTTCACCCAGGTGCAGCCCGCCGGTGGCGTGGACCCGCGCCAGCGCCAGCATCAGGTCGTCCTCGTTTTCGGGACGAACCCAGCGGATGTGCGCCTTCTCCCCGGCATCCACCCACCACGCTGCCACGACGCCTTCGGCTTCGACCCGCGCGGACGGCATGATTGCCGCGTTGGCGTGCTGCACCGTGGTCGCGACCTCGGGTGCCGGTTCCACCCCTTCGGGGATCCACCAGTTGAAATCCTGGTGCACCGTGATGTCGAGCAGAGCGTCCGCGTCGATCACCTCGGCCGGTGCGGGGGTGTCGGCACCGGGGTTGGCGGAGGCCAGCGATTCTCCGGCCGCGGCGTCTCGAACCCACACGACGGAGGCCGCCAGGTCGGCACCGAGGTCCGCAGAGTGTGCCTGGACCTGCACACCGACGAACCCGGTGGCGTCCTCGCCTTCGTCACGGACGAGCGCCGCCACGGCACCCGGCAGGACGGTCGCCAACGTCACCGGACGCGAGGAGTCCTTCACCGGCAGCGGTGCTGTTGCCGAGGGGACGAATTCACGCAGCGCGACGAGGTCGCATTCCGCGGCGAGGCCTTCGAAGGGGCGCGTCACGGCCGCGGCGGCACTTTCCCGTTCCGCCTTCCGCTGCGCGAGCTTTTCGGCGCGGGCACTGTCGGGCTTCGGTCCACTGTTTCTCTTGCTCTTCTTTGCCACGACGCCAAAACCTACACGCCGGAAGAGTCTCGGTCAGGAGGCCAGCCAATTCTTGGTGCGCCCGGGGTGGTTGGTAGCCACCCAGCTGACACCGAGTTCGCGACACAGAGCGACATCGGTCCGATCGTCGACGGTCCAGCAGTAGGTGGCCCGTCCTGCGGCCGCGGCCTTGTCGACCATGTCGGGGTGCTCGTGCAGGGTCTTGACCGAGGGACCCACCGCGGTGGCGCCGACCGTCGTGGCCGCTCCTCCGCCGAGATAGCGGGCCGACTCCCCCAGCAGCACGGTCGGGAGCATCGGCGCCGATCTCCGGATCCGCCACACGGCTCCGGCCGAGAACGACATCACGACGGCGCGCGAGTGGTCGGCCGACGGCGGGGACGCGATGCCGAACCGCTGCAACTCGGCCAGGACCTTGCTCTCCACGAGCCCCCCGAACCGGACGGGATGCTTGGTTTCGATGAACACCTTGACCGGCCTCGCCGAGTCGAGAGCGAGCTCGATGAGCGCACTCAATTCGAGAAGATCGGCGGGCTCGTCGGCGGTGCCGTAGTTGTATTGGGCCAGCTCGTCGCGCGTCATCTCACTGACGACGCCTACGCCGTCGGAGGTGCGATCGATGGTGCGATCGTGGACGCACACGAGGTGACCGTCCTTCGTGAGCCGCACATCGCATTCGAGCCCGTCGGCACCCTCTCTCAGCGCAAGTTCGTACGCGGCGAGAGTGTGTTCGGGCTTGGCTGCGGATGCACCACGATGCGCGACGACGAGCGGTCCGCGCCGATCGGGGCTCACGAGGCGAGCGCTTCCTGATCAGGTGTTCCCGAGTTCTTCGCCGGTGGTTCCGATTCGGACGGCGGATCGGTGGCAATCACCCAACGGGTGACCGCTTCCTTCGTCCCCTTCAGAGTGCGGCCCTCGAGTCTGCGCAGGACCAGCAGGGCGAGCAGCGCGGTGGCCGCCGCGACCATTGCGGTGAACGCAGACAGGAGGACGCCGTCGGCCATGGCCTGCAACCCGGGACGGGACCGCCAGAACCAGTTGAAGACGAGGAGGACGACACCGAAGACCCACATGGCCCACCAGGCGCGCACGAGCGCGACAGCTCGGGGATCTCGCCGGACGACCTCGAGTAGGAACACACCCGGCATCACCAGATTGAGGCCGGGGACGGCGCAGCCGACGATCAGTTCATCGGCGGAACGCGGATCCGACCTTCGCTCCCGGGCGAATGTGCGGCGGCGGATCCGCAGCAGCCAGCACACGCCACTGATGCCGGACAGCAGGGCGAAGAGCATTCCACCGGCTTGGGTGACGAAGACGGCGACGTCCGAGACGGCGAGCACGGTCGGGTCGACCAAACGGGTCCTGTTCCAGACGAGGACGGCGTAGCGACCCAGTTCGGCCGGCACGGCCAGCGCGTACAGGCCGACGGTGACGATCAGGAAGGTGGCGGCCTTGTCGGCGAGTGCTTCCGGCCAGTTCCTCCCCCCACGAGATGCATCGACGTGGTCGTGAAGTCCCCAACGCGGAACGTCGGTGTAGCGGGGTGTCGGACTGGGCGCAGGAGGATCAGCGGCCAGCCCCCCACGCCGGAGCGGTGATCGCGCCACCCAACGGAAGCCACGCTGATCGGGAGAAAGCTGCTGCTCCGTTCGGATCGGTGCGAGGAGCACGCCGTGACAGCGAGGACACCACTGTGCCGGGGCACCGAGAACTGGCCACCGGCCGGCGCATCGTGCGCACACCTGAATGACGCTCATGCCGTCCGCACCCACTTCACAGTTCCGATTCTGTCACGACCCACCTGTTGGGGTCGGGCAGCGACCGATTCGTCCTTTTCCCACCAATTTTGTGAGCTGCACCACGGGGATTCTCGAGTTATCCACAGTTTCCACAGGTTCATCCACAGTTATGAACACTGCTCACACCGCGCAATTCCTGGTCAGAAGGCGTGGACAATCTCCGTTGTTGACAGCCTCGACATGAACGGTCCACAACCGTGGATGAACTTGACACCGCAGGTCGGTGAACGATGCGATTCGGCTGGGCGACGGCGCGGCCCGGAATTACCCCTCCATGCCGGGTTGCCCGCGAAGCAACCCGAAAACTCCGGACCGACCGTCTTTTCCCCCACCGCGTGCCGGGGCAGATTTTCCCCGACACCTGATCTGACGCAGCCCGGCGCCGTTTGGTTCCACTCGATCTGTAATCTCGGAAAACGATGACGGACGACGTCGGATCGCGGTGGCAGCTCGGACCCGCCCGCGTCCTCCACCTGGCTCTGGGCCTCATCGCCGTATCGCTACTCGTCCGGTCGTGGGTGGCAGCTCGCAGCGACTTCTACTGGGACGATCTGATCCTCAGTGGGCGGGGCGGGAGCCTGCCGCTCCTGTCAGCCGACCTTCTTGTCTACGACCACGACGGTCACTTGATGCCCGGTGCCTTCCTGGTCGCCGGGGTCGCGACACGAATCGCGCCCTACCAGTGGATCCTGCCGATGATCACGATGATCGTGCTTCAGGCGGCGGCGTCCTACGCGGTCTTCCGGTTGTTGCGCAAGATCCTGGGACTGCGGCCCGCGGTGCTGATCCCTCTGGCGCTGTACCTGTTCACGCCGTTGACGGTGCCCGCGTTCGCGTGGTGGGCGGCGGCGCTCAACGCACTACCTCTGCAGATCGCGCTGGCCTGGGTGGCGGGTGACGCACTGGAGCTGTGCCGGACGGGACGACGCAGATACGCGATCTCCGCCATCCTCGTCACCGTCGCGGGGTTGCTCTTCTTCGAGAAGTCCGTGGTGGTGCCTTTCGTGGCGTTCGCGACCGTGGCGTTGCTCGCGCACGTCGACGGTGCTCCTCGACCGCTGTGGTCCACACTGCGGCGCGGCGCTCCCCTGTGGATCGGTTCGGGAGTGGTGCTCGGTGGGTGGGCGGCGCTCTACCTGTTCACCGTGGAGTCACAGTTCGAGTGGGCAGGACCGTCTCGGGCGTTCCAGTTGTTCCACCACGCAACCTCACTGGGTCTCGTGCCGACGCTGCTCGGGGGGCCGTGGACGTGGGACCGCTGGATTCCGAGTCCGCCGTGGGCGTCTCCGTCCCCGGCTCTCGTGGTGGTGAGCTGGCTGGTTCTTCTCGCGGTTGTGGTCGCGACGATGCGATCGAAGCGTCGCATCGGTGCGGTGTGGATTCTCACTGCCGGGTATTTCTTGCTGTCGGTGGCCGCGATGGTGGTCACCCGGTGGGGAGCCGACACCACTTACGAGCTGGCCCAGACTCTGCGTTATTTCACCGACACGGCGGTCGTGCTGGCGATCGGTACCGCGCTGATCGTGCGGGCACCCGCACGGGGGCCCGTCCCGGTCCCGTTCCTCACCCGGCCGGTCGTGGCGGCGACCGTGGTCGCCGCGTTCGTGGTCGGCAGCCTGTGGTCGACGTACACGTTCACGCGGAGCTGGGCGGAGAACCCGACCACCGACTACCTGACCACGGCCCGTGCGTCCTTGGCCGAGCATCAGGATGCAGCCCTGCTCGAACAACCGGTGTCGATCTGGGTGCTGCTTCCGGTGGCGTATCCGAACAATCTCGTCAGCCGGGTCTTCGCGCCCCTCCCGGACCGGCCGGCATTCGCCGACAGCACCGACCGGCTACGGATGCTCGACGACTCCGGAAAGTTGGTCGATGCGCAGGTGACGTGGGTGCGGTCGCTCGAGCCGGGGACGGTACCGGACTGCGGGCATCTGGTAGACAAGCGCAGCTTCGTCCCAGTCGCTCTCGACGGCCCGCTGACGGGATGGGAGTGGACGGCCCAGCTGAACTATCTCGCCAGTGCGGACGGTGAGCTTTCCGTGGCCATGGAGGTCGGTGATCCCGTGCGGGTGCCGGTGCACCGCGGACTCAACTCGGTGTACGTGCGCCTCACGGGCGGCGGGCAGAGTCTGCGGGTGAAGACGCTGACTCCTGACCTGTCGGTGTGTGTGGGTGTGGGCCCGGTCGGGGTCGTCGTACCGAAGTAGCCGGGCGTCCCGGGAGATCAGAGGCCGTACCGGGACCAGGCGACACGGGCCCTCGCCGCCCCGACCACGGCTGCCACGGCGTTGTCCCATCCGGCGGCGGGCAGACCGAGTTTCGCGAAAAGTGAGCGGCGCGGGCCCGTCAGTTCGATGGTGGCGTCGGGGAATCGCTTCTCCACCACCTCGCGTAGGGTGCCGATTCCGTCCACGACGCCGAGTTCGACGGCCCGTCGGCCCAGCCACACTTCGCCGTTGAACAGCTCTTCCTCGGTCGCCTTCAGCTTGTCACCGCGGCGTTCGATCACCCAGTTCCGAAACTCGTCGTGGATGCCCTCCTGGATCTGCTCGAGCCACCGCACGTCCTCCGACTTCTCGGCGAAGAACGGGTCGAGGCGGGCCTTCGCCTCACCTGCGGAGTGCAGCCGTCGCTCGATGCCCATACGGTCGATCAGTTCGGAGAATCCGAACCCCGCCGAGATCACGCCGACGGAACCGACCACCGACGTCGCGGTGGCATAAATTTCGTCGGCGGCACACGCGAGCCAATATCCGCCGGACGCCGCGACATCTTCACAGAACGCGAGCACCGGCAGTTCGTGCTCGGACGCGAGCTGCCGAATGCGGGCGCCGATGTACTCACTCTGCGTCGGCGAACCACCGGGACTGTTGATGAGGAGTGCCACGGCCTTGGCGCCGTGTGCGGTGAAGGCCCGGCGAAGCGGTTCCTCGACCGACTCCGCGCTCAGGACCCGCCCGAAACCGGCGCCTCCCGACGCGATCATTCCGTGCAGGCGCACCACCGGGACCACGCCCGCACCGCCGCCACCGAGTGCGTCGGGCAACCTGTCGGCCAGCGGTTTCGGCAGGGAGAGCGGGATCTTCTTGGCCATGAATTCAGCGTACCGACGGCGCATCGGGCAAAGTGGCTGCCATGGAGTTGCGAATCTTCACCGAACCTCAGCAGGGCGCTACCTACACCGACCTTCTGGCGGTGGCGCAGGCCGCCGAACAATTCGGCTATGGCGCGTTTTTCCGCTCCGATCACTACCTTGCGATGAACAGCGAGGGCTTGCCCGGCCCGACGGACGCGTGGATCACCTTGGCCGCTCTGGCCCGGGAGACCTCCACCATCCGGCTGGGCACCCTCGTCACCTCCGCGACGTTCCGCCATCCGGGACCGTTGGCCATCTCGGTGGCACAGGTCGACGACATGAGTGGTGGACGCGTCGACCTCGGGATCGGCGCCGGCTGGTTCGAGGAAGAGCACAAGGCGTACGGCATCCCGTTCCCTGTTCTGAAAGAGCGTTTCGAACGACTCGAGGAGTCGCTGGCGGTGATCACCGGACTGTGGCGCACACCTCGTGGTGAGTCCTTCTCGTACAGCGGGAAGCACTTTCAGATCGAAAACTCACCTGCCCTTCCCAAACCCCGACAGCCGCAGGGCCCACCCGTCGTGATCGGCGGTGCGGGCAAGAAGAAGACGCCGGCTCTGGCCGCGAAGTACGCCGACGAGTTCAACGTTCCCTTCGCCTCCATCGAGGACACGCGCGACATCATCGAGCGAGTCCATCTCGCGTGCAAGGCCATCGACCGCGACCCCACCGAGTTGGTGTACTCCAACGCGCTGGTGTTGTGCTGTGGCCGCACCGAGGAGGAAGTGTCCCGACGGGCCTCGAACATCGGGCGTGAGGTGAGCGAACTGCGGGAGAACGGACTCGCCGGGTCGCCCGCCGAACTGGTCGACAAGATCGGCCATTACACCGAAGCGGGATCGCAGCGGATCTACCTGCAGACCCTCGACCTGAGCGACCTCGACCACCTCGAACTGGTCGCGAGCGAGGTACTTCCGCAGCTGAGCTGAACCAGGACAACTACAGCACAATCAAGGTATGAGGTTGCTGCTTCTTGCCGACACCCATGTGCCCAAGCGTGCGCGGGATCTTCCCGCCCTCGTCTGGGAGGAGGTCGACAAGGCCGATGTGGTCATTCACGCCGGGGACTGGGTGGACGTGGCGCTGTTCGATGCCCTCGAGGAACGGTCCACCCGGCTCGTCGCCTGCTGGGGAAACAACGACGGCGACGACCTGCACGCGCGGATGCCCGAGACGGCTGAGGTGACACTGGAGGGGGTCCGCTTCACCGTCGTGCACGAGACCGGGGCGTCCACCGGCCGGGACAAGCGGATGTCCGCCGCCTACCCCGACACCGACGTTCTCGTGTTCGGGCACAGTCACATTCCGTGGGACACGGTCTCCGACACGGGTCTGCGCCTGCTCAATCCGGGGTCACCCACGGATCGGCGTCGTCAGCCGTTCTGCACGTACATGACGGCCGAGGTTCGGGACGGGGAACTGCGCGAGGTCGAACTGCACCGACTGTGACGGGCTGCCCGGTCAGTGGCGGGTGGTCGAGTCCAGGAACTGCCGGAGGTCGCGGTCCCACTGGGCGTCGCGGGCACGGTTGAGGGACGCCCGGGTGATGAGGAATCCGGACATCGCGATCATCATCACCACGAACCAGGTGAACAGGCCGGCGATCACTCCGGCTACTCGTGCGGCCGACGCCGACATCGGCTGGGTGGTCAGGTTCCCTTCGCCGTCGACCCAGATCTGTTCCTCGGCGCCGGCGGGAGTGGCGGGATCGACGGTGATGTCGGCGCGGCGGGTCTGGTCACCCCACGTCCACTTGGCCGGGGCTGTGTCGACTCCGGACGGTGCGACGTCGGAGGACATCGTCACGCCTGTGGAGTCGGCGAGGGTGGTCGCGGTGACGGTCCGGAACTCGGAGGTCTGCTGCTCGGCCAGCACTTCTTGACTGGCGGCGGTCTTCGCACCCGCGAAGATGGCGAGCGGAAGCATCGCAAAGGCGAGCACGATCACTGCAAGCGTGAGAAGGTTCTCGATGCGGTCGGAACGTCGCATCAGAGGGTTGCGCCGGGCGGAGCCGGGCCGCAGCGGCAGCCCTCCCGCTCGAGAGTTCATCCACATGTCGTTCCGGTCCTCTCGCCGACAATCTCCTACTTCCAGGGTCGTACGCTTCGCAAACAAGATCAAGTCATCGAGGTGTGTGCTTGGGCACTGTGTGGTATTACACCTCCACTGATACTCCTCCCGGGGCTCGTCCGCATAGGGCCAGTTCCCGATGTTCTTTGGGGCTCATGCCCCGTACTCGCTTGAATGCCGCACTCAGCGCGAAACCGCTGCCGTACCCGACTCGCTGCGCAACCGCGGCCACGGTGGCGTCGGGCTCGCGGAGCAGGTCGGCGGCCAGAGCAAGCCGCCAGTGGGCCAAGTAGGTCATCGGCGGCTCCCCGACCAGTTCGGTGAACCTGCGGGCAAGGGCAGCCCGGGACATCCCGGTCTCGGCAGCAAGCGAAGCGACGGTCCACGGTTGCGCCGGATTGTTCTGCAGGATGCGCATCGCCTTGCCGACCACCGGATCGGTCTGTGCCCGCACCCACGACGGCGCCTCGACCGCAGGCCGGGCGAACCATGCACGCAGCACAGCGATGAGCAGTAGATCGAGCAACCGGTCGAGAACCGCTTCCTGGCCGGGCTCGTCGCGCACCACCTCGTCGTGCAGAAGGGTGACCAGCCGGGAGTCCCAGTCGGTGCGGCGTTGCACCACCAGCTGGGGCAGCGCCGACAGCAGGCGGCGGCTGATTTCGCCGGGCGTCGTATACGTTCCGGTCAACAGCACGGTGCGGCCGCTGGGGTTGTTTCCCCACGTCCGGACGCCCAGATCCATCGATTCGGCGAGCGGTTCCCCGTGCAGCGTCGTGCAGCTCTGGTCGGGATTGATGACGACGCGCGGCGCCCTCGCCGGGTCATCCGCGACGATGTAGCGTTCCGGTCCACGCACGACAGCGATGTCCCCCTCGGTCAACCGGATGGGTTCGCCGGCGTGGGGGGAGATCCACGCCTCGCCGCGCCCCACGGCCACGAGACTGAGCGGTGCACGGTCGTCGATCTGCAGCGACCACGGTGGTTCCATGATCGAGCGGAGCACGAAGGCTCCGGTGGCCCGGGGACCGCTGATGAGACCGGCGAGGGGATCCATGGACGCGATCGTAGACGCTGACGTATGGATGAGCGCTTCTCGACCATGGATAGTCTCACCACTTCCGCCTTGACTGGACGCATGACTACGACAACTTCCACCCTCGTCCTGACCGGCACCGGCAAGATCGGCGGTCGTGTTCTCCGCGGACTCGCCGCCGCGGGAGCGCCCGCCCGCAGTGGTTCACGATCCGGCCACCCGCCCTTCGACTGGGACGACGAAGACACGTGGACGCCCGCGCTCGAGGGCATCACCTCGGTGTACATCGCCTACTACCCGGACCTCGCCGTGCCGGGGACCGCCGAAGTGGTCGAGAAATTCACCGAGACTGCGGTGGCGGCCGGAGCGCAAAGGCTGGTTCTGCTGTCCGGCCGGGGCGAACGGGAGGCGGAGCGGAGCGAACAGGTGGTGCAGAAGTCGGGCGTGGAGTGGACCATCCTCCGCTCGAGTTGGTTCAGCCAGAACTTCAGTGAAAGTTTCATGGCCGACGCGTTGCGCACCGGAACTCTCACTCTGCCCGTCGGCGACGTCCTCGAACCCTTCGTCGACGCCGACGATCTCGCCGACATCGCCGTCGCCGCACTCACCGAGGACGGACACGCGGGCGAGTTGTACGAGGTGACCGGCCCCCGCTTGATGTCGTTCGCCGACGCCGTCGCCGCAGTCTCGGAGGCAACGGGGCGCGACTTCCGTTATGTCACCACCACTTCGGCGGACTATGCGTCACTGCTGGCCGCGGCGGGGCTGGCCCCCGATGCGATCGGTCTGCTCACCTACCTGTTCGAGGACGTTCTCGACGGGCGGAATGCATATCTCACCGACGGTGTGGAGCGTGCTCTCGGACGGGCACCGAAGGACTTCGCCGACTACGCCCGCGCCGCGGCGGCAGCGGGCGTCTGGAAGGAGAGGTGATGGTGCGTTCCCTGCTGATCGTCACGGCTGTGGGGGCGGGGTTGATCGGCGGTGTGATGTTCGCGTTCTCGACGTTCATCATGCCGGCGCTGAGCCGCCTCGAACCGCGACAGGGCATCGCGGCCATGCAGGTCATCAATCGTGCAGCGCCGAATGCTTTCTTCATGACCGCGTTGTTCGGTACGGCGGTGACCTCGATCGCGCTGGCCGTGGCGACGGTGGTCCGGCACCACGCGTCGGCGAGCTACGCAGTGGTTGCGTGCGTTCTCTATCTCACCGGGATCGTGTTGACGTTTGCCTATCACGTCCCGCGCAACAACGCGCTGGACGCGGTCGATCCCGGCGGGAACGACGCAGCGGACGTCTGGGCAAACTACGTGCGCGGGTGGACCGCGTGGAACCACGTGCGCACGGTCAGTGCACTGTCGGCCTCGGCGGTCCTCGTGTGGGCGGCGACCGGAACCTGAGCTACGACGGCGGAAGCACGTCCGTCTGAGAGGGGACGTCGTCCTGCTTCAGCACTCCGACAGGGCAGCTGACTCCGGTGGCGTGCACCGGGCAGTAGCCGCCGGGGTTCTTGGCGAGGTACTGCTGGTGGTAGTCCTCCGCGTAGAAGAACTGGGTGAGCGGGGCGATCTCTGTGGTGATTGCCCCGTAACCGGCTTCGGCGAGGCGTTTTTCGAAAGCCTCGGCCGTCGCTTCCGCGATCTCGACCTGCGACTCGTTCATCGTGTAGATCGCGGACCGGTACTGCGTGCCCTGGTCGTTGCCCTGCCGCATGCCCTGGGTGGGATCGTGATTCTCCCAGAACTCCTTCAGAATTTCGGCGTAGGAGATGACGTGCGGATCGAACACCACGAGCACGACCTCGGTGTGCCCGGTCCGACCGGAGCAGGTCTCCTCGTAGGTGGGATTCGGGGTATAGCCACCTGCGTATCCGACAGCGGTCGTGTACACGCCGTCGAGCTGCCAGAACTCTTTCTCGGCGCCCCAGAAACATCCCATCCCCAGCACCGCGGTCTGCATTCCTTCGGGGAACGGCGGCTGCAGCGGATGACCGTTCACGAAGTGCGTCGCCGGAACCGGCATCGGCCGATCCCGGCCGGGGAGCGCACCCTCGGCGGTGACCATCGTCGACTTAGCGGTTGCCCGACCCAGCAGCTCGTCGTACCAAGACATGACTCGATGCTACGCGTGCAGTCGCAGGCGTCTCCTCGACCGATGTCGCCGTTTCACCCGGGTCCGGAATGCGCGCGGCGACCCACCGCGAGGCAGGCAATTCCACCCATCGGTACAGCGCCTCCGAGATCAGCGCGGTCACCAGGAGGAAGACGACGATGGCGCCGGTCGCGCCGAAATGGCCGACGGTGTGCTCGTACACCCGGTACAGAACGAGCGTATGGACGAGGTAGATCGCGTAGCTGCGCGTCGCCGTCCAGCGGACGACGACCCAGTGGGCGGCCGGGCCGTCGTACCGGCCGACGAGCACGACGCACGCGGTGACGACGGCGAATGTCCACAGGTAGTGCTCCCCTGCCCAGTACACCCGGAAGTCGGTGGCAAGGTGGATCACGTTCACCTGGGCGAGCCCGGCGATGATGATCCATCGCGGCTCCGCGAGCCTGGACCAGCCGAGGTAGATGAGTTGACCGAGGAACACGGCGGGCAACGTCGCGGCGATCTTGGACAGCATCGGCACCGTGTAGGGCTGCGGCACGTACAGGTTGTACAGCAGGATCAGCGAGCAGATCGCGGCGCCGGCGAGAGGCATCGCAATGGGCGTGGCGCGTAGGACCGGCCGCGCGGCGACGCAGGCGACATAGAAGAGAATCTGCACGGCCAGGGTCCACGTGACGCCGAGAACCGCGACTTCCGGTTTGAGGAAGAATCCGCCGAGCAGAAAGCTCAGGAGGGCGTCGACGTTGGAGATTCCGTCCTGTCCACTGAACATGCCGTTGATTCCCAGGCGTACCAGGACGACGGCGGCGAGAATCGCCACCCAGAATGCGGGCAGGATTCGCCCGAGCCGGTTGAACAGGAATCGCCCGGGCGGGTGACGAATAGCCGAACGGGTGATCAACACACCGGTCAGCATCATGAATACGGCGACACCGAGAAAAGACAAATGCTGATTCAGTCCGGCCCGTTCGATGAATATCTGATAGACGACGTCGATGAACCACCATCCCGTTCCGAGATCGTCGATCAGATAGAACGAGATGTGCGAATAAATGACGGTCAGGACCGCGAAGAAACGCAGCAGATTCGCGCCCGTGAGCTCCACGCGCGGTGCGGCCGCGTGTGAATCTGCAACAGGTATCAGCAAAGGCACCGCGACAGCTTAAGGTTCCGTTCACCGGGCAGACGAATTTTCACGACCGCCGGATCCGCCGTGTCAGATTTTTTTCGGGTAGCCGAACTTTACTGTGAGGGAATCGCCCCCTGTGCCCCGGTGTTGCGCACGGTGTACCAATGAGATTGGGTATATACCCGAGAACGATTGGAAAAGGCGGGTGCGTGACGCATGCTCACGCGGCGTTCGCACCCGGAAGAATCAGGGCCACACGCCCGCAAAGAAGGGACCCTCGTGTCTGAATACACGCTGCCGGAACTCCCCTACGACTACGCAGCTCTCGAGCCGCACATCTCCGGCAAGATCATGGAGCTGCACCACGACAAGCACCACGCCACCTACGTCAAGGGCGCCAACACCGCCCTCGAGAAGATGGCCGAAGCCCGTGAAGACGGCACCATCGCCGACAAGGCGCTGCTGCTCTCCCGCAACCTGGCCTTCAACCTCGGTGGACACACCAACCACTCCATCTTCTGGAAGAACCTCTCGCCCAACGGTGGCGACAAGCCCACCGGCGAGTTGGCCGCCGCGATCGACGACCAGTTCGGTTCGTTCGACAAGTTCCAGGCGCACTTCACAGGTGTCGCGACCACCCTGCAGGGTTCGGGCTGGGCACTGCTCGGCTACGACACCATCGGCCAGCGCCTGGTCATTGAACAGATGACCGACCAGCACGGCAACATCACCGCCGCGCTGATCCCCGTGGTCATGCTCGACATGTGGGAGCACGCCTTCTACCTCGACTACCAGAACGTCAAGCCCGACTACGTCAAGGCTTGGTGGAACATCGTGAACTGGGCAGACGCCGAGGAACGCTTCACCCGCGCCCGCACTCAGGGCGCCGGCCTCATCGGCTGATCTCCTCTCTTCTCTCACGAGCGCACAGAACGCCTCCGGGCATTCTGTGCGCTCGTGCCGTTCCGGCGCCCTCGCCACTCCGGAATTCGTCCGAGTTGGCCGTGCGTCCAATAGCCTTGATCCGTGACCGACAACAGCACGCCACGCAAAGACTCCGCCGTCCACGCCTTCCGCGACGATGCGCTGGGCGATCTGGACGCCACCGGTATCGCGGAGCGGATCGCGTCCAAGGAAGTCTCGGTCCGTGAGGTGACCGAAGCGGCAATCGCCCGCGCCGAGTCGGTCGAACCTTCACTGTGCGGGCTGGCGTTCCCCGACTTCGACCGCGCCCTGACAGAATCAGGGCGCCCCCACGAAGGCGTGTTCGCCGGGGTGCCGACGGTCATCAAAGACAACGTCGACGTCGCCGGCCAGCCCACCCAGCACGGCAGTTCAGCGTTCGCCGCCACACCGGCCCGGGCCGACAGCGACTTCGTGGCGCAGTACCTCTCGACCGGGATCGTCTCGCTCGGAAAGAGCCGGCTACCGGAATTCGGGTTCAGTGCCTCGACGGAATTCATGGATGCAGAACCGGTGCACAACCCGTGGAACCTCGCGTACTCCCCCGGCGCCTCGTCCGGTGGTTCGGCCGCGCTCGTCGCGTCCGGGGTGGTTCCGATCGCCCACGCGAACGACGGCGGCGGCTCCATCCGCATTCCCGCCGCGGCCTGCGGGCTCGTCGGACTCAAGCCGTCCCGGGGTCGCACGGTGCCCGATGCCATGGACAAGACGCTGCCCGTCAGGATCATCTCGCAGGGCGCCGTCACCCGGTCGGTCCGCGATACCGCTCGGTGGATGGCCGCGGCCGAACGCTACTACCGCAATCCGACGCTGCCGCCCATCCGATTGGTGGAGGGGCCCAGCACCACCAGGCTCCGCATCGGCGTGGTCGTCGATTCCGTCACCACGTCTCCCACCGACGACGAAACGCGAAAGTCGGTTCACGCCACCGCCGACCTGCTCGCCGAGCTGGGACATCACGTCGAGGAAGCACCGATGCCGGTGAACCAGTCCTTCGTCGACGATTTCTGCACCTACTGGGGATTCCTCGCGTTCGTCATTTCCAACAACGGCAAGCGGATGCTCGGAGCGGATTTCGATCGAGCCGCTACCGACAACCTGACACGCGGACTGGCTGCGATGTACCGGAAGAAAATGGCCAGAACACCCCAGATGCTGTACCGGCTGCGTCGTACGTATCGCGAGTACGCCCGGGTGTTCCAGACGTACGACGTGGTGCTCTCACCCACCCTCGCACACACGACACCCGAACTCGGATACCTCTCCCCCAGACAAGGTTTCGAGGAACTGTTCGACAAGCTCATCGCCTACACGGCGTTCACGCCGCTCAACAACGCATCCGGTGGCCCTGCCATCTCGCTGCCGCTGCACGAGACGTCGCAGGGGCTTCCGCTCGCCTCGCATTTCTCCGCGAACCACGGGGACGAGCGCACCCTGCTCGAGTTGGCGTTCGAGTTGGAGCAGGCAACTCCCTGGCGACGCATTCAGGATGCGCGCTGAAAGTTACCTCTTCGCAGGCTCATCCACACAACAATGCCGGCGAGTAGCACCGTCGTGCACCCGAATCCGACGGCCAGGTGACCGGCGGTCAGGATCGGGGTCGGCGCACTGACGCTGCGTGACACCGCGACCGGGTCCGCGAGAACGGTCGCCAACTGCGTCTGCTGGGCCCCGGACCGGGCAGGCATGGCGGCCACCCCGGCATTGAGATCGGTCGACAGCTGCCCCGACAGTGCCTTCAATTTCGCGAAGCCGTCGACGATCTGCGTGGTGGCACCGGCCAGCAGCTCGGGAGCCTGATCAGCGATCGGGACGATGCCGTCGTTCAGTTGGCGCGCGCCACTGCTCAGTTCGGCACTTGCGTCGGTCAGCTGTCCCATCGCCATCCGGACGAGTTCACCCAGGTCGGTGTCGGGGCCGACTTGCTCACCCAGAAGCCCCGGGACCGAAGTCAGCTGGCCTGAAAGCAATCCCAGGTCCGCACTCACCTGCTGTAGGGCCGGAACCACCTCGGGCGCGACGGGAGTGGCCGCGAGAACGCGGATCGCCGCATCGATTCTCGTGCGCATCTGCACGGCACTGTCGTTCGCTTCACCCAAGGTCAGTCCCAGCGCACTCAGCCGATCTGCCAGGTCGTTCGCCGTTCCGGCCGTCTCGTCGACCACACCCGCCACCTGATCCGCCACACCGAGGAGTTGCACTGCGCCCGATCGCGCCGTCTCGAGGTACGGCAGCAGCGTGTCGGCGCCTGCGGTGAGTTGCTGTGCCGCATCGTCCGCCGCGGATGTGCCCGCCGCGAGAAGTCCGGCGGCCATCCCGGCCTGCTGAAAGGTAGTCCGCGACTTCGACATGTCGGCCAGCAGGTCAGTGACACCGTCGGCACCAACCTGAGAAGACACCACCTCGGACAGTGTGAGGGATGCCACCTCGTCGGAGCCCTCCACCTCGAGACCGAGGGTGGCCTGCCGCGGTTTCGGACCCCAGATCGACGACACGGCGGCACTGAAATCCTCGGGCACGGTGACTGTGGCGAAATAGTTGCCGGTCTCCGCCTCGTCCGCCGACACCACTCGCCAGTCGAAATCCTGATTCGCTTCGAGATTCTCGATCAGCGATTCGCCGGCCCGAACTGCCTCCCCCTCGACCGTGGCACCCGCATCCGCGTTCACGATCGCCACCGTCCGGCTGTCGGGCGCGTCACCGAGAAACAGGGCGCCGAGGCCGGCCGCGGAGACGGCGACGAGCGCGGTCAGGCCGAGTGCGGCGGTGCGCCGGGGCGTGAAGAACTGTCGCATCGTGTCGGTTGCGGCGTGGTGGCCGGCGGATTTCCCTGGGCGCTCAGACGTCATTCCGGTGAGGGTAGGGGGCTTTGATAGCGGGGGGCTGTGGGCTTTCTGAGGGTTCTCTGAGGAACGAGCGCCGCGTGCCGCCCGGTGAGCACTCCTGTGCGTTAGCACTCGTGTGCACTTGTGTGCCAGGCATTGTTCGGTGCATTCTTCAAGTACCCAACGAGGTGTGCGCACGAGGCATGTTTCCAGCACGTCATTCACACCGAGGAGGCAGAGATGAACAGGGACGGCTATATCGGCATCTCGCCCTTCCAGGCCGCAGGTACTTTGCGCGGATTCGTCATTTCGGGGCGTTGGCCCGACACCACCAAGGAATGGGCGCAGCTGCTTGCCCTCGCAGTCCGGGTGGCGTGCATTCCGGGGCTTCTGCACACCACCACGGTGTTCGGCGCCCGCGAGGATCTGCCGGAGGAACCGGAGCCCGAGACCGTCGGCCTCGTGGTTGCCGAGGGCACCGTCCTCGGTGAGTTCGCGCTCGCTCCCGGGCGGTTCGCGGACCATCAGCCACCGGCGTTGATGATGCTGCACCCACCGTCGGAGACCACGCCGTCGTTGCCGGAATGTGCAGGCGCGGCATCCGGTTGCGTCCTGCTTCCCGGCCTGCCTCACCTGGGTCTCGACCACCGGGCGGCGTGGGTGGAGGCGGAGGCGGACGGCACGGTCACCTCCATGGTCAGCCGAGTCGGCATCGACCCGATCAGCGACCCCGACACCGCCGTTTTGGCGATGCTGCTGGCATCGTGAGGGTTCCCGAAACCTCACGACGAGGTTTCCCAAACTTATTGTCGCCTTTGCGTTTTCGGATCCGCCCCGCTAGCGTGAAGGTCAGCGAAGGGGAGTAGCCCCCAATCGCCAGTGTCGACATATCGGTACTGTGACGCGAGTCACCGGACCCGGCCTGGTGAACCGGCACCGACGTCTCTCGGTGCCGGTGGGCGAGACCTTCGGCCGAGTGGGCGCGTCAGCGCCTGCCACGCCGGGGGACCCACCTGTCAATCCTCCGACCGACTGCTGGAGGAGGGTTTTTGCGCCTCCGACCGACTGCTCTAGGAGGATGTTGTGCTGGCCGCCGTGCTGCTGAGTTTCGGGGTGATCTTCGTCGCCGAGCTGGGTGACAAATCCCAGCTGATGGCGATGACGTTCGCGCTGCGCTACCGGTGGTGGGTGGTGATCTCGGGCATCACGGTCGCGACGACGGTGGTGCATCTGGTGTCGGTCGCCGTGGGTCACAGCCTCGGAGTCGCCCTTCCGACCGGCGCGATCAGTGTGGTCGGTGGGGTCGCGTTCCTGATCTTCGGTGCGTGGACATTGCGCGGTGACCGCCTCACCGACGAGGAGCAACTCAAGGCCGGCCGCACCGCCCGCTCCGCGTTTCTGGCGGTGACATCCGCGTTCTTCCTCGCCGAACTGGGCGACAAGACGATGCTCGCCACCATCACCCTCGCCACCGACCACGACACGGTCGGCGTGTGGATCGGCTCGACTGTCGGCATGGTGGCGGCCGACGCCCTGGCCATCCTGCTCGGCGCTGTCCTGGGCAAGCACCTGCCGGAGAGAGTCATCCGCATCGGTGCTGCGGTGTCGTTCTTCGCCTTCGGGGCCTGGTTGCTGCTGGCAGGTCTGCTCCCGGGCAGCGCGGCCGGCCCACTCGCGGCCGGCGCCGTCGTCGTCACCGCCGTCGCTGTCGCAGCGGGTCGTACCGTGTGGTCCCGTCGCCGGACGCATGCTCCGGTGAAGGATCAGGAGTTGCTGCACTGACCGCAGTCCGGTGCCTTCCCGGCGAGTCGACAAGGTCACGCAGTCCGCGCGATACTCGACGCGAAAGTTGCTCTATGTTCTCCGCGGACGAGAGGCGTGTGTGAACCAGCCCTTTGCGAGCGCCAAACCCGCGCTTCTCACAGTCGACGACGATCCCGGAGTGTCTCGCGCCGTCGCGCGGGACTTGCGGCGCCGGTACGGCGAGAAGTACCGCATCATCCGCGCCGAGTCCGGCGAATCCGCACTGGAAGCGCTGCGCGAGCTGAAACTGCGCGGCGACCCCGTCGCGGTCATTCTCGCGGATTACCGCATGCCGGCCATGAGCGGAATCGAGTTCCTCGAGAAGGCCATGGACCTCTACCCGGTGGCCCGGCGCGTGCTGCTCACCGCATACGCGGACACCGATGCGGCGATCGAGGCGATCAACGTGATCGACCTCGACTACTACCTGCTCAAACCCTGGGACCCGCCGGAGGAGAAGCTGTATCCGGTGGTCGACGCGCTGCTCGACGCCTGGGCGTCGTCGGAGCGGCACCCGGTGGAGGAAACGAAGGTGATCGGCCACCGCTGGGCTGCCCGGTCGTCGGAGGTGCGCGAGTTCCTCGCACGCAACCAACTCTCGTATCGCTGGTACATGTCGGACGAACCGGAAGGCGAGCGACTCCTCGCCGCCGCAGGTGCCGACGGACTGCGGTTGCCTGTCGTCATCTGCCCGGACGGTGACGTCCTGGTCGAGCCGGCCGACACCGAGCTGGGCAATCGGCTGGGGTTGCGGACGTCACCGTCGGAGAACTTCTACGATCTCGTCGTCGTCGGCGGCGGTCCCGCCGGGCTGGGCGCCGCGGTCTACGGCGCCTCCGAAGGCTTGCGCACCGCGCTCGTCGAGCGGACGGCAACCGGCGGTCAGGCAGGTCAGAGCAGCCGCATCGAGAACTACCTCGGATTCCCCGACGGCGTGTCCGGCGCCCAGCTGGCCGACCGCGCCCGTCGCCAGGCAACTCGGTTCGGGGCCGAGCTGATCACCACGCGCGACGTGGTGGCTCTCGAGGTGAACGGCTCGGCGCGCACGGTGCGATTCGCCGACGGCCACACCATCGACGCGCACACCGTGATTCTGGCCACCGGGGTCTCCTATCGGCGCCACCCCGCGCCCGGGATCGACGAGCTCACCGGACGTGGGGTCTTCTACGGGTCGGCCGTCACCGAGGCGGCCCGCTGCGCGGATCAGGACGTGTACATCGTGGGCGGCGCCAACTCTGCCGGGCAGGCCGCGATGTACCTGGCGCGGGGCGCCCGCACCGTCACGATCGTGGTCCGGGCGAAGTCGCTCGAAGACTCGATGTCGTATTACCTGATCCAGCAGATTCAGCAGAACCCGCGAATACGCGTCCGGCCGTGCACCGAGGTGGTCGGAGTGGAAGGCGACGGTCACCTCGAGAGGATCCGGCTGCGCGACAATGCCGGCGGGTACGAGGAGACCGTCGATGCCGGGTTCCTCTTCCTGTTCATCGGGGCCGCCCCGCGCACCGAGTGGCTCGATGGTGTGGTGATTCGCGACGAGCACGGATTCGTGGTGTCCGGCCCGGATCTCGTCGTGGACGGGAAGGCTCCGAGCGGCTGGCCACTCGACCGGCTTCCGCACCACCTCGAAACCAGCGTCCCCGGAATCTTCGCCGCGGGCGACGTTCGGTCGGAGTCGGCCAAACGGGTGGCGTCGGCAGTCGGTGAAGGGGCGATGGCTGTCATGCTCGTGCACCGCTACATCGGACAACCGTGACCGGGGGGGAGACCGTGACCACACTTTCCTGTTCCCCGGAGGAACTGAGAACGCTCTTCCTGTTCGAGAAACTCGACGATCGCCAGCTCGGCGAGCTGTGCGCAAGCGGTCGCGTCGAGCTGATCGAACCGGGTCCCGTCTTCGCCGAGGGCGATGCCGCGACCTGCTTCTACGTGCTGATGGACGGCGAACTGGTCCTCGGCAAGTTGTCCGGGGGCGAGGAGATCGAGGTCAACCGAACCTCTCAGCGCGGCGTGTATGCCGGGGCTTGGCAGTCGTATCTCGGCGATCGCGCACCTCAGACGTACACGACATCGTTGCGGGTCACCACGCCGTCCCGGTTCTTCGTTTTGGACGCCGACCGCTTCGGTGCCCTGATGCACGAGTGGTTCCCGATGGCAGTTCACCTCCTCGAAGGGCTGTTCTTCGGTACTGAGAATTCCCGTCAGATCGTCGACCAGCGCGAGCGGCTCCTCGCCCTCGGCTCACTGTCTGCAGGATTGACGCACGAGCTCAACAACCCGGCGGCCGCCGCAGTCCGGGCGACGGCCTCGCTCCGCGACCGGGTGTCGCACATGCGGCAGAAGCTCGGTGTCATCGCGTCCGGGGTGTACGACCGGCAGGCACTCGCGACACTGATCCGGTTACAGGAGGAAGCGGCTGAATTGGTGGCGAAAGCCCCCACACTCACACCGCTCGAAGCCGCGGATCGTGAAGACCAGCTCGGCGACTGGTTCGACACGCATGGCGTCTCCGGCGGCTGGGACCTCGCTCCCACGTTCGTGCAGGCAGGCCTCGACATCCCCTGGCTCGAGCGGATCGTGGCGAGCATCGACGACGACGCGGTGGTCGAGAGCACGATCCGGTGGCTCAACTACACCATCGAGACAGAGCTTCTGATGAACGAGATCGCCGATTCGACCGCCCGGGTGTCGACTCTGGTGAATGCCGCGAAGCAGTACTCCCAGATGGACCGTGCCCCGTACCAGCGCGTCGACCTTCGCGAATTGCTCGACAGTTCGCTGGTGATGCTGCGACGCAAGATCGGCGACTCGGTCGCGGTGGTGAAGGACTACGACGCTTCCCTGCCTCAGGTTCCTGCCTATGCGGCGGAACTCAACCAGGTGTGGACGAACCTCATCGACAATGCCGTCGCCGCGATGCAGGGGCACGGCACTCTCACCGTCCGCACCCGGCGAGACGGCGACATGGCGCTCATCGAGATCGGCGACACCGGTCCCGGTGTGCCGGAAGAGATCCGCTCGCGCATCTTCGAACCCTTCTTCACCACGAAGCCCGTCGGAGAAGGCACCGGCCTGGGCCTCGACATCTCCTGGCGCATCGTGGTGAAGAAACACCGCGGCGATCTCCGCGTGCACTCCGAGCCGGGCAATACCCGCTTCCAGGTTCGCATCCCGATCGAGCCGGAAGTGACACCGATGGAAGGAGACTCGCATGGGTGAAGTGGAAGGCATCGACACGAGCGTCGTACCGAGCGGTACCGGCTGCGTCGAATGCGACGCCGCCGGTGGGTGGTGGGTGCACCTGCGTCGCTGCGCACTGTGCGGACACGTCGGATGCTGTGACTCCTCACCGGCGCAGCACGCCAGCCGGCACGCCGCCGACACCGGCCACCCGGTGGTGCAAAGCTTCGAGCCCGGCGAATCGTGGTTCTGGAACTATGCCACCGATCAAGTGTTCCAGGGCCCCGAACTGGCTGCACCGCAGCATCATCCGCTCGAGCAGACCATTCCGGGCCCCGCCGACCGCGTGCCGCAGGACTGGCAGAAACACATCCACTGATCTGCCGAGCTAGAGACCGGCACCGTTCACCTGTGCCGCGGTCGCGGCGTCCTGTTCGTCGTAGCGGGCAAGCGTCGCCTCGAACGTCGCCTTCATCGCCGCGGCGTGGCGTACGTGCGCGGCGAGAACACTGACCGCGGTGTTCTCGTCCGCCACACCCGAACCGCCCACGGCCGTCGCCCGAAAGCGCTCTGCCAGCGCCGCGGCCGACCGCAGATGCGTTTCGCCCAGACCGAAGTTGTCGGGCGCGAGTTCCCGGTACGCCCGCAGTCGCAACTCCGCTATGTCCGACTCCAGCGCGTCACATGCCGCGATGCAGCGCAGCAGCGCCTCGCGATCGACTTCCACCTGATTCCCGGTCATATCCGTCCCCCACCGTTTTGCCTGCGCCTCCCGTGCGCACGCGAAGACAACCTACCCGCCTACTCCACAGGCCGGTAGGTGCACACGTGCACGCCCGTGTTGCTCGTGACCGAGGAGACCAGCTCGAGAGTCCGGAGCCCGCCGTTCTCGGGGAAGATCGACTTGCCGCCGCCGAGGATCACCGGCTCGATCATGAGCCGTAGTTCGTCGAACAGGCCTTCACTCAGGAGGGTCCGCGCCAGTGTGGCGCTTCCCATCACCAGCAGCGAGCCGTCGCCGCTCTCCCGCAGCTTCCGGATTTCCGCGACAGCCTCGTCACCGGGAATGCGGGTGGTGTTCTCCCAGGTCAGCTCGTCGTCGCCGAGTGTCGAGGACACCACATACTTCGGGATGGCGTTCATCTGGTCGGCGAACGGGTCGCCTGCCCGCTCCGGCCACGCCGCGGCCATCGTCTGCCACGTGCGCCGCCCGAACAGCAACGCCTTTGCCCCGCTCAACGCGTCGTCGAAAGCGGTGCCCATCGCCTCCGGATCGAAGAACGGATGCGACCAGCCGCCGTGGGCGAAACCACCGTCGGTGTCCTCGTCCGGGCCGCCGGGCGCCTGCACGACACCGTCCAAACTGATGAAGTCCATGATCACAACGCGCACGGGACTCACTCCTCTTTTTCGTTACGGGGATGACGAAGGGATAGACCATCGAGCCGTTCGAAACTCATCGCGCCCACTGTAACCACGAACAGAACGGTGTCCGGGCCTTTCTCCGCACTCAGGGGAGGAGGCGCGACACGGCGTCGGTAGTTGCCCTGTCCTGCCCGTCATAGCGGGCGGCTGTACCGGCGAGGTTGTCGGCGATTCTGGCGAGGTCACCGAGAAGCGCCTCTCGCCGCGTATCGAGATAAGCGCAGAACTGCGGGAAAGCCGCCCGCGACGTGGCACCCCACGCCGCAGATGACCGGGCGATCACCCCGTCGATGGCCGCGAGCGCCGTATTCGCCTCGGTGAACATCCCCTCCATCTGCCCTGCTGCGACACGCAGTTCCACGACGTCGACGTTCACTGTTTGCCACTCCCCCACGACATCCCCCTTTACGAATCCGGCCGTGCTCCGCTACCTTACGTGCACAGTGGCACCCGGGGGGGACCGTGGATCTGAAGATGATTCGTGAGTGGGACACCGTCGCGCTCGAACAGTTGGAACAGGCTCTGTCGGCACGCATCACCGCCATCGACGACGTGCGGCGGCGGATTACCGAACTCGGTGATCTGGGCGGTTGGGAGGGCGAAGCCGCGCACGCAGCACGACGTGCTTTTCAGGTGGCAGTGCAGGACCTCGCCGACGAGAGTGCGGTGATCGGCGCGGTCCGGCGGGTCACGGCGGACACGTTCGACGCTGTTCTGCACGTCCAACTAGAGGTCGCCGCGCTGATGGCTACGGCCGACGACAATGCGTTCGTGGTGTCCGATTCCGGCGCGGTCATCGATGCGCCGAATTCTTCCGAACGGCGACCGCACGAGTTCACAGTCCGGGCCGACCTCGAGGCGAGTGCGCGGGCGCTGCTCCTTCAGGCCGAGGACATCGACGCCGACGCAGCCCACGTGCTCACTCACGCGATGAGCGGTGTCATCGGAGATCGGGGCGCCGGAGACTTCGAAGCCGGCGATCAGCAGGGCAGACTCTCTGCCCCGGCGCCACCGCAGAACGCCTCCCCGCTGGAGAACCGGAAATATTGGGACGCAATGCCGGAGTCGCAGCGCAGGGAAATACTCGAGCGCCATCCCGAGTGGGTCGGAAGCAGTGACGGCCTCCCCTCTGCGGCGCGGCATCAGGCGAACGTCAACCAGTTCGACGACGAGCGGGTCCGGCTGACAGCAGAACGCGACCGGTTGCGGTCGATTATCGACGACGCTCCGTTCGGCGGCGCATTCACCAATGATGATGCGGCGCTGTGGTACACCGAACAGAAGCTGAGAGATCTGCGCATACTCGAGCAGGTTGTCGCGAAGAATCCGGACGGCCGGCTGATGCTGCTCGACCTGAAATCTGGAGAGCGGGGCATGGCGGCCTTCGCGGTGGGTGACCCCGATACCGCCGAGCACATTTCGGTGACGGCGCCCGGACTGAACACCACCATCGACGACTCGTTCGAGGGAATGGTCGGCGAGGCACGTTCGTTGGGAGACAACAGCGTCGAGCAGTTGCGTCTCCAGGGCCGGCACGACGAGACGGTCGCGACGATTGCGTGGTTGGGATACGAGCCGCCGCAGACAATGGGACCGGGGACTTTCGACACGGTTCGAGGCATGCTGGACGTGACACAGAGCGACCGGGCCGCTGCCGGAGCGGTCAAGCTCGCCGCCTTCTACGAAGGGGTGAATGTCGCCTCTCGACAACCGGATCCGCACCTCACCGCACTCGGACATTCGTATGGTTCCTACACGACTGGCATGGCACTCCAGGATCCCAGTCCCGGCCAGCCGGTCGATGACGCAGTGTTCTACGGTTCTCCCGGCGTCAACGCCGATGACGAGTCCGACCTCGGGTTGCGCGACGGGCACGGATACGTGATGGAAGCCGCCGACGACCGATTCGTCACCGAGGTAGGCAAGACGCACAGGTTCGGCCCCGATCCGGGCACAGTGAGTTTCGAACAACTCTCGGTCGACGCAGGAATGAGCCCGGACGGAATTTTTCGCGACGGCGCTCTGGGGCACAGCGAGTATCCGCACCGGGGAACCATGTCCGAGTACAACATGTCGGCAATCGTGGCCGGGCTGCCGGAGAGGGCAGTTCGGTGATTGCCGACCGCCGTCGCCCGGCTCACCGGGCCGCCGCAATTGCCGTAGGGATTTTTCTGACGGCCGTCACAGGATGTGGTGCCGTCACAGGCTGTGCTGCTGTCACAAAATATGGAGGTGCAATGACAGACAACCCGTACAACGGCACTGCCGCCGACATCGCGGCCGCAGAGGGGCGGATGCGCCAGTGGCCTCCGCTCGAGGACACGGAAGCGACGGTCGCGAGCGTGGTGCACCAGATCGCTGACGCCGCCGCAGCCATCGTGCCCACGCTTCGCTGGGTGTCGGCGGGTGACCGGAATCAGGGAAGCTGCTCAGTGCCGTTTGCGAGTGCCGCCGGGATGTCGGTCTTTCTTCCCGACATGTACTCGACGAGTCCCATCCCCGACGCCGAGTGGCCGGCGGTGCTCCAGGCGGCTCGAGACATCGCGTCGGCACATGGATTCGCGGACATCGAGGTACGGGCAGATCGACCGGGAGACCATAACGTGCGACTCCACAGCGGTGACGGCAACGAAATTCGTCTCGGCACAGCGCGAGCCGCCCTCGTCAGCGGCCGAACAGGGTGCCGCTACCTGCGAGCGGAGTTCGGGAATTCCACGGGGTAGCCGGTCGGGCACACCTGGCCTCTGCTGCTATGAGCTGGCCGCGTTATGGTGCAGGTCACCAGGGTTGACCAACTCGGGTCGCCGGAGAGAAGGATTCGAACAGTGGATATTCAGGGAACCGCCGCACTGGTCACGGGAGCAGCGTCGGGCCTCGGTGCCGCCACCGCCAAGCGTCTCGTCGACGCCGGAGCCACCGTCTTCGGCCTCGACCTGCAGCAGTCCATCGAGCGCGCCGGCGACACCGTCCCAGACGGCGTGGCCCTCCTCGCCACCGACGTCACCAGCGGCGACGAGGTTCAGGCCGCGATCGAGAAAATCGTCGAATCGGGACTGCCGCTGCGCATCGTGGTCAACTGTGCCGGTGTCGGCTGGGCCGGGCGCATCCTGTCGAAGAAGGGCCCCCACGACCTCGAACTGTTCCGCACCGTCATCACCGTCAACCTGCTCGGCACGTTCAACGTCATGCGACTGGCCGCCGACGCCATCTCCAAGACCGACACCGTCGACGAGTCCGGGCAGCGCGGCGTCATCATCAACACCGCGTCCGTCGCCGCGTTCGAGGGCCAGATCGGCCAGATCGCGTACTCCGCGTCCAAGGGTGGCGTGCACGGCATGACCGTCCCCGCCGCCCGCGACCTCGCCCAGTTCGGCATCCGCGTCAACACGATCGCCCCCGGCATCATCGACACCCCGATGCTCGCCGGCGTCACCGACGAGTACCGCAAGGGACTCGAGGCCGGGGTCCCGTTCCCCTCACGCCTGGGCCAGCCCGCCGAATACGCGCAGCTCGCTCAGATGATTGTCGAACACGACTACCTCAACGGTGAGACCATTCGTATGGATGGTGCGCTGCGTATGGCCCCGCGGTAGGCGGCTCCGCCGCCCGTGCGCCTTTGTGGTTGCTCCAGCTACCAGAAGGGCGCACGGGGCGCGAAGCGCCCTGATGGGAGGATGGCATGGGTTTCTACACTGATCGGATCGTTCCGCGGCTCGTCGACATCAGCTGTGGAGTGAAATTCACGGAGCCGACGCGCCGACGGGTCTGCGCCGGACTGCACGGGCGCGTTGTGGAGATCGGCTTCGGTTCCGGCCTCAATGTCCCGTTCTATCCACCGGATCTCGATTCCGTGAGCGCCGTCGAACCAGCCGATCTCGGCTGGAAGCTGGCCGCGAAAAGGCTGAGCGGGTCCCCGGTAACTGTCGACCGCGCCGGTGTGGACGGTCAGTCGCTTCCGTTCCTGGACAACAGTTTCGACAGTGCTTTGTCCACCTGGACGATGTGCACCATTCCCGATATCGACGCCGCACTGCGTGAGGTGCGCCGAGTGCTGAGGCCGGGCGGAACCCTGCATTTCGTCGAGCACGGCCTCGCCCCCGACGCCGGGGTCCAGAAGTGGCAGCACCGGCTGGAGCCCATCCAGAAGACCGTGGCCGGTGGTTGCCACCTCACCCGCGACATCCCTGCCCTGCTCACCGACGCCGGTTTCGACATTCGGGAACTCGACGTCTTCTACGAGAAGTCCACTCCCAAGGTGGTCGGCGCCTACTCCCTCGGGTACGTGGCCGCACCGCCCGCTAGGCTCTAACGCTGACGGTGGGGGGAGCCGGCCGAAGTGGCCGGCAGTCGAAGGGGGCCTTTGTGGGGACGTTGAAAGCTGATTTGGACCAGCTCGAAAAGCTGGGCGCAGTATTGCGCGGCCTGGCCGGGGAGGCAGGCAGTTTACGAGTCGGCCCCGCGGCAGGCCCTTTCATGTCGAGCCCGGGCGGCGTCATGAGTTCCGTCCTCGAGGCGTGCAGCATCTCGGGCGACCTCATCGAGGGATCCCTCGTTCCCGCTCTCGAGGAGCGTCTCGGCGAAACCGGTGACGTGATGATCAACGTCGCCCGGGAATACCGGGATCAGGACGACGCGTCCGCCGACCGATTCGTCGCTGCGTACACAGACGCCACGGGTGACTGGAACGCAGAAGGATGACCGTCACCCGCACACAGCTCGAATCGTGGGATCCGTCGATGCTGACCGAGGTCGGTGACGCGTGGATTGCGCTCGGCGTCAGGGTAGAGGACCTGTTCGGCCGTTACGTCGACGGCGTCACGAAGGTGAACGACTCATACTGGGAGGGCAAAACCGCAGAGGCCGCCCAGGGTCGGGCGAATGCCGACAAGAAGACCGCCCTCGCCCTCGTCGATCACCTCGAGGCGCTCGCCAACCGGGCGAGGCAGGGTTTCCACGAAGTGGATGCGCCATTGCAACGCGCCCGGATGGCGATCCTCGGCGCAGAAGCAGCCCAGTTCCGCGTATCCGAGGACTTGGTCGTGACGGATCCGGTCAATTCCGAGGCGGACACCGACCGAGCGAACGACATGGCCGCTTGGCAGCGCGACCTCTCCGACGCAGCGACGGCGACAGTGAATGCCGACAGAACTGTCCGGGACGCCCTCAACACGGCGCGTGACGGCCTGCGGGCGGCCTTCACGTCCGCCGCCGCACTCGGTGCAGACCAGGGTCGCACCGATGCGGCCGATCTCGTATCCGACCCGGGCGGGTTGACCCCGGAGCAGGTCCGGAGGCTGGGCGAGGCGGGTGCCCTGACGCCCGGACAGCTCGATGCAGTGAACAGCGGAAATGCCGCTACCATCCCCGCGTCCCAGATGGAGTACCTGAACCAGGTGAGCCGGTCGCTCGACGGGAGAAGTCCGCAAGAAATCCAGCACATCATGGAGAAGCTGCCGCCCGACGCCCAACGCTCTCTCGCGAACTCGCTCCAGCTCATCTCGAACGAGAAAGTCACCGCCACCGTCACCGGCGACTCCGAGGTGCCGACCAAGGGCGGCGGAGCCCTGCTGCCGGACAAGCTGCGGGAGTCGCTCACCCGGGACGACCTCGTCATCCGCGACTTCAAGATGGTGGGTTCCTCGGGCGCCTCCAGCGTCGAACTCAACGGTGTCGCGGACAATCAGGCCATCGCGAAGATCGTCGAGGCCGGTGATCCGCAGTACCAGGTCGGCAGCGGCCTCGATCAGCACCTACTCGACGTAGGTCGCCAGTACCTCGACGCCCAGGTCGCGCACGAACAGAACCCCAATCACAAGTTCGAGTACTTCACCGTCGACGGCCGCGGCACCGAGAACACGGCCATCACCGAAAGCATCTTCGCGGCCGTCGCGGACGACAAGATCGCCGTCGAGAATGCGGTCACTCATCCCGACACCGGCCAAGGACTGGTTCGCGATGTGCTGCTTCACAATTGGTCTGACAATGGGCAGGCAGCCTCGACGCTCTTCGAGTTCGGGGCCCAGGATGCAGTCGTCGAAGACCCGAACAACCCGGCGGACGTCGCCACCGCCACCCGCACCGGAAGCATCATGTCGGCCGTCGCGGAAAATATGAGCACCGACTGGGACACGCTGAGGAACATTCCCGGTACCGAAGGCCAATCCGTCGGGCAGGTCAACCCGGACCTGCTTCGGACCGTGTCCCACAGCATGAGCCCGTATGTCGGAGACCTCGCCGGTGCCGGGAGGCCCGAGACACCCGGATTCGATATCGGCACCTGGGCAGATCCCGCCGACAACAACCACTTCGGCGGCTCGTCGAACGTTTTCGCGGTCCTCAACACCGACCCGGAAGCAGGAACACATTTCACCCAGTCGTCGATGCAGGAAATCCTCGCCGCAGAGGGTCGGTACGCGCACGACCCCTCGGCGCCCCTCTCCGGTGGCGACCTCTCCACAGCGGGTCGAATCCACGGCCTCATGGATAGAGGACTACTCCTCTCGACCGAGGACAGCTACAGCGACAAAGCCGAACAGGCGCAAGTCATCTACGATCGCAAAGCAGCGGCGTACGGCGCCCTGACGAGTCTCGGAGGCCTCGGAATAGACAGACTCCCGGGCGGTGAATACATCAACACCATGATCGACGCGGGCGGCGACCCTCTGAAGGACGCCATCATCGGCAAGGCACCCGGTCCGGCACCATCCGTCGCCCTCGAAGCCCCCGACTTCTACCGCGATTACTACAACATTCTCCAAGCGACGCCTGAACTTCCCGAGTCGTTTCGGCGGGAGTATTCGTGGGCGTTCGATGGGTCCGGGAATCTACTGCCGTGGGATGACGTGCGGTCGAAGCCCGACTTGGCCTTTAGTATGAAAGATGGCTACCAAGATATGTTCAATCAGCTCGGAGACCCTGCCGACGGCAATGGCCAGCGCATCCGCAATGGCTACGACGACGTCGTCCGCAATGACGGTTAATCGGGGCGCGCTGACCGTGTGCGGCGCGGTGGCGACGCTGATTTTCGCATCAGGATGCGGGACGGAGGCGCGCAATGAACCGGAACCGGCACTAGGCGCGCAGGACCGAGAAGTATGGTATTCCCACGTTTGGTCAGCCGATCCGGGGATTGATCTACTTGGCCGTGGTGCCGAATTAATACGAGCCACTTACGAGGCCGGCAATTACACGACCTTCGTGGGTCTCGAGGACTCGTATCCGGGGTTCGGTAGAGCGGTGGGTGGCGAAGCCCACCACACCGATCCTGACATCGAATACTTCATGACCTCACGCACAGTCGAAAGCGATACGCAAGCCGAGGGAACAAGTTTCGGGCACATCACCGCCTATCAGGCCACCGAAACTTCGGTTGCCGCAACGGTCTGCCATTACTACCTTTTCCCGGAAAGCGGTACGAACATTTCGCTCAACCCGCTCAAGATGGCATTCCGTATCCAACTGGAGCGAGCCGGGGCGGACGCCGGGCAAGCCGGCATCCCCGATACCGACCCCGCCCGGAAGGACCCGCGCGCACACCGAGTACCGACATGGAATGTGTTCGGCGATTGGAAGATCATCAGGCTTCACTACCTGCGCCAGTTGAACGGGGACGTCATCCCTCAGGGCTGCACCGACTGGTGGCGGCAGCAGTTTCCGAACTTCAGCCCGAACGCGGGCGGCAACCTCGTCCCCCCACCCGGATTCGAACCTCCCACCATGCCGGTGGCCGTGCAGTATCCGGAGTGGATCGGTCCCGCGACACCGGAGTAGGCGACGTCACCGCCCTGGAGTACAGGTACTCGTCACTCGCTCAGAGTCGGCGGCGTCGCCGGTCGTCGATGTAGAACAGCACGAGTGCTCCGCACAGGAGGGCGGCGGGGATCCAGGCGGCGGCTCCGCCGAAGTAGCGGGTGGCGAACGCCCCGAGGACGGCTCCACCGGCGAAGCTGCCGACGATGGCGGCGTACACCCGCGTGTGCCGGCGCGATTCGGGGACCTTCTCGATGTATCCGGCGTACGCCGACTCGGTGAAGCGCATGAGGTTGCCCGTGGTGGCGACAGCGATGTACGACAGCGAGCCGATGGTGCGGAACAGACCGAACTGCATGGCCGCCACGAAGGAGATGGGTACGGTCACCGCCGCGTTGGGGACGTTCGCGGGAACGAAGGCGACCGCGACGAGGACGATGATCTGCGCAACCATGGCGATCCGGATGGGGTGATCGAAGACGCTGTGGGCGAGTTCGCCTTTGAGCAGGTGTGCGAATGCGACACCGACGATGAACGCGAGGATCGGCCACAGGTGTGCCCGTGCGGCGTGGAAGTGCCGCTCCGACAGGTCGATGGCCATGAGGATGACGTTGCCGGTCTGGGCGTTCGCGAAAACTCCGCCGCGGCTGATGTAGGTGTAGGCGTCGAGGAAGCCGCCGGCGGCGGTGAGCAACAGAGCGAAGCGCAGCGTCGTGGATGTCTTCGGTACTTCCACCTGACCACCCCTACCCAGTCGGACTCGTCTTGCAGCCTAGAGGTCGGACGCGAGCGGGATCTCCTTCTCGGCCCGATCCGACATCCACTCCCGCAGCACTTTCGTGGCGATCACATCGTCTTCGTTGTATTGCAGGAGTCGCTCGCGCTGGGTGAGGTCGGGTTCACCGTCGTAGCCGACGGCTTCGCGGTACCAACTCATCGAGGCCTCACCGCCGGCGTCGGCGTCACGCCACCTGAAACCTGCGACGGGAGCGATCTTCTTCAGTCCTTTGCCGCCCGGGCAGATGAATTGGTCGCTGACCGCTTGGTAGATGTCGACCCATTGCGGGCTGTCGATGAACTCGCGGATCTCGGCCTCGGTCGGGATGCCCGGGACTCCGGCGAATCGGCGGGCCGAATCGAGCAACCACTTGTCCTCGGCCGCACGTGAGTAGCAGTAGGCGGCGAACGTCTTGCCGCTGAGGGCTGCCGCCTCCCGTTCGGCCATCAGCCACGTCCAGAACTCGGCGAACGACCGCGCCTCGTCCTGTGTCGGTACGGGGTCCCAGCTGACGAACGGTCGATACACCGACACCCCGTCCATGTTGAGCAACGTTCCCCACAGGTAGGCACCGTGTTCCTGGTAGCTCTCCATGTCGACGTCGACCTCGATGTCGGCACGGGTCACCCGGATCTGCGGAAAGCGCCGAACCAGTGGCGCACCCGCCAGCCAGGCTTTTGCCGTCACCACAGCGTCCTCGAACGCACCGTGCGGCCAGTCCTCGAGCGGTTCGCGGTCCCAGGCGGCAAGGTCATCGATGGTGTGACAACCGGCCTCGCGCAGCATGTCGGCTCGCGACCCGGTGGCCACCAGGCTCACGTCGTGCGTCAGCGTCAACTGTTCTTCGCAACCGGGCCACCAGGGGCACGACCGGCATTCGCCGATCCGGGACGGCACCGTCGCCGATTCCCCCCGCGCCACGGACAGTCGGTCGGCGAAGCGCTCGTCGTAGTCGGCGAGGATGGTGCTGAGATCGTGCACGAAGATCACGTCGGAGCCGTATCCGATCGCCCCGGCCAGGAGGGCCGGACTGGCCAACCCGTGCCGCTCGAGCATCCGGTACACCTGTGCCACACGCATCTGGTCGCGGACCTGGCTGCGGGGCTTCCTGCTCGGATCCTCGCGCGGCTCCCACTCGAACATGCCGGACGTCGTCGCGCCCCGACCGGGATCGGTGACCTTGTGGTTCACGACGATCACGGGGATGTACCCGCCGCGGTCCGCGTCCCGGATGAGGATCTCGCAACGGGCTTTGCGGCCGGTGTCCCGTTCAAGCGGCAGCACGGCGCCCCAGATCCGGTCCGCGCCCGCCCTGCACGCGGCCACCGTGTCTTCGGCACGGGTGCGCATGCTGCGTACGGCGTCGATCACTACCCACCGCTCGGGATCGTGTTCGACGAGAAGCCGACGAATGTCTTCGCGGCGGGCGGCGGCCGCATCCTGTCGCTGACGGACGCCGATGTCCTCCGGCGCAGCGGCCAGGGCTGCGGGGAAGGCTGCGTCGAGATGCACACGGTGACGACACCGCGTCAGTGCGCTGGCATCGATCACCGGCCCGGGCACCTGTCCGGGAGAGGCGCCGGGTTCTGTTTGCTGACCGATATGGGAACACACGATGACGAAGATTATGTGCTCCCCTAGGCTGATCCCGAAGCACCGGATGCAGTTGGTAGCGTGGGCTGCGCAGAAACACCAGGAAAAGGGGTCTTTTCGATGGGGTTGTTGAAGAAACGTAAGTCCCGAGCCACCCGTAAGGCAGAAGCGAAGGCACTCAAGCACAAGGCGGGAGTGGAAGCGAAGCTGAAGGCACGCAACGAACGCAGGCGGGACAAGGCCGCGTTCAAGTCCGCGCGCAAGCTCGAAGCTGCCGAACTGAAGTCACAGAAGAAGATCGAGAAGGCCCAAATCGCTACCCTCAAAGCTCAGGAGAAGGCGGCCGCCCAGAAGGGCTTCACCGTAGCCGCCGTTCGCAAGTATCTCGGTGTCGCGCGGCTCCTCACGCCCGTGCTGCTTCCCATCGTCTACCGCGCCGCAACCGTCGTGCGCGGCCAGATCGACGCCAGGCGCGCCGATCGGATGGGCGTCGGCATCGACCAGCTCGCCAACTACACCGGTCACGGTGCCAAGCTCAGCGCCCGCATCGCCGGTGCCGAAAGCTCCACCACCGAGATTCTCGGTCAGAAGCCGGACGACGCCGAGACGCAGAAGTTCGCCGGCGCAATCCGCGAGCGCCTCGGTGATCTGAATACCGCCGTCCGCGCGGCAGAGCAGATGCCCCAGGCTCGCCGGAAGGCCGCTCACCAGGCCATCTCGTCCGAACTCGACGGTGTCGAAGCGGATCTCCTCGCCCGCCTCGGCGTGCGCTGACCGACTTCGACGCACTTTCATGTCCCCCACCCGCTCCGACGCGACCGGCACCCTCAGAGGCGCGGCCGTCGGTGCGCTTTCGGCCGGTCTCGCGGTCGCGGCGCACGGCGCGGGTGGGGGCGGATTTCCCGCATCGGCAGCACTGACGTTGCTGCTCCTCGCCTGTAGCGGCGTGGGCGCGATCACCGCGAACCTGCCGCCGCGTTTCCACAGCAACTCGGCCCTTCTCGGCGCGCTCGGTTTCGGACAGGTCGCCGGCCACCTCACGCTCGCAGCCACAGCACACGTGCACGCAGTTCTCCCCGCTGCACCGATGCTGCTGGCGCACGCAGCCGCCACCGTCGTCTGCGCGTTGCTCATTGGCAGCGCCGAACGGCTCTACCGTTCGCTGGTCCACGTATGGCGGGTGGTGTTACGCGGGGAGCCTCGACCCGTCGCGGTCGCTGCTGCCCTCCCTCACCCCGTCCCCCGCAGAAATCCCGTCGACGCACTGCTCCGAGCGAGCATCTCCCGTCGCGGTCCCCCTGTTCTGGTCTGAACCTTCATCTCACTTCGCCTTCAGACCAGTAAGGACCTTCTTTCGATGAACTCCCTAGTTTCGCGTGCCCTTTTCACCGCCGGCGCCGCCGGTGGTGCCATGTTGCTCACGGCCGGTGTTGCCGTCGCACACGTGACGGTCGCGGCTCCGGGCGCCGAACAGGGCGGCTACTCCGTCCTGACGTTCCGGGTGCCCACCGAATCCGAAACGGCTTCCACCACCGCGCTCACCGTGACACTTCCGGGCCTCAAATCGGCTCGCACCGAACCGCTGCCGGGCTGGACGGCCGTCGTCGCCAAGGACCCGGGGTCCAAGCTCGCGACCTCGGTGACGTGGACGGCCGATCCCGGTGTCGGAGTGGCGCCCGGCCAGTTCCAGCAATTCGTGCTGTCGGCCGGACCTCTGCCCGAACAGGACGAGGTATCGTTCCCGGCAGCACAGACCTACAGCGACGGCAACGTCGTCAACTGGGATCAGCCCGCCGGCCCGGACGGTGCCGAACCGGACAAGCCGGCACCCACGCTCACCCTCGCGGCCGCCAGCGGGGAAGACGGCAGCCACGACGCCGTGTCCTCGTCGGCCGATGACCACGGGGCGGCGGCCGAGGGAACCGACGACACCGCCCGTTGGCTCGGCGGCGTCGGACTCGTCCTCGGCGCGCTGGGTGCGGCCCTCGGTCTCGGCGCACTGGTTCGAAGTCGTCGCTCATGACGGCGCGCGCAACGCTCACCTCGGTGAAGGTAATCGCCGTCGGACTGCTGGCGATGCTGGCGAGCATGCTCGGTGTCGGCTCCGCCGCCGCCCATTCGGTGGTGCTCAGTTCCAACCCGGAGAACGGTGCGCAGATCGCGGCAGCGCCCGAACGGGTGAGTGTCACGTTCAACGAGGCGCTGCAGGAGTCGTTCGCGTCCCTCACCGTGGTGGGCCCCGATGGCAACCTGTGGACCAAGGGCGACCCCTCGGTCGAAGGGGCCACCGTGAGCGCGGAGCTCGGTGAGCTGGGTCAGGCCGGTGACTACACCATCGCCTTCCGCGTCACCTCCGCCGACGGACACCCGGTGAGCGGAACCCGAACGTTCACGCTCACCCAGGCGGGGTCGGGCACACCGGGCGCCGCCGCCGACAGCTCAGGTGATTCGGGCTCCGGAGGCATCCCACTGTGGCCGTTCGTCGGCGCGGGTGTGCTCGTGTTCGGTGCCGGGCTGTGGTTCGCACTCCGCACACCGCGCGAGCGGAATTGAGCAGGGTGGGCACGGCGCGGCAGTGGTGGCTGCTGTTCGCCGTGCCCACCTCGCTCGCGGGTGTTGCCGGTGGGTGGGCGCTGGCTCGACCGGAAGACCCCAGCCCGTCGAGCGCTGTGCGGGCTCTGTGCTTGATCCTGGGGTCGGTGGTCCTGGGACTGGCCGCACTCGCGTGGTGGGGCCGGACGGACAGCCGTCCCCTCGTGCAGGACGCCAACCTGTGGCGACTGTTGACGGCCGTGGCCGGATCATGGATGGCCGCCGAGGCGGTCGTGTTCGCCATGACGGCGGCGGAAGCCGACGCCCTCCCGCTGTCCGGATTGACGGTCGGCAGGTTCGGTGCCTACGTCACCGACATCAGTGCCGGACGTATCGACCTCGCCGTCTTCGCGTGCACGGCCGCAGTCACCGCATGGTCGCTGTTCGCTTTCCGGCACCCCGGGGCTCGTATTCCCGTTGCGGTCGCTGTCTTGACGGCCTTCGCCATCGTCGCGCGCCCGGTCACCGGGCACATGTCGCAGCAGGTCCTCGGTTCGGTACTCGACGCCGTTCATGCCCTGGCGGCCGCCACCTGGTTCGGCCTGTTGGCCGCCTTGGCACTGACGCTCCGTTCACGGGGCGACTGGTCGAGGTGGCTGCCCCGGTACTCGGACGTCGCGGTGTGGTGCGTGTGTCTGCTCACCCTGACCGGTGTCGTGGACGCTGCTGTCCGATTGGGCGGGGTGTCGGCTCTGACCGACACCGGCTACGGCCGCATCGTGGTCGCCAAGGCCGTGGTGCTCGCGGCACTGCTCGCACTGGGGTGGTGGTGGCGCCGAACCTGGGTCGGCCGAGCCTCCGCGCACCGGATGAGCGCAGACGACTCCTTGCGGCGCGCCGCAGTCGAGGTGGTGGCGATGGCGGTGGCCTTCGGTCTCGCCGCCGCCCTCGCCACCACTGCCTGACCCCCCCTGTGAGTACTTATTAACAACGGGTTGTTAATAAGTACTCACAGGGGTCAGAACGAGCTTCCCCCGGCTGCCGCCCTTCTCACCCTCACGGTGGGCGTCCGCAGCACCGGCGAGGGCAAAGGTGCGGGCGGGTGGAAGCGCCAGTGCTCCGGCCGCGGCCGCACTACCGAGGCGTCGCAGGATTTCGGCGCTCCAGTCGTCGGAGGTGCCGGAGGAGAAGGTGATACCGAGCTCGAAGGCCGCCCCGTCGGACAGCGTCACGATCCGCTCGGTACCGCCGCGCAGCTCGACTGCGGCCGGCAGCCCCCCGACTCCGGCATCGAGGACGGCGTCGACACCCTGCGGTGCGAGTTCACGCACCCGCTGGGCCAAGCCGTCACCGTACGTCGTCGGGACGACGTCCAGTGCGCGGAGTGCGTCATGGTGGCGTTCGCTGGCGGTGCCGATCACCGTGACTCCTCGTTGCCGGGCTAATTGCACGGCCAGGGTTCCGACTGTTCCCGACGCCCCGTTCACCAGAAGTGTCTCGCCCTCACGCAGGTCGAGCAGTCGCAGTCCGCGATCGGCGGCTTCCCCGGCCACGGGAATCGTGACGGCGTCCGTCCAGCTCAATTCGCGCGGTTTGGGAACGATGACGGTGGCGAGCACGTAGTCGGCGTAACCGCCGGTGTCGGACCAGCCGAACATTTCGTCCCCGACCACAGCCCCGGTCGCAGACGGACCGATGGCATCGACGACGCCGGCCACCTCACTGCCCGGAACTTTCGGGAACTGCACCGACATCACCTCGGCCATCGAACCTGACCGCACCTTCCAGTCGATCGGGTTCACCCCGGCGGCGCGGACAGCGAGGCGCACCTGGTTCCCCGTGGGTTCCGGAACGGGAACGTCGACCACTTCGAGTACGTCGGGACCACCGTAGGAGGAATAGGAGACGGCCTTCATGGTCTGCTTCGGATTCGTCATAACCACCATGCTGTCTCGCGGGGCGGTCCCTCGCCTACCCCTGTGAGTACTTATCGACAACGGGTTGTTAATAAGTACTCACAGGGGGCCTCACAGCTCACAGCAGGGCCTCACAGGGCAAGGGCTGCCTTCTTCAAGTCCTCGACGAGTCCGGAGAACGCCTCGTCCCGATCCGGTCCGCGCAGGACGGCGGACGGGTGGATGGTGACGAAGACGTCGGGATCGCCGGAAACGTCCACTTCACCGTCGAGATGCAGCCGCTCCCCGCGGTGCTCGGTGAGCCGAAACGACGGCCCGAGCAACGCCTGGGCGGCGGTGGCGCCGAGGCACACCAGGACATCGGGCTCTACCGCGTGCAGCTCGGCGACGAGCCACGGCCTGCACGCCACGATCTCGGTGCGGTTCGGCTTCTTGTGGATGCGGCGCTGACCGCGTTCGGCGGGTACGTACTTGAAGTGCTTGACCGCGTTGGTGACGTAGGTGAGATCCCGGTCGATGCCCGCCGCTTCGAGGGCCTTGTTCAGCAGCTTGCCCGCGGGCCCGACGAACGGTTGCCCTGCGCGGTCCTCCTGATCACCCGGTTGTTCGCCGATGAGCATCATCCGGGCGGAGCGCTTGCCGGCGCCGAAGACGGTCTGCTCGGCGTCGCGGTAGAGATCGCAGCCGCGGCATCCTCCGGCGGCGTCCGACAACGCGTCGAGGTCGACGGTGTCGGGCACGAACGGCGCTGCCGACTGTTTCGTGGCTCGTGGCATGCGGGTCGAGTACCCGCGGGCGGGGTATTCATTCGCCGGGCCTGCCAGTTAGTTTAGCGCTAAGATATACTGAGTCGACGCCTACTTCGAAAGCGAGTCCCCATGTCCATGACTGAAGTCTCCGCCCATCACCCCTACAGCCCGGCCGTGGTCGCGGGCGGATTGGCCTTTGTTTCGGGTGCCCTGTCCGTCGACGCCGAGGGCGTTGCCGTACCCGGGCGCACCGAAGCTCTCGACGCCGCCGTGGACCGGATGGTCGATCGCCTCGCCACCGTGGGTGGACAGCTTCAGGACGTCGTGAAGCTGACCTACTACGTCACCGACCTGACCCTGCGCGAAGAGGCCAACCGGCAGTTCGAGCGCATCTTCGACGAACCGCGCCCGGCCCGCACCTTCCTCGAGGTGAGCAGCCTCCCGTACGGCGCGATCGCCGAGATCGATGCCGTCGCCGCAGTCGGTGGCCGCTGAGCGACTCCCCCGAACAGACGACCGCGGGTCCCCGTCCTCGACACACCGGACGGGGACCCGCGGCGCGTCCCCTCCTCCCGGCAATCCGATACCTTGGGACTCAACAGTTCAGGACCACAAAGTTCAGGAGGCGCCCCGGTGACGCAACGCCCGGTTCCCGACCGTGACGCCGTCGACGACATCGTCGATCAGTGGGCACACCAGTGGCCTGAACTGGATGTGAGTCCACTGAAAGTTCTGGGCCGCTTGCACCGTTCGTACCTGCGTTACCAGGCCTCGCTGGCTGTCGTGTTCGAAGAGCACGGCATCAACATGGCGTCGTTCGATGTGCTCGCCGCGCTGCGGCGTTCGGGTCCGCCCTACCGGATGACGTCCGGGCAGTTGGCGGAGTCCGCTCTCGTGACCACGGGTGGCGTGACCCTCCGGGTCGACCGGCTGGAGAAGGCGGGTCTCGTCGAGCGTGAGCGGGACGCGGAAGACCGCCGGATCGTGTACGCACACCTCACCGACGAGGGCCTTCGGGTGATCGAGAAGGTGGCGGAGGCACACTTCGCGAACGAGGCGCGAATTCTCAGTGGGATGTCCGCGACGGATCAGGCGTCCCTCGCGGAACTGCTCCGCAAACTCGAACATTCGATCGTCGACAACCAGACGCCCCTCACCTAGGGAGACAACCAGACGCCCCTCACCTGGGGACCTGGCTCAGCAGGCCGGCCTCTCGACGAGTTCGGTGTCGCAGTCGAATCCGATGAAGCGTTCGGCTGCGGCCGTCATCTCGACGATGAACCGACGTTGCTCGTCCGGGGAGGCGCCGATCAGGTGGGCCGCTCCCCGCCACTGCGCATCCGACAGCTTGCGGGCGAGCTGGGCGGCCTCGGCGCAGGGCCGTGCGATCCCGGCCTCGTCCAGCCCTTCGATGAAGCGGGTGTACCGGGCCAGGATCCGGGTGTGCGCCTGCGACAGCTGCTCGCCGACCACGGGGTCGACGGCCGCCCGGGCTTCGATGACGGTGAAGAGCCGGCCGACGCTGTAGACGGTGTCGATGAATGCGGCAGTGGCCGCGCCCAGCACGGTACGAGGGTCGGCGTCCGGCGGTACCGCGGTGCGCTGCGCTTCGAGGAACTTCTCGAACACGGCGGCGGCCACCGCATGAAATGCGTCTTTCGTGGACCGGAAGTGCCGACGGAAGTCTGTCACCGACCTGTCGGCGTTCTCCGCGATGACCGCCTCCGTGGTCTTGTCGTATCCGAGCTCCGCGAAGCAACGACCCGCCGCCTCGATCAACGCACACCGATCCGCAACGCCGTCGTTTTCGTGCACCGCTCGCGCCTCCTCGTACCGGCCGGCTCCCGACGTGTCGGCCGTCACACATTCTTGGTTGACACTTCATTCAAGTCAACCCGCGCGACCTTACGCTCCGGCGAGCGCCTCCGCCTGCGCTGCGGCCTGGCTCCGGTAGAGACGGCGCAGGCGAATGACCCCGAGGTCGTGCTGGTAGAGGTTCTCGGCCTGGTCGGCGTCGGCGGCCATTGCCTCGAGCATGACCCGGTCCTGTTCGAGAACCGCCCAGTGCCGCTCCTCGAGTTTCGTGCGGTAGAGGAAGCGCCAGACGTCGCGCTCCCAGCCCTCCACCCGGCGGTACCGCCAGAAGAAGACGGCGGTGGTCTCGGCGTCGATGGGCGTTCCCATTCCGACGATGCCGAACGATCCGCCGGGGCCTGCGGTGGGCGGGTACGGGATTTCCAGGTCGACCCAGTCGACTCCGGTCCGGCAGAATTCGACCCAGTCGAAGTTCACGCCCCGCTGGTCGGTCTTCTCGAAGAAGAACCCGCGATCGGTTTCCCGGATCCGGAACTTGGCGGACGTTTCCCCGCCGAACATCGAATGCGACTCGCGGTGCAGGAACGCGCCGTGCATCGGATCGAGCAGGTTCTCGAGGGTGAAGCGCCAGGGCGCCTTCCATTCCGCGTAGCAGAGGAAACGGGAAATACCGTCGTCCACGAGGCGTTCGGGGAGTTCGAGGGGACCCGGTTCGGCGTCCGGATCGGTGCCGAACCATGCCAGGACGGCGCCGGCCACCTCACGCACCGGGAGGCTGGTGACGAGCCGCTTGCCCTCGAGATTGCACCCGGGCATTCCCGGCACGGACACGACGGTTCCGCCGCCGTCGACCTGGACCCCGTGATATTTGCAGGCGACCCGGTCACCGAGGTGCTGTCCCTGCGACAGCGGTGCTCCGCGGTGCGGGCACCTGTCGGCGAGCATGCGGAGGCTTCCGTCGGACTGACGAAACAGAAGCCAGTCCTCGCCGAGGCGTCGCACCTTCTTCATGTCGCCGCGCGCGACGAAGTCCGAGGGACAGACCGCGTGCCATTGGTTCCGCATGCCGGTGGCGAAGATTTCGTCGCCGGTCAGTGCCGTCTTGTTCAGTCGATTCACCATGTTCAGGCCGCCATCCGTCGCATCTCGTCCGTGAACGTGTCGGGGGTCCACGGTTCCCCACTCGGGCTGCAGATACCGAGGTCGTTCAGCCCCTTCACCAATCCCTCGAGGTGGTGCACACCGGTACCGAAGACCTCTTCGATGGCACCGGCAAGCTTGAGCTCGTACGGAGTGGGGCCCGCGGTGCCGGCCTGCCGTGGTTGCAGGTAAAGACTCATGGTTCTTCCCTTCTAGAGGTCCAGCACGAGCTCGTCGGAGCGGGCGCGGGAAACGCAGATCATCATGGTTGCCCCGGACTCCTGCTCGGCGCTCGAGAGCAGCGAGTCACGGTGATCGGGGGTGCCGCACAGGACACGGGTTTCGCAGGTACCGCAGATGCCTTCCCGGCACGAGTTGGGGACGTCGACACCGGCTTCCTCGAGCGCGTCGAGGACGGTCCTGTCGGCGGCGACGGTGGTGGAGATGCCCGACCGCTCGCAGACGACCCGGACCGGTCGGTCACCGGCCAGCGTGTCGGCGGGTATTTCCTTGGCTTTGAAACGTTCGAGCTGAATGGACCCTTCGGGCCACGCGGAGGCGACGTTCTCGATGGCGGCGAGCAGGCCTTCGGGTCCGCACGCGTAGACGAGGGTGTCCTCGCGAACCTCGCCGAGGAGAGCGTTCAGGTCGAGGATGCCGTCCACGTCTTCGGTGACGACCTGCACCCGTTCGCCGTGCGCGGACAGTTCGTCGAGGAACGCCATCGACGCGCGGGAGCGTCCGCCGTAGTGCAGTTCCCAGTCGGCGCCCATCCGTGTGGCTTCGCCGATCATCGCGAGGAGCGGTGTGATTCCGATTCCACCGGCGACTAAGAGGTAGCGGGGAGACGGAAGGAATTCGAAGTTGTTTCGCGGCGGGCTCACGTGGACGGTGTCGCCGGGACGCAGCGTCTCGTGAATGTGCCGGGACCCGCCGCGACCGTGCGCCTCGTGCAGGACCGCGACTCGGTATCCGGTCTTGTCGTCGGGATCGCCGCAGAGGGAGTACTGCCGCACGGTGCCGCCGCTCAGGTGCAGATCCAGATGGGCACCCGGGGTCCACTCGTGGACGGCCCCGCCGTCGGGCCGTTCGAGGCGGAGCGAGACGACGCCCGAGGACTCGACCCGCATCTGACGGACCATCATGGGGATGGTGTCTGCGTCTGTTGTCATCGATACTCCTGCACTCGGGATTTCCTTAGTGCTCAATAATTTAGCACTAAGATGTATCGTGCGCCACAGTTGCAGGAATTTCGTTCCTACGAACGAACGGTGACCCGGCCGTAGGGCCGGGTCACCTGGTATTGCTGTCGATCAGACGGTCCGCTCCCATACCCGGTGCGACCGCATCAGCGTCGTCATGCCGTCGAGCAGCCCCTCGGTCTCGTCCGCCACGACGATTCCGGGGGTATCGGCCGAGATGCCGGCGCTGACGAGCAGATCGCGGCCGGCAGGCCACCCGCCGATCGCCTTGCAGTGGCGGAATGCCTCGGAGACGAGCACCAGAAGCCGGGGATCGGACGGGGATGCGGCGAGGAGGATCGCGTCGAATTCCACCGAACGCATCGTCAGGAACGTGCGCGACACCGGTACCGCCTCCTTCCCCGACCCGAGTTCACCGCCGTGGGGTCCGATGACCAGCGGAACCATCCCGCCCGCATCGATCGTCTTCACGGCGGCGGCCACCTCGGCGAGGTCCGACGTCTCGTCCGCGACGATGCCGATGATCCGGCCGTCGACCGGCCACTCGGCGCCCACCTGGGACAGCGCGGGACTGACGATCGGCGGCGCCTCGTGGGCGACGGTCGGCTCGGGGGCCGGGAGTCCGAGCCCGGCAGCAACCTCCGCACACAGGCCGGTATCGATCTCGGCGAGAACGCGGAGTGTCCGCTCCTTGATGGCCTGCTCGTAGCACTTCCCGAGTTCGAACGTGTACGCCTGCGCGACGTGGGCGCGTTCGATGTCGGTGAGGCTGGCGTAGAAGAGCCGGGCCTGCGAGAAGTGGTCGTCGTAACTTGCGGGGGCACCCCGGAGTTTCGTCGACTCCGGCATCGGCACCGGCACCTCGACGAAGGCACTGGTGTCTGCCCCGGCCAGGAACGGGCACCCCCCGTCGAGCGAATTGGGCCGGTACGGCGCGACCCCGGGATGTACTCCGGTCTGGTGCATGCCGTCGCGCAGCATGTCGTTCACCTCGGTGTGGGGACGGTTGATCGGTATCTGCCCGAAGTTCGGGCCACCGAGCCGGCTGATCTGTGTATCGAGATACGAGAACAACCGGGCCTGCAGCAGCGGATCGTCGGTCACGTCGATGCCGGGAACGAGGTGGCCGGGATGGAACGCCACCTGCTCCGTCTCGGCGAAGAAGTTGGTCGGGTTCGCCGTCAACGTCATGACGCCGATCGGCTGCACCGGAGCCAATTCTTCCGGCACGATCTTGGTGGGGTCGAGGAGGTCGATTCCGTCGAACATCTGGTCGGGAGTGTCCGGGAACGCCTGGATACCCAGCTCCCACTGCGGGTAGGCACCGGCTTCGATCGCATCGGCCAGATCGCGTCGATGAAAGTCGGGGTCCATGCCGTTGATGATCTGCGCTTCCTCCCAGACCAGCGAGTGCACGCCCAGCTTCGGCTTCCAGTGGAACTTCACCAGAGTGCTTTCGCCGTCTGCATTGATCATGCGGAAGGTGTTGACGCCGAAGCCTTCCATCATCCGATACGACCGCGGGATGCCCCGGTCGGACATGTTCCACAGCGTGTGCGCCGTCGCCTCGGTGTGGAGGGACACGAAGTCCCAGAACGTGTCGTGGGCGCTCTGGGCCTGCGGAATTTCGCGGTCGGGATGCGGTTTGCCCGCGTGAATGATGTCCGGGAACTTGATTCCGTCCTGGATGAAGAAGACCGGAATGTTGTTTCCCACCAGGTCGAAGGTGCCCTCGCTGGTGTAGAACTTGGTGGCGAAACCGCGGGTGTCCCGGACGGCGTCTGCCGAACCACGCGAGCCGAGAACAGTCGAGAACCGGACGAAGACGGGAGTTTCGACGTCCTTGCCGAGGAAGGCGGCCTTACTGATCGGCTCGGCGGCGCCGTAGCCGCGGAACACACCGTGCGCAGCAGCGCCCCGGGCGTGGACCACCCGCTCGGGAATCCGTTCGTGATCGAAGTGGGTGATCTTTTCCCGCAGATGGTGATCCTGAAGGAGGGTCGGTCCCCGCTTCCCCGCTTTGAGGGAATGGTCCGTGTCGTACAGACGCGCACCCTGCGCGGTCGTGAGGTACTCGCCCTTCTGTCCCCTCGCCGTCTCCGCACCCTTGACGGGCTCACCCGTCGCGGTCCGCAATGCAGGCGACCGCTGATCGGATTTCGGTGGAAGCGGCTCTTTGGGCTCGGTCGGCTCGTCGACCGACGGTGTTCCCGATCCGGGTGTTCCTGGGATCAGCGGCTTCTTCTCGGACACGTAAGTTCCCCTTCGCTGTCGCTCGAGCAAGGCCGGTGCCGCATCGCTGTTGTACGGCGCCGCTCTCGAGGCAGAGTGCCCAGACGGGAGCCGCGCAACCCATCCCCTGGTCGCACCCGTGGGACGCGGGGGTCAGTGCCGGCCGGCGTACCGTTCGCGTTCGGCTTCGAACCGTTGCTCGTAGGCGGAAGCGAGGTCGTGCAGCGCCTGGACGCAGTCGCCGGTGAAGGCCGGTGCATGCATGGGTGCCAGGGTTCGGGGTTCGAGATCCGCCAGTGCGCGGATGGTCGGTTCGAGCGCCGGTGTCAGGCACGTCGCCCTCCCGTTGTCCTCTCCCTCCAGCGCCGGACCGAGCAACTCCTCTTCGGTCAGGGCGGGATGATGACCGAACGCGGTAAACAGATCTCCGCAGAACAGGGTCGACGTCGTCTCCTCGAACATCAGTCCCGCATCCCAACCGTGCGGGACATGCGGAGTGTCGATGTGACGCACCCGCCGCGTCCCCGTCTCGAGGACGTCGCCGTCGTCGAGGGGCCGCGGCATACGGTCGGCCAGGTCGTTCACCTGCACGAAGCAGCCCATCGCCCCGTGCGCGACCTCGGCGTGCGGCGCCACCCCGAGCCACGAGTTCATCGCGCCGCACTCGTCGGCCTCGACGTGGCCGAACGTGATCCATCGCAATCGGTCGAGTGGGATCAGCCGCGCGACCGCCTCGGATGCCGACGGGAAGAGGAACCGCTGTCCGGTGTGGAAGAGGAGCGGCTCCTCACCGTCGACGAGGAACTGGTTCATGATCAGGTTCGCGTCGTCGATGTACGTCGACATGCGGTAGATGTCGGGTGCGATCTCGGTGATCGTGGTGTCCATGTCCGGCCTCCGCAAGGGGTGACGGTGTCCTGGAACACCACCCTCCCCCTCCCCGTTCGCGGAGACAAGGGAATCGGCACGACTCGCCGAGTTGCGTGCCCGGAGCCCCGCCTACACGGCGGCGCGATCGGCGGTGACCAACTCGCCGATCTCCGGGACCACGGCGTCGCGGACCCGGATCGACCGCGGGAGGAGTCCGTTGGCCAGCAGGAGGTCGGCGGCGCGTTGCTGTTCGTCCAGGAATTCGTCGGTCACCGGGTGGATGCCGAAGGGCCGGCCGCGCAGCGCCGCCTCCCAGGCATCGAGACTGGCGGTTCCGCCGCGCCGCTCGACGTCGTCGACGAAGAACTGCGCCGCTTCGCGCGGGTGTGCCTCGATCCAGGCGTCCGACTCCTGCAGCGCCTCGACGACGGCCCGCAGCTGTTCGGCGTTGTCCTCCGCGAAGTCGCGGCGGGTGAACCACAGCGAGGGGTGGCTGAAGAGTCCGTCCGTTTCGACGAGCGTGCGCAGTGCGTGCTCGGCTTCGATCTCCGCCAGCCCCGGGTATGCGCCGACCCACCCATCGATGGTTCCGCTGACGAGTTCGGCGCCGCCTCCGCGCACGTCGGTGTCGACAGGAACGATGTCGGACCAGGTGAGCCCTGCCCGGTCGAGCGCGAACAGGAGCAGCGTCGTCTGCCATGAGCCGTGTGCGATGCCGACGCGCTTCCCGCGAAGATCCTCGACGGCGTCGATGCCGGACTCCGCCTTCACGACGAGGCGGCCGTTCTCGATGCGGGGCCCGGAGATGCCGATGTAGACGAGGTCGCGGTCGTGCGCCAGGCCGGTGATCGGCGGGGTGAAGCCGGTGCCGATGACGTCGTATCCGCCGTCCTCGAACAGCCAGTCGGAATGCAGGGTCGGAAGGGCGTTGGTGGGATCGACGGGCGGCTTCGACGGAAGGTCACGCAGATCCACCCATTCGACGTCGGGTAGCCGACGCTCGAGGATTCCGGTGTGCCGCAGCACGAAGAGCGAGTTGTTGTGCGGGAAGTATCCGACACGGACTGTCATGGCCGTTACCTGTTCTGTTCGGTTGAGGAAGGTGAGGACATCAGAGGAGGCCGCGGCGGCGGGCCTCGTCGGCCAGCCCCGAGCGTCCCCACTGCACGGCGAGGTTCGAGGGGTCGAATTCGACCGAACCACCGAGAGATTCGGCGATGGCCTGGAATTGTGCGCCCTCTTCGAGGAGAACGACGAATTTCGCGAGCTCGAGCAGGCCGCTGCGGCCGATCACGTTGACACCGCCGTTGGCCTCGAAGATGGCCACGAGGTCCGGGTCGTCCTGCAGACGTTCGAGGATGAAGTCGCCCGCCGACTGCGAACGATCGATGTGCGGCGGAATCTCACGCGAGAGCGTCAGCCGCTGTGACGCCGCATACCGGATCGGCAAGGTGCGATGGGTTTGCGCCCAGCCGCCGAGCCACGGTGTGTGAATGTGGACGACGCTGGTGATCTCGGGATGCTGCCGGAAGACGGCGGCGTAACCGGTGACGAATCCGGCGGAACCGTTACCCGACAGCACGTCCCCGTCGAAGGTCGCCACGACCGGTGACACGTGGGGATCATCCGCCCACGGGCCGGGATCGTTCAGCGCGACGGCGATCTCGGTGCCCGGGACCCGTTCGACGAAATTGACGGTGCCGTTGGCCGACACGGTACCGGTGCTCCGGAATACGGCGAAGGCCTTGTCTGCGTCGCGCTGCGCTGCCTCCACGAAGGTGGTGACGTCGGAGTTCACGCGATTCTCGGTTGTAGTCATGGTGTGTCCTGTCCGAAAGTGGGAAGTGGTTGGCGTTGCAGGAGGGGAAGAACTTCTTCACCGACGCGGTATGCCTCCTCGAGGTGAGGATTGCCGGCCAGGATGAAGGCGTCCACGCCGAGCTCACGCAGTTCGTCGAGACGTTCGGCGACCTGCTCGTAACTGCCGACCAGTCCGAATGCGGGGCCGCCTCGGATCAGGCTGAAGCCACACCAGACGTTGGGCTGGACTTCGAGGTCCCGGTAGCCGGTGATGTGTTCGGGTACCCAGCCGTTGATGCGGGCCGCCCCGACGGAATCGCCCTGCGCCGCCCGGTTTGCGGCATCCTTGTCGACGAAGGCCCAGCCCTTCTCGATCTCCGCCCAGGCCGCTTCTTCGGTGTGGCGGGCGACGATGTCGATCCGCACCGCGAATTTGGGGGTGCGCCCGAGTTTCGCGGACTGCTCTCGTACGCCGTCGAATTTTTTCCGCAGGTCTGCGTACGGCTCGAGCCAGGACAGGTAGTAGTCCGAGTGCGTGCCCGCGGCGGCGACGGCCGCCGCGGACGAGCCGGAGAAGTACACCTCGGGGAACGGTTGTCCGGCCAGACCGGGAGCCAGGGCAGCACCGGCGGTGCGGAAGAACCGGCCGTCGAAGTTGAATGGCTCTCCGTCCCACACGCCTCGGAGGACGTCGAGGAACTCGGAGGTCCGGGCGTAGCGGTCGTCGTGATCGACTTTGTCTCCCCACCACAGCTGAGGGGCACCGCCACCGCCGCTGATGATGTTGTAGACCAGTCGCCCACCGGTGGCCCGCTGCAGGCTCGCCGACATCCTGGCCGCCTGTACCGGGTGCAGGAACCCGGGCTGGAAGGCGACCATGAATCGGTACGTGGTGGTCTCGGCGGCCAGCGCGGACGCGGTTGCCCAGGGGTCTTCCGTCATCGGGAAGGACGGCAGCAGACCGCCCAGGAAGCCGGCCGACTCGGACGCCTTGGCCACCGCGGCCATGTGGTCGATGTACCCGTAGCCGTCGAGTTCACCGTTCCGGATCGCCGGCGCGATGTTGCCGGGACCGTATCCGCCCGCGTCGCCACGGTTGTAGCGCCGCGGCGTGCGCAGTGACGCGTGGTCGCCCTCCATACCTATGCGCCAGTAGAAGTCGATACTCATGCGTGTGCCTCCTGACCGGCGAGGGTGCGTCCGGCGGGGTCGACGAGATGGAGCAGGTGTTCGCCCGCCCGGTGAAGTTCCTCGATGTGCGGTCGGCCGGTGAGGACGAAGCCGTCGATATGCCGGAACGACGACAACTCGCGGGCCACGTCCTCATAGCTGCCGATCAGGCCGATGGGCTGGTCGTAGCCGAGGCGGTCGAACCCCGACCACTGGGAGTTCTCGCGTGCGAGAGCGCGGCTGTCGCCGCTCACACCGTCCGGGTGCGCCTCCCGCCACAGCCGTTCGACGCGCGCCCACGCCTCGTCCGTCGTCTCACGCGCGATGATCGGCAGCCGCAACAGCTTTCGCACCGACCTGCCCTGCTCGAGTGCACGGTCGGCCAGGGTGCGCGCGGACGTCTCGTACCCGGTGTCGGTCAGCACGAATTGGTGGACGTCACCGTGTTTGGCAGACAACGTCACAGCCTCGTCCGAATTCCCGGTGAGGTGCACGACGGGGAAGGGAAGCCCGGAGAGGATGCCGCGGAAACCGCCGTCGATCACGTCGTAGTGGTTCCCGGCGAACTCGTATCCGGTGCCACCGAATCCGCCCGGAAGAACCTCGCTGTCGTTCCACACGCCGCGAGCCACGGTCAGGAACTCGTCCGCACGCGCGTAACGATCAGGACCGGTCACCCGGTCGCCGCGGGCGCGGGCGTCGGCCGGGTCGGTCTCGACCTTCAGTCGCCACTCGAGCCGTCCACCGGAAAGCCTCTGCAGGGTCGCGGACATCTTCGCCGCGTACACCGGAGTGCCGAACGCGGGATGGAATTCGACCGCGACCCGCGCGTGCCGGGTCTGCCGCAGTGCCGCCGCGGCCACCACCCAGGATTCTTCACCCGACGGGTCGTAGGGCGCGATCACTCCGTCGACTCCCGACAGTTCCGCGGCGTGGATCACCTGGGCGAGTTCGTCGAAGGGGCCGAGCTTGCCCGGACGCAGGTCGGTGGCGACCGTCGCCGGACGATCGGCCCCGAAGCCGCCACGAGTGTTCAACTCGGATGCGACCCGGCGCCCGTCACCACGGGACGGCAACTCCCAGTAGAAGTCCGTCACGTCGTGGGCTCCTTCTCCGCGGCGAGCTGTGCCTTGGCCTGCTCGAGGGGTTCGCGCGCCACCCAGGATTCGAGGTCGAAATCCCGGGCGAGGAAGCCGTGGGCGTACAGGAACTGTTTCTGGACGCCGAGAAGGTCGACCCGCTCCTCGGACAGGTTCAGGTGGAGCCCTTCGTGGAAGTTCTCGCCGTACGCCGCGACGACGCCTTCCGGCCCGGACTGTGTCTCGGTCTGGAAGACGGCACGTACCTGTTCCACGTTCGCCGCCGCCCAGTCCGCGGCACGCAGGCTCTCGGCGAGGAAGCCGATCACGATGTCGGGGCGGTGTTCGAGGAGGTCGGCGTGCACGGTGACCGGGCGTGGGGTGCCGTTGTTCACCCGATCCCGCAGCGAGGCAGTGGAATCGAGGTCGACCGCGACGACCAGGCCGTGCTGCCGAGCCACGTCCTGGGCGCGGGCGCCCTTGACGTAGACGGCATCGACATCACCCGCCAGCAGCGACTCGATGCCCCAGGTGGTGTTGCGGTCGGGATTGGCGGTGCGCACCTGCGGAGCCGCCGTCGTCGCAACCTCCACCAGCTTTACGTCCGCGAAGGACAGCCCGCCGAGGCGCAGCGCGGAGGCGACACCGTGCAGTGCCATCGCACGCGGGAAGCTCCGCGCCCGGTCGGCGGCCCAGGCGGGGATGCCGACCCGCAGCCCGGCCAGCTCGGCGGCCGCGCGGATACCGGACTCCGGCCGCACGAGAATCGCCTGCGCCTCGTCGATCCAGGTGAGTCCGATCAACCGGGTCGGTGAACCTTCGGCGCGTGCGGCGAGGGCCGGCACGTTGCCGCCTTCCCGGATGAGGCCGGGTAGGCGGTGATCGAAATGTCGCACGGCCAGTTCGGGACCAGCGTCCTGCAGGACACCGAATTCGACTCCGGCGGCGTCCGCGGTCCGGCTGAGCCAGCCGAGATTGTTCGCGAGGCCGCTCGCCGTGGGCACCGGGCAGCGGGTGTACCAGAGGGTGTCGAGCGCAGGTCCGGTCGTCACAGTCATGAGTTGTCCTTATCTGGTGGGGAATGGCGTCCCACTCCCAGTTGGGCGAGGAAGGTCGCGCGGTAGCGGAGCGAGTCGGGATCGTTTCTGTCCCGCGGACGGGGGAGATCGATGTCGACGTCCACCGCGAAGCCGCCGTTGTCGAGGATCAGCACCCGGTCGGCCAAGCGCACCGCTTCGTCGACGTCGTGCGTGACGAGCAGAACGGCCGGGCGGTGCCGGGCCACCAGGTCGCCGACGAGGTCCTGCATCTGTAACCGGGTCAGCGCGTCGAGCGCGGCGAAGGGCTCGTCGAGCAGCAGCAGTTCGGGTTCGCGGACCAGGGCACGGGCGAGCGCGACCCGTTGTGCTTCGCCGCCGGACAAGGTGGCGGGCCAGGCTCGCTGTTTGTCGCCGAGATTGACTTCGGCCAGCGCACGCTGGGCGTTTTCGCGGGTGACGCGTGACCGACGTTGCCCGACCGACACATTCGCCAGGACACGCTTGGAGGGGATCAGTCGCGGTTCCTGGTACACCACCGTGCGTTGCCGCGGTACCAGAACGTCGCCGCTGTCCGGTGGCTCGAGTCCCGAGAGCAGTCGCAGGAGTGTCGTCTTGCCGGTGCCGCTCGGGCCGAGCAGGACCACGAACTCGCCGCGGGTGATCTCGAGGTCGATTCCGGCGAGTACGTGCTTGTCGCCGAACGACTTCCGCACACCCTTCAGCGACACGGCAAGGGGCGACCCGGCTCGTCGTTCCGCTGCGGTGGTCGCGGTGCGTTCGCGGGGGGCGAGCGGCGGCAACGGCGCCTCGGTGGTGTTCATCGGGTCACCGACAGTTGCCGCCACGGCATCGCGAACTTCTCGATCACCCGGACGACGGCGTCGAAGATCAAACCGAGAACCGCATACAACACGATGCACAGAACCATGTAGTCGGTGCGGTTGTATTCCTGCGCGAGGGTGACGAGGTACCCGATGCCTTCGCGGGTGCCCACCTGTTCGGCGGCGATGAGCCCGGTGATGCTGAGTGACAGGCAGATACGCAACCCCATCAGCACTCCTGGCAGTGCGGTCGGCAGGATTGCGCCGAACACCAGCCGCCAGCCGGTGAGCCCGAACCCGCGGGCGGCCTCGACCATCTTGCGGTCGACGCCGCGCACTCCGAGGTAGGTGTACGCGTACATCGGGGCAAGGGTCGCCACGGTGATGAGGACGACCTTGAACGTCTCGTCGATGCCGAACCACGCGATGAACAGCGGAACGAGCGCCAGGAACGGCACCGCCCGGTTGATCTGCATCGTGGAGTCGATGAGCTCCTCACCGAGCGCGGAAAGTCCGGACAGCACTCCGAGCACGAGCCCGATGACGACGCCGCAGCCCACACCCAGCGCCGCGCGTTGCAGCGAAGCGATACCGAAGTCGAGTAGCTGGCCCGACTCGTACAGCTCCGCGAAGGCCAGCCACACCGCAGGCGGTCCGGCGAGGATCTCGGGGCTGAGGATGCCGGTGGAAGACCCGATCCACCACCCGGCCACGAGCAGCGCGGGGACGAGGAATCGGAGGGGAATCGAGATCCACCGGGGCCGTTCCCGGGTGCGGCGATAGCGGGGTGTCTCCAGTGTCAGGGTTCCCGGTGCCGTGTCGCGCGCGGGTTCCGTCAGGGTCACCACCGAACTCACTTACCCTCGGCCGACGCGCTGTCGAGTGCGGCAGGGAGATCGAAGATGACGTCACTGCCCTTCAGCGGCCGCTGGATGACTCCGTTAGCGGCGAACAACGCCGCGATGGACTCCAGGTCGGCGGCATCGGCGGCCGTCGGGTACCGGAAGTTGGTGATGCGGCCGCCCAGCTCGATCGCGTCGTCGAGTCGCTGACCCGAGAGCGCCCGCGGCCCGGTCTTCTCGAAGACGTTCTCGGACGACGCAGGGTCTTGGCGCTGCTTCTCCGTGAGCTGCTGCGTCACTTCGAGGAACTTCGCGACCACCTCGGGATGTTCCTCGAGCACCTCGGTACGGCCGGCGATGATGGTGCTGTCCACCGAGCCGATACTCGCCTCGGTGACGATTTCGACCGCCCCCTTCGCCTTCGCCTCCTGGTACGGGATCAGGAACGACGCCCAGGCGTCGACCTGCCCGGTGGAGAACGCCGACGCGGCGTCGGCCTGCTGCAGCGGCACCCGCTCGACGGAGTCGATGGGAACGCCCGCCTCGGTCAGCGCCTTCAGGGTGATGTACTCGCCCTTACCGGCAGGGTTCACCGCGATCCGCTTTCCGGCGAGATCCGCGACGGTCTTGATCCCGGATTCGGGTCGGGCGATGATGCCTGCCTGATCCTTGTTGTACGGGTCGGAGGTCGCGAAGATCCGCACGCCCACATCCTTGGACAGCGCCCCCACCACCGGGCTGTACGCGCCGGTCTGGATGTCGAGTTCACCGGTGTTGAAAAGTTTGAGGTTGGAACTGAATCCGGGTGTGGTCTTGACCCATTCGATCTTCGCACCGAGCGGTGCAAGGGCATCATCGTAGGTTCCGTCGCGCTTTCCGACAGCGATGGCGCCCGAGTTGCCCGGATCGAAGACCTTCAGAGTGACGTCCGCACCGGCAGCGGCTCCTCCGGGCTCCTCGGAAGACCCACACGCCACCGCCAACCCGGCCAGCGGGATCATGGCGAGCGCGGCGGCGGCTCGTGGCAGTCGGCGTAAGCGGGACATGTGGGGAACTCCTTCAACGGATGAATCGTCAGGTGTGACGACCGTTGACGCTATGTCCCCCGCCCCAGATTTCCTCCTGTTTGTTTTCTACAGATCGGAAACCTTGACAAGTTCCGGAAACCCAGTTCACCGGCGTGCGCTGGGGATTCGGCACATGCGGGCGCCGCCATTTTCCGGCAGGCGGAAAGTATGGTGCCTTCTGCGCCGGACGCCGTTCCGGCCCGTGCGCCTTTCTGGTAGCTGGGACAACCAGAAAGGCGCACGGTTGCATTGCCACGAAAGGACCTTTGGTGACCGACTCACGTGCTGTGGGAGTTCGGACGGTGTCGCGGGCCCTGACGATGCTCTCCTGTTTCGGCGGGGGTGAGGAGCTGGGCGTCTCGGAGATCGCCAAGCGCCAGGACCTCGCAGTGAGCACCACCCATCGCCTGCTCCAGTCCCTGGTCGATGCCGGCTTTCTCGACAAGGATGCGACGTCGGGCCGGTACCGCCTGGGAAGCGCCCTGGCCGCGTACGGTCAGATCTCTTACCGGCAGCACCGCATCTATCTGTCCGAGCCCTATCTCGAGCAGTTGGCGGCCACCACGGGGGCGTCCGCCTCACTGGCCATGCGGCACGGTCACGACGTCGTGCTCTTGGGCTTCAGCCGGTGGCGGAAAAGTGACGGGCATGTGCTGCAGGGTGTTCGGCTTCCCCTGCACGCCAGCGCCTTGGGCAAGGTGTTCCTCGCGTGGTCGGACACCGACGACGCCGAACTCGCCTCGCTACCGCGGACGGCCACCACGTCCCGCGCGATCACGGACGTCGCCGGTATTCGAGAGGAACTGCACCGCACCCGTGAGCGTGGCTACGGTTTCAACGACGAGGAGCTGACCCCCGACTTCCGCACCATCGGGTTGCCGATTCGCGACTCCGACGGAGTCGTCCGGTTCGCTCTCGGACTACGCGGACCCACCGAACTCATGATCGACCAGCGCATACCGTTCTTCGTGGAACTCGCCCGCGTCACAGCCGGGGAGATCGCCGCCGTTCTGTTGTGAGAGGGCAGGGCGGCAGACAAGAATCGCTCAGCGACGCTGCCCGACGCCGACCTGCACCAGATCGTGCCCGACGGTCACAGTGCCGGAATACGTCGATGACACGCCGCTGGTCCATTGATCGTCGGTGACCTGACGGGGGTCGCCCGGTCCGATGTGCGAGAGCACCACCTGGCGGACTCCTGCTTCGGTCGCGACACGTCCTACGTCCTGAGCGGTGGTATGTGCGTGAATCATGTGCTCGACGAGGGCGGGACCGGAGGTGGCGGCGTAGAAATCGACGTCGATCACCTCGTGGACCAGGATGTCGGATCCCGTCGCGAGCCGAACCACGTTGGGTGACTTCGCGGTATCACCGGAGAACGTCACCGCTCCGTCCTCGGTGTCGAAACGGTACGCGTACGACGGGAAGACGGGCCCGTGTGGCACCAGCGTCGCGGTGACACGCACCCGGTCGTCTTCGAATACGGGGAACGGCTCCATGTCCGGCGACGTGTTGTCGGCGGACGCCCCCGCCGACACCGGGGGCAATACGTCGTGCAGGGTGAGCCGCTGCCCGTAGTCGGACTGCGCACCCTTCTCGGCATTGCGAATGTTGATGTCGTAGGCGTACGCGTCGAGCACTCCGGAGAACAGCTGGGTCAGGCCGGGAGCCGGCGCACCGGGACTCTGGACGGGAATGCTCGCGCCACCGCGCGGGACTGGCAGCTTTCCCGCCGATCCGGGACCGTACACCGGCACGACGTTGCGGAAGGTGTACGACGGAGTGCCGCCCGGAAGCCAGAAGACGTTGAACAAGTCGGCAATGTGATCGCTGTGCATGTGTGTGATGAACACTCCACCCAGAGAATCCGCATCGATACCTGCCTGGATCAACTTTCGACTCGACCACGGACCCGCATCGATGAGATACGGCCTGTCCCCGACGACGAGCACGCTGGCTGTGCCGCTACGCCCAGGTACCGCAATGGGTCCCGCCGCTGTTCCCAGCAGAATCAGCTTCGTCGTGTATCCGTCGACGTCGCCGGACAGCTCGTAGGCGTCCGGTGGCGTCGCACCACTCGGCTGCGCGTCCGAGATGTGTGACGCACAACTCGTCGCTGCGACGGCCGCCGCAGCGGAGCCGAGCAGAGCCAGTGCACCTCGTCTGGAGATCTGGTGCCGTCGTGATGTTTCCATTCACGCTCCTGCCCGCACGGTGGCCGGCTCGAGCGGCACCCGCCAGGCGTCGTACTCGTATACCCAGTCGCCGTTGCCTGCGACTTTGAGCCATTCGTTGGACCGGGAGCCGCGCTGGATGCGTGAGGTGCGCTGCAGGCGGGTGTGCTGATAGGTCTGCAGCGCGGCCGCGGGTTCGTCGAACATGCCGAGGCAGCGGGCCAGTACCACGGCGTCTTCGATGGCCATGCCGGCGCCCTGTGCCATGAACGGCATCATCGGATGTGCCGCGTCGCCGAGGAGCACCGAGGTTCCGTCCGTCCACGACTCGAGCGGGTCACGCACGTAGAGAGCCGATTTCAGGACGTCGTCGCAGGCGTCGAGCAGGGCTCGTGCGTCGGGGTGGAAGCCGCGGTAGAGGTCCCGCAGCTCGGTGACCGAGCCCGGGGTGGTCCAGGATTCCTCGGTCCACTCCTCCTGACCGCAGGTGGCGAAGACGAAGATGTCCTTGCCTTGGTTGAGGGGGAAGGTGACGATCTGCGTCGATGGATCCGGTCCCCACCACTTGGTGAAGCAGTCGAGGTTCGGGAGCTCGCCGACGCGTTCGGTGGGGACGACGGCGCGGAACGCCACGACTCCGGTGAACGTCGGCTGGTCCCGCCCGAGGAGAGCGGTCCGGACCGCGGAGTGGATGCCGTCGGCACCCACGATCACGTCTGCGGAAACCATACTGCCGTCGGCGAATTCGATGCTACCGTCGCCGACGCCGCTGACCCGCCGGCCCATTTCCACGACACCCGAGGGCAGCCGATTCTCGAGGGCGGTCATGAGGTCGCCGCGGTGCATCGTCAACTGCGGTGCACCGTACTGCTGCTCCGCTGTATCCCCCATCGGCAGCCGCGACGTTTCGACTCCGGTGTCCCACGTTCGGCTGAGCCGGAACTGGGGCCGGGCGGCGGACTCGCGGATTTCTGCACCCACGCCCAGTCCGTCGAGTGCGCGGACCGCGTTCGGGGTGAGGTTGATGTCGGCGCCGACGCGGGCGAACTGCCTCGTCTGCTCGTAGACCGTGACGTCGAGACCAAACTTGCGGAGGCCGATCGCCGTGGCCAGTCCCCCGATTCCGCCACCGCACACCGCGACCGTGGTCATTTGACGTCCTTTCCGGGCACTGTGACGGGAGGTGTGAATGGTGCGGGCATGTCGCCGTACGCGGCGAGGTCCACCTCGACGATCACCGGCGCCTGCCGCGAGACCGCGTCCTCGAGCACGGCATGGGCTTCGGCGGCACCGCCGATCCGCAGGTACGGCACCCCGATCGACTGGGCGAGGAGCGGGAAGTCGGGCGTGACGAGGTCGACCGCGTAGGTGTCGTCACCCCCGCCCTTCTGCATGTTGCGGAGCACGCCGTAGCCGCCGTCGTTGAACACGAGCAGCACCAGCCACGGCTTCTCCTGCGCCATGGTGAGGATCTCGCCGAAGTGGACGGCCAGGCCGCCGTCGCCGACGAGCGCCAGGGTGGGCCGGGTTTCGTCGGCCAGTGCGGAACCGATTGCCATGCCCAGGCCCTGCCCGATGCCGCCGCCGCGGGGGAAGACGTTGGACTTGGGGTCGAACATCGGGAGCAGCCGGTTACCCCAGGAACTCGACGCAATGGTGACGTCGCGGGCGATGACAGAATCCTGTGGGAACGCGGCACGCACGGCGTCGCACAGTACGGCGTGATCTCCGAGTCCTGCGCGCTGCTTGCTGCGGACGAGTTCGCGGGTGGTGCGGGCACGTTCGGTCCAGGCGGCGTCGACCGGAGCCAGATCGGTGAGTGTCCGAAGGAATGTTCCGATGTCGGCGGTGACACCGGCCTGCGCGGGGTACACGCGGCCGAGCGCGGCGGCATCGACGTCGACCTGCACGTGCACGGCGGGGACGGGCATGGAGTAGTCGCCGGTCTCGTTGGACCGGAAGTGGGTGCCCAGCGACAGCAGCAGGTCGGCGTCCTGGAGGAGTTCCCGGCCCACCGGCGTGTTGCCGTAGTTGCCGATGCACAGCGGATGGTCCTCGGGCACGGCTCCACGACCGGAGTTGCTGGTGAGTAACGGGACTCCCCACCGCTCCACCAGTTCGGTCAGCTCGGCACCGGCTCGTGCGACGCCGCCGCCGGCCCAGATGACGGGGCGCTCGGCCGCAGCCAGCAACGACAGTGCCGCAGCGAGTTCGTCGGCGTCGGGAGTCCGGGGGCTCTCCTGCGCCGCCTCCATAACGTCGATGTCGTGCTGGGCGTACTGCAGGTCGATCGGCCACTCGATGCTCGCCGGGCCTCCGGGCGTTGCCAGAGCCTGGGCGACCGCCTCCCGCAGCGTCTTTCCTGCACTGTCGGTGTCGAGGATGGTGGCGGCATGCTTCGACGTCGCCGTCAGCATCCCCAGCTGATCCTTGGTCTCGTGGATGAACCCGCGACCCGAGCCGAGGTACCGGCTCTCGACGTTGCCCGTCAAATGCAGCACCGACGTTCCGGCACTGAGCGATTCGATCAGCGAGCCGGCCGCGTTGCCGGCACCGGTGCCGGTGCTCGTCAGGGCGCAGCCGAGTCCGCCTGTGGCCCGGGCATACCCGTCGGCCGCGCTGACCGCGGTGGCCTCGTGCCGGACCGGCACGAACCGCAGGTGCTTGCTGACCGCCTGCACCAGGGGCTGATTGTGGACGCTCACGATGCCGAACACGGTGTCGACACCCGCCTCGCGCAGCACCTGGACGAGCAGGTCGCCCCCATTTCCTACGGACATGGTGTTCCTCTCAGACATAACGGGCGACGCCTCCGCAGACGTCGAGGCTGGTGCCCGTCACATAGGACGAGCGGGGAGACAGCAGGGTCACGATCATGGCGGCCACCTCGTCGGCGCGGCCGAACCGGCCGAGTCCGATACCGCGGTCCTGGGCGATCTCCGCCTCCCATTCGGCGAAGGTGGCGTCGGTACCGGATTCCTCGTAGCGGCGCCGCCACTGGCCGGTGTCGACCAGTCCCAGCGACACCGAGTTGACGCGGATGCCGTCGGTGGCGAGTTCCAGCGACAGCGACTTGCTGAGGTTCAGCAGTCCGGCCCGGGCGGCGCTGGTGGTGACCAGCCGCGGCTCGGGCTGCCGCGCGAGCACCGCCGAGATGTTGACGATGGCCGCGGCGTCGGACTTGCGCAGCAGTGGCAGGGCGGCCTCGACGGTGTTGAGGACGCTGGAGAACTTGAGGTCGAGTTCGTCGCGCCAGTCGTCGAGGGTTGCCTCGCCGCGCGGGACCATGCGGGACTTGCCTGCGTTGTTGACCAGACCGTCGAGTCCGCCGAACCGCTCGACCCCCGCCTCGACGAGTGCGGCGACCGCGGCCGGGTCCCGGACGTCGCAGGACGCGGTGAGGACGCGGTCGCTTCCGGGCAGCGGTGCTATGACGGAATCGAGCCGGTCGCGGTCGCGGGCACAGGTGACGACGTTGGCACCTTCCTCGAGCAGCATCGCGACGGTGGCGAGCCCGACTCCCGAGCTTCCGCCGGTCACCAGGTAGGTGCGGTCTTTCAGTTGCAGGTCCACGACGTGGTCCCCTTCTCTAGTGCAGGACGAATCCGCCGTTGACGACGAGTTGCTGACCGGTGATGTACGACGCCTCGGGTCCCATCAGGAACGCGACGGCACCGACCAGATCGGACGGTTGCTGCGGCCGCTCGAGTGCCCGGTTGAGGCGGTACAGCTCGTGCCGGTGCTCCGGAACCTTCTGCGCCGATTCGCTTTCGGTCAGACCGGGCGAGACGGTGTTGACGGTGATGCCGTGCGGGCCGAGGTCGCGTGACATGGCCCGAGTGAGGGCAGCCACCCCACCCTTGGACGCAATGTAGTGCGCGAGACGGGGTGAGCCGTACAGGGCGGCGTCGGAGCCGATGGTGACGACTCGTCCGCCTCCGTTCCCGATGATGGCGGGAATGATCGCCCTGCTCACGAGGAAGGTGCCGCGCAGGTTGACGCCCAGCACCTTGTCCCACTCGTCGATGTCGAGTTCGTGAATCGGTTTGCCGCCCACTCCATCCGCGAGGGCAGCGTTGTTGACGAGCCCGTACAGCGGCCCACCGGAGGTAACGGTGGCCGCCATTGCGGAGACGGATTCGGCGTCGCGCAGATCGACGTGGACGAACTGTGCTTTCACGCCGTCGGCGCGCAGGCTCTCCACCGCCGACTCTCCCCAGTCCTCGCGAATGTCGGCGAGCCACAGGTCGGCGCCGTCCTCACCGAGCCGGCGGGCGATGGCCAGACCGAGGCCACGCCCGGCACCGGTGACGACGATGGATTTCCCGTCGAGATTCACGATCAGTCCCGTGTCACACCGTGCATGGCCGACGTCTCGGGGTACGTCGGGATCTGCGGCTTCTGCGCGCCGATGATGACGCAGAACAGGGCGTCCTTGTCGCCGTTGTTCTTCAGGCTGCGCGGAACCCCGGCCGGGACGACGATCATGTCGCGGTAGCCGAGGGTGCGCTTCTCCACCTTGCCGTCGCGGTGAACACCGACCTCCACCTCACCCTCGAGGACGAAGAAAGCCTCTTCGGCGTCGTGGTGGGTGTGCTCGGGGCCCTCGGCGCCGGGCGGAAGGAGCATGTTGGAGAAGGTGAATCCGCGCGACGGGATGGTCCGGTTGTCGTTGTCGTGGTTCCCGGTGGCTCCGGAACCGACGTAGCGGATCTGTGCGCGCTTGAACTGGTCACCGGCCTTGGCCTGGAACCCGAGGGTGTCCCAGTCCTCGTGGCGGGAGCCACGGGTCAGGATCAGCGAATCGGTGAATTCCTTCAGGTCGGCGGTGCCGTAGTCGAGTGTCATGTCGTGCTCCTTCTCTAGAGGTGGTTGCGTAGGCGTTCGGTGATGAAAATGAAGGATTCGACCCAGGCGTTGAACGCGTCCGGTCGCTCCTGGTTCGCGAGATGTCCTGCGCCCCTGACGGTCACGAAGACGGCGCCCGGAATACCGCCGGCCAGCACCTGGCTCGCAGGAATTCCCGTCACGGTGTCCTCGTCTCCACTCAGGACCAGTGTCGGGATGTCGATCTTCGCGAGATCGGTGGTGTGATCGGTGGCTGCCATGGAGTCGGCGGCGTACCCGTAGCCGGGGAGCCGGATCGACGCGGCCATGATCGCCGTGGCCTTCGCTGTCAGTTCGGCGCCGGCCGTTCCGGACAACAGGCGTGGGGCACGTTCCGCCGCAAAGGCTTCGGCGCCTTGCTGAGCGAGCGTTGCAGCCCGGGTCCGCATCCGGCCGGCAGCCTCGTCGTCGGCCGCCGAACCTACGGTCGAGCTGCCGAGCAGGAGGCTGCGCACGAGGTCGGGATGACGCAGGGCCAAGCGGGTCGCGATCACCCCGCCCCACGACATGCCCAGGACGTGCGCTCCGGCGTCACCGCAGCGGTCGCGGATCACGTCGGCCGCTGCGTCGGCGTAGTCGTCGAGGTCGAACGGACGGCCCGGGTCCTCACTGCGGCCGTACCCGGGAGCGTCCCAGGCGAGCAGTCTCAGCGAGTCCGACAGTTCGTCGAACTGCGGAGCGAAACTGTCTGCACTGCCACCGATGCCGTGCAGCATCAGCAGTGCGGGGCCGGAACCGGATTCGACGACGTGCGTCACGACGCCCGCCCGAGGTCGAACCGCTCGAACGCGCCGGGGTCGGGGATGCCGGCCATGTGGTCGCGGACCTGCTTGGACGGCGGGCCCGCGGTGCCCCACAGGTCGGAGAGTTCCGGCACCCGTCGCCACACCTTGCAGAGCCACCGGTCCTCGTCGACCTGCGCGATGCCGGAGGTGTATTCGCACACCAGGCCCGCCGGGTCGGCGAAGTACGAGAAGGTGTTGTCGCCGGGGCCATGCTTGCCGGGACCCCACAGCGGCACGGTGCCATGGTGCCGGAGCCGCCCGATGCCGCGCATGAAGTGGTCGACGGTGGGCATCTCGTAGGCGACGTGATTCACCGACGTCCACTCGGCTTGATTGAACGCGATGCTGTGATGGTCGGTGTTGCAGCGAAGGAACGCCATCTGGTGCTCGGACCAGTCGGAGACCCGCATGCCCAGGACGTCACAGTAGAACTTCACCGCGGCATCGATGTCGACGGTGTTGAGGACTACGTGGGTGACGCCCACCGGGACGGCGTCCTCCCGGCCGAGCTTCGGGACCGCCAGCGCATCGGCGAGCAGTTCGACGACCCGCCCCTCGGGGTCGACGAGGCTCACACCGTATCCACCACCGAGGTCGTCGACGGGGCCCGGCCCGCTGACGATCGGCACTCCCCAGGACTCGAGCCGGCGGGCGGCCTCGTCGACCTCTGCGGGTGTGGCGACTGCGAAGGTGATGCGGCCGAGGCCGTTCCGCTCGGCCTGGGTGAGCTGCAGCGCGTGGTGGTGCTCACCGGTTCCCCGCAGCCAGGCGCCGGTCGCGCCCTGATCGACAACGCGAAGGCCCCAGACCTCCGAATAGAACTCGGTGGATTCCGTGCTGGCCTGCGTCCGCAGCTCCACGGAGCGCAGGCACCGCAGCCGGGCTATGGGTTGATTCATCGCGTGCCTCCAGTTGCTTAGGTCTCAATATCTTAGCGCTAAAGTATTAGCGCGTACAGAGCTGAGGGGGGAGATTTTTCTGTACGCCCTATCTACGAGCGGGTCGCTCAATCAGCCCACGAGCGGGTCGCTCAGTTTGCCCACGAGCGGGTCGCTCAGTTTGCCCACGAGCGGGTCGCTCAGTTTGCCCACGGGTTGGGTTCTTCGTCGAGGCCCCAGTAGATGCTCTTCTGCCGCGAGTAGGCGGCGATACCGCTGCGCCCCTTCTCGACTCCCAGCCCGCTTTCCTTGACGCCGCCGAACGGCGTGGAGATGCTGAACTGTTTGTAGGTGTTGATCCACACCGTCCCGGCTTGCAGTCGGCGGGCGAGTTTCCAGGCGCGGCGGTAGTCGCCCGTCCAAATTCCCGACGCCAACCCGAACACCGAATCATTGGCCTGCGCCACGAGATCGGCCTCACCGTCGAACGGCAGAACCACCAGCACCGGCCCGAAGATCTCCTCCTGGCACGTGCGTGACGTGTTGGGGAGCCCGTCGATGATCGTCGGCAGGTAGTACGCGCCGTCGCGGAGCCGTTCCTCGTCGGGGATCGCCCCGCCGCACAGCACCCGTCCGCCCTCTTCGCGAGCGAGGTCGACGTATGCGGCGACGCTGTCGCGGTGCTTGCGGTGCACCATCGGCCCCACCTGGGTGTCCGGGTCGCGGCCGGGACCGAGTCGCAGTCGCTGCGTCTTGGTCACCAGTTTGTCGAGGAACTCCTCGTAGATGCGGCGGTCGACGAACAACCGGGATCCGGCGATGCAGCTCTGCCCAGTGGACGAGAAGATTCCGTACATCACGCCGTTGACGGCCGCGTCGATGTCGGCGTCGTCCAGCACGATGGTCGGCGACTTACCGCCCAGCTCGAGCGAGACGGGCATCAACTTCTCGGCCGCGGCATGGGCGATGGCGCGGCCGGTGTTGGTGCCGCCGGTGAACGTCACTTTCCCGACACCGGGGTGGTGGACGATCGCGTCACCGACCACCGAGCCCTTGCCCGGGAGCACCGACAGCAGTCCGGCGGGCAGACCGCTGTCGTCGAGAATTCGAGCCAGTTCCAGCGACACCAGCGGTGTCCACTCGGCGGGCTTGAGGACGATGGCGTTGCCCGCGGCGAGGGCGGGCGCGATCTTCTGGGCGTCGCTGGCCACCGGCGAGTTCCAGGGTGCGATGGCGCCGATCACGCCGATGGGTTCGTGGACGCTCATCGTGAGGTAGTTGCCGCGCGGCGTGGTCAGGTCTTCGTCGGCGGTCTCGAGGACCGCAGCGAAGTACCGGAACGTACCCGCGGCACTGCCTACCAGCGCAGTGGTTTCCGCGACGGTCTTGCCGGTGTTGTAGCTCTGCAACAGTGCCAGCCGGGACGTGTTCGCCTCGATCCCGTCGGCGATGCGGTGCAGGAACTTCGCCCGCTGATGCGGCAGCAGGCTGCGCCAGGCCGGATCCTCGGCGGCGGCGCGACCCCGACGGACCGCCTCGTCGACGTCGGTGGTCGTGGCCTGGTGCACCACCTGCAGGACCTCGCCGGTGGAGGGGTCGGTGACCTCGAAGGCCGGTCCGGTCCCCTGCCGCCAGGTTCCGGCGACGAAGATGCGATCGGCGATCGGAGCGAACGGTAGCGTCGCTTCACGGAAGTCGAGTGCGGTCACTGTGAGATCTCCTCGAGGGTCTTCTCGCGGGTTTCGACGGCGAAGAAGCCGACCACGAGGGCACCGATCAGGGCGACGACCGCGAACATTCCGAACACCATGGGGAGGGTGCCGCCGCCGCCGAGGATGGCGCCGACGACCAGCGGTCCGACGATGATGCCGAGGCGACCACTCGCGCCGCCGATGGCGCAGCCGATGGCCCGCATTCGGGTGGGATACAGCTCGGCGGTGTAGACGTACAGCGCCATGTTGACGGCGAAAACGAACAGGGCCGATCCGGCGGACCAGAACAGCACCTTGGTTGCGGTGTCCGCACCGGTCGCGGCCAGCAGGAACAGCAGCGACGAGCACAGGACCATCGATGCGGTGATGCAGATGCGGCGTCCGAGGTTGTCGATGAGGAACGCGACAAGGACACAGCCGAGCAGACCGGCGACGCTGGTGACGATGCTGTAGTGCAGCGCCGTGTCGACGCTGACGTCGAATGCGGAGTGGTAGAGCGACGGCAGCCAGGAGGCGATGCCGTAGTTGACGAAGTAGGCGCATCCCCAGATCGCGGCGAGCATCAGCGTGCGGCGCAGGTAGACGCCCTGGAAGGCTTCGATGAACCGGCCGCGGCGGACGTCGACCGCGACTGCGGGCAGCGGTTGCGGGGTAGGCAGAGTCTTGCCGTACTTGTCGGTGATCTCACGTTCGATCTGCGTCATCGCCTTGTTCGCGTCTTCGAAGCGTCCGCGGGAGGCCAGCCAGCGCGGCGATTCGGGGAGTTTCCACAGCAGCGGCAGCAAAAGGATGGGCAGCGCGCCGAGGGCGAACAGGATCTTGTAGCCGAAGTTCGGCACCACCCAGGCCGACACGACGGCCGACATGACGAGGCCCACGGGGAAGATGACCTCGTAGAGGAGAACGAAGCGTCCTCGTTTGTGGGCCTTGGTGATCTCGCCGATGTAGCTTGCGGCCACCGGGACCTCGGCGCCGAGGCCGATACCCTGCACAAATCGGAAGACGAGGAAGAGCATCAGGCTGTCGGTGAACGCCATTCCGAGACTCATGACCGCATACAGGGCGAGTGAGGCGATGATGACGTTGAGGCGTCCGACGCGGTCGGCGAACCAGCCGCCGGCGAGTGCGCCGACCAGCATGCCGATACCGCCGATCGCGATGACCCAGGCGATCGAGGACGGAGTGAGGTTCCACTTGGGAGTGAGAACGGGAAGCGAGTAGGCGATCATCAGCTGGTCGAAGCCATCGAAGAACGTGACGGCTCCGACGATGACGCGCGCCTTGATGTGCCACCTGCTCATGGGCAGGCGTTCGAGTCGGGCGCTGATCATCTCAGCTGTGGCAGCCATGGCGGGCGATACCGTCGTCATGAGCATCCTCAGGGTTGTGTCGAGGCATTTACTTAAGCCCTCAAAGGCTTACCGCTAAGATGTAATCTCACGCACAAGACTTTCGTCAACCCTTGACTTTGGAAGAAACATGTTGTTCACATCCATTCATCCGCCGTGAACGCTGGGCCGCCCCGCCGCGCCCGTCTGTTTTGTTTGGGCCGTCGCGGGTACTTGCTCCCGCGACCGGGGCCCCTCCAAGGCTATCGGGCGCGAATGAGGAGGCGTAGATGAGAGCGATGGTGTATCGGGGGCCGTACAAGGTCCGCGTCGAAGAGAAGGAAATTCCACGCATCGAGCACCCGAACGACGCAATCGTGCGGGTAACCTTGGCGGCGATCTGCGGGTCGGACCTACATCTGTACCACGGCATGATGCCCGACACCCGGGTCGGCATGACGTTCGGCCACGAGTTCATCGGCGTCGTCGAGGATGTCGGGGCGTCTGTACAGAACCTGCAGCGCGGGGATCGGGTGATGGTCCCCTTCAACGTGTACTGCGGCTCGTGTTACTTCTGCGCACGCGGCCTCTACTCGAACTGTCACAACGTGAACCCGAACGCCACCGCCGTGGGCGGCATTTACGGGTATTCCCACACGTGCGGTGGTTACGACGGTGGGCAGGCGGAGTTCGTGCGTGTGCCGTTCGCCGATGTGGGTCCCGCCAGAATTCCCGAATGGATGGACGACGAGGACGCACTACTGCTCACCGACGCGCTCGCCACCGGCTACTTCGGTGCACAGCTCGGCGACATCGTCGAAGGCGACACCGTGGTGGTATTCGGCGCCGGGCCGGTCGGGCTGTACGCAGCCAAGTCGTCCTGGCTCATGGGTGCCGGGCGAGTGATCGTGATCGATCACCTCGAGTACCGGCTGGAGAAGGCTCGCACGTTTGCACACGCCGAGACCTACAACTTCGCCGACTACGCCGACATCGTTGTCCACATGAAGAAGATCACCGACCATCTCGGGGCCGATGTGGCCATCGACGCCGTCGGCGCCGAGGCCGACGGCAACTTCGTTCAACACGTCACGGCCGCCAAGTTCAAGCTGCAGGGCGGTTCCCCGATTGCCCTCAACTGGGCGATCGATTCCGTCAGGAAGGGCGGGACGATTTCTGTGATGGGCGCCTACGGTCCGATGTTCAGTGCCGTCAAGTTCGGTGATGCCATGAACAAGGGGCTGACGCTTCGCATAAACCAGTGCCCGGTGAAGCGCCAGTGGCCCCGCCTGTTCGAGCACATTCGCAACGGTTATCTGAAGCCCAATGACATTGTGACGCATCGCATCCCGCTGGAGCATATTGCCGACGCCTACCACATCTTCTCGGCGAAGCTCGACAACTGCATCAAACCGGTCATCGTGCCGAACGCCGGCTGATCGAGGAGGAGGACAACATCATGGCGTACACAGCCGACACACCGAAGACTGCCCTGACGAGCGACGAACTGCGCGCGCGCATTCCGGGATGGGGTGTGGACCTCGACCCCAAGGACCGGCCCGCGGTACCGAAGGAGCGTTTCGACCCCGGCGCGACGGGCGCCCACTGGGATTTCCCGGAGTGCCAGGAGGAGAAGTGGCCGCGTGAGCGGTCGATCGAACACCAATTCCTGACACCCGTATTCGGCACCTCGTGTCCTCCCAAGGGCCTCTCCGGCGCCATGCGGAAATTCGCGTTCCGATACAGCGAGGGCCGGTCCGCGCACTGGCTCATCCTGCTGGCCGCCGACCGGGTCGATGCGGTGGAGAGCCATCTGGCCTCGTTCGTGAGTTTGCACCCCGACAATCCCATCACCCAGACGGGTATTCGCAGCGAGTTGTCCCATCACGGTGTGTCGTCCCGACTCGGGAAGAAACGCGTCGACCTGAACCACCAGTGGATGGACCCGTTCATCGTCGCGGCGCCCTGGGTTCTGTCCGCAGCCGGGGTCGCCTACGCCGTGACAGGCGCCCTGCAGAATGTCCGGCGACGCTCTAGGTCACACGGGCACGAGTGGCCGGTGCGGCTCCGGCGGTAACTCGAGGGAAACAGCGTCACCGGGCCGGACGTCGCCGCCTTCGAGGACGATCGACATGATGCCCGACTTGCGGACAATCGTGCCGTTCACGTCCCGGTCCACCGTGTGCGACAGGAGACCTGCGCGGAACGCCTCGATCTGCTTGCACGGATTCCTCAGACCCGTCACCTCCACCACCGCCCGCGCGCCCAGGTGAAGACGAGTTCCTGTCGGCAACGCGAGCAGGTCGATACCGCGGGTGGTGATGTTCTCGCCCAGCTGACCGGCCTGGACCTCGAAGCCGAGGGAGTTCAACTCGTCGAGAAACTCGGCGTGCATGAGGTGCACCTGCCGCAGATTCGGCTGCGTGGGATCACGCCGCATCCGGTAACGGTGTCGGACGGTGACGCCCTGGTGAGCGTCACCGTCCACACCGAGTCCGGCGAGCAGGTGGACGGCGCTCTCGTTCGACTTGCTGAACGCGTGCCTGCCACTCCGGCTCACGGCCGTGATCGTTCCCACGCACTCCGACCCTACCGACCTCTCACCGCCGGATCGGCATGATCGTGCGGACCCCGGCGTCGCGCAGCCACAGCCCGCCCCACACGAAGATGCCGACGTAGACGGGGAACAGGATGGTGCTGAACAGCGGTTGCTCGGTGAGCATGTTGGTCGCCACCGCGCCGCCGAGATATCCGGTCAGGAGGACGGCACCGAGGATGCTCGTCGCCGGAACCAGGTACAGCACGAGGCACACCAACATCACGATTCCGATCACGACGGCAATGTTCTCGTCGAAACCGAGTTCGGCCATCGCGTCGCGGACGGACTGAATGTTCGCGATGTGGATGATCGCGTCGAAAAGCAGAAATGCGGTGACCAGACCGGTGATGATCAGTCCGGCGATCCTCGCCTTCCGCCCGACCGGTGCCGCGTTCTCGGCAGAACCGAGCGGTCCGGCGGTCTTTGCGGTGGAATGTGGTGTCGAGGTCATGGCGATCTCCGAAGGTAGAAGGTGACGGGCGGGGAGCGTGTTCCGTTCCCTCGAAAAGACAGACTGCCGGGCCGAGGAAAACTCATCGCGGCTCGCGGACCGGGGCGAGAACCCGAGCGAGGAGACCGAAAAGTGTGCGGACGGTACGCCAGCACCACCACGGACAAGGAACTGCGGTCCATCTTCGAGGTCGCCGAGATCGTCGGTGAGGAGCTGGGTCCGTCCTACAACGTCGCTCCAACCCAGCAGGTCCGGGTCGTGCTGGAACGCCCGCCGCGTGCAGAACCCGACGCCGACCCCGTCCGTCAGCTCCGGACGGCGAAGTGGGGGCTGGTGCCGCCGTGGGCGAAGGACGTCAAGATCGGCAACAAACTCATCAACGCCAGATCCGAGTCGATCACGGAGAAGCCCGCATTTCGGAAGGCCGCCGCCCGACGGCGTTGCATCATTCCCGCCGACGGTTACTACGAGTGGTTGAAGCGAGACGACGGCACCAAGATTCCGTACTTCCTGCACGGCGACGGGGTGTTGGCGATGGCCGCCCTCTACGAACTGTGGCCCGACCCCTCCCTTCCGGAGGACGACCCGAACAGGTGGCTCTGGACCACCACGGTGCTCACCACCCAGGCCACCGACGTCCTCGGCCACATTCACGACCGTTCACCGGTGGTCCTGCCACCGAGCTTCCAGGAACACTGGCTCGACCCCACCCTGACCGAGCGCGAACAGGTCGACGCCCTGATCGCGTCGATTCCCGAGCCCCGTCTCGAGCCGTACGAGGTGAGTACCGCCGTCAACTCCCCGCGCAACAACGGACCCGAACTGCTCGAGCCCGTGTGACGGGTCCGTTCTAGCGCTCGTTCAGGTGGCATGTCATGCTGGCCGGATGAACGCCGAACTCCCAGTGGCCCCGCGCCTCGTCACCCGCTGGCACCAGGTGGTCGACAACCACGACCTGGGCGCCCTCGACGCCCTGATCGCGGAAGACGCGGTGTTCTCCTCCCCCGCCGTGTTCACACCGCAAGAAGGAAAAGCGAAGGTCCTCGCATACCTGCGCGCGGCACTCACGGTGTTCACCGACACCGGCTTCCACTACCGCGAGGAATGGTACGCCGACCACTCCGCCGTCCTCGAGTTTGCCACCGAACTCGACGGCGTCCATGTGCACGGCGTCGACGTAGTGCACTGGAATGACAACGACCAGATCACGTCGTTCACGGTGATGGTCCGTCCGGTGAAAGGTCTGCAAGCGCTCATTCCGCTGATGGCCGCCCAGCTCTCCCAGTCCTAGAAACCCGCACAGCAAGGAGCTTTCATGAGTCTGCCCACCATTCTCCGAGACCGGTTGCGCCTGCCCGTCGTGGCCTCGCCGATGTTCATCGTGTCCGGTCCCGACCTGGTGATCGCCCAGTGCACCTCGGGTGTGGTCGGCTCTTTCCCGTCCCTCAACGCCCGGCCGCAGCCGGTACTGCGCGAATGGCTCACCCGCATCACCGAAGAGCTCGCCAAGCACGACGCCAACAACCCGGAGTCGCCGTCCGCGCCCTTCGCGGTGAACCTGATCGTCCACAAAAGCAATGACCGGCTCGACGAGGACCTCGCCACCGTCGTCGAGTTCGAGGTCCCGATCGTCATCACCTCCCTCGGCGCCCGCACCGACGTCAACGACGCCGTCCACTCCTACGGCGGCATCGTTCTGCACGACGTCATCAACAACAGGTTCGCGAAGAAGGCCGTCGAGAAGGGTGCCGACGGCCTGATCGCCGTCGCCGCGGGTGCGGGCGGACACGCAGGCACCCAGTCACCGTTCGCGTTGCTGCAGGAAATCCGCGAATGGTTCGACGGCCCCGTGTTGCTGTCCGGCTCGATCGCCCACGGACGTTCGGTACTCGCCGCACAGGCCGCCGGCGCCGACCTCGCCTACATCGGGTCCGCCTTCATCGCCACCGAAGAGGCCAACGCCGACGCCGCCTACAAGCAGATGATCGTCGACTCCACCGCCTCCGACATCGTCTACTCCAACCTCTTCACCGGCGTGCACGGAAATTACCTGCGCGGCAGCGTCGAGGCGGCCGGATACGATCCCGCAGCCCTCCCGGTGTCGGATGCCGGCGCAATGGATTTCGGTACCAACGAAAAGTCGGAGTCCAAGGCGTGGCGCGACATCTGGGGTGCTGGTCAGGGAATCGGCGCGGTAGACGCAGTCGTCCCGGCGGCCGAGGTCGTCGAGCGGCTCACTCGGGAGTACGCCGACGCGAAGTCCCGCCTGCTCTAGGCGCTTCGCGCCCGTGCGCCTTTCTGGTTGTTCCTGCTACCAAAAAGGCGCACAGGCGGCGGAGCCGCCTACTGTGACGCGATATCGCGCCCGATGATTTCCTTCATGATCTCGGTGGTTCCGCCGTAGATCGTCTGGATACGGCTGTCGACGTACGCGCGGCCGATGGGGTACTCCATCATGTAGCCGTAGCCGCCGTGCAGTTGGACGCAGCGGTCGACCACTCGCTTCTGTAGTTCACTGGCCCACCACTTGCCCTTGGACGCGTCGACGGCAGTGAGTTCGCCTGCGTTCAGGGCGAGTACGCACCGATCGATGTGCGATTCGGTCACCTCGATCTCGGTGAGCATCTCCGCCAGCGCGAACCGGGTGTTCTGCAGATCGCCGATCGGCTTGCCGAACGCCTTCCGCTCGAACACGTAGTCCCTGGTCCACTGGTATGCCGCCTTCGCCGCGGCGATCGCGTTGACCGCGATCGAAATACGTTCGAGGGGCAGGTTTTCCATGAGATGGACGAATCCGCGCCCCTCAGTGCCGAGCAGATTGGTCGCGGGCACCCGCACGTCCTCGAACACGAGCTCCGCCGTATCCTGACCGGCCAAGCCGACCTTGTGCAGCTTGCGACCGCGACCGAAGCCGGGCATGCCCCGCTCCACGACGAAGAGCGAGAACCCCTTGGAACCGGCGTTCGGGTCGGTGCGGGCGACGACGATGACGAGGTCGGAATGAATGCCGTTGGTGATGAACGTCTTCTGGCCGTTGATCACCCACTCGTCGCCGTCGCGCACCGCGGTGGTCTTCACGCCCTGCAGGTCGCTGCCGGCGCCGGGCTCGGTCATCGCGATCGCGCCGATCAGCTCACCCGCCGCCATGCCGGGCAGCCACCGTTGCTTCTGCTCGTCGGTGCCGAGGTTCACGATGTACGGGATGACGATGTCGTCGTGCACGCTCAGGCCCGACCCGAATGACGTCGTCGCCGTGCGGGCGATTTCCTCGGCGACGACGTACCGGAACCGGTAGTCGGTGACGCCGGCGCCGCCGAACTCCTCCGGCGCACCGAGTCCGACGAGTCCGGACTTGCCGGCCGCGAGCCACGCCGATCGGTCGATCAGCTTGTCGGACTCCCACCGTTCGTAGTGGGGCTCGATCTCCCGGGCGAGGAACTCGCGCACGGTCTCCCGGTACGTCTCGTGATCCTTCTCGAAGATAGTGCGTTGCATGGTCTCTCTCCTAGGAATCGGTCACACGCCGACGGAAACCGACAGGCCCGCGAGACGTTCCGCGATCAGTGCCTCCGCCTCGCGGACGATGCGTTCGACGAGTTCACCGGCAGTGGGGATGTCGTGGATGATGCCCTGGACGGTGCCGACGGTCCAGATACCCGCGTCGGTGTCGCCGTTCTCGAACACGGTGCGCCCGCGGGCACCGGCGACCAGCTCACGAACGTCCTCGAACTTGCCGCCCCGATCGAGGATCTCCACGACCTCACGGCTCACGGTATTGCTCGCGACACGCGCAGTGTTACGCAGCGGCCGGAAGATCAACTCGGTATCGGTCTCCTTGCCCGCGACGATCGCTTCCTTGATGTTCTGGTGGATCGGGGATTCGGCGGTGCACATGAAGCGGGTACCCATGTTGATTCCGTCGGCGCCGAGGGCGAGTGCCGCGACCAATCCACGCGCGTCCGCGAACCCGCCCGACGCGACCATCGGGATGGTGATCTGTTCCGCGGCGGCCGCGATGAGCACCAGCCCGGGGATGTCATCCTCACCGGGGTGGCCGGCACATTCGAAGCCGTCGATGCTGATGCCGTCGACGCCGGTGTCCTGGGCCTTGATCGCGTGCCGCACGCTGGTGCACTTGTGCAGCACCTTCACGCCCGCGGCGTGGAAGTCGGGTAGATGGGGGGCGGGGTTGGAACCGGCCGTCTCGACGATCTTGATTCCGGATTCGATGATGACCTGCCGGTACTCCTCGTAAGGCGGCGGCGTGATCGCCGGCAGAATCGTCAGGTTCACACCGAAGGGCTGGTCGGTGAGCTCGCGGGTGCGGGCGATCTCCTTGACGAGGTCCTCCGGAGTGGGCTGGGTCAGCGCGGTGAGCAGGCCCAGCGCACCGGCGTTGGCGACGGCGGCGACGAGTTCGGCGCGGCCGACCCACTGCATGCCGCCTTGAACGATCGGATGGCGGACGCCGAAGGTTTCGGTAAACGCTGTGGAAAGCATGGGACGGCTCCTCAGAAACGGTCAGTGGGCGGGTCGGTAGCCGACGGTGTGGAGAGCGATGTCGACGTAACGCTCGGCGACCTGCTCGGGGGTCAGTGCCCCACCGAGCTGGTACCACCGCGGAATCGACTGGAACATCCCGAGGAGAGCGCGCACGGTCTCCGCTACGTTGGTGGCCGAGAACGCACCTACGGCAACACCCTCGGACACCACGTCGATCACCATGAGCTCGAGGCGTTTTCGCGTGGCCGCGTACCGACTACGGCTGTCCACGGAGACGTGCCGCAACTCGGTGTCGAGGCCGACGTGCCGCACCCGGTTCGTCATGTACAGGACGATCGCCTCGACGACGTTGGAGAATTGCGCGACCACATCGTCGCCGGCCTCGCGGGCGGCTGCCTCGGCGCGGTCGTTGAGTTCGCGCATCTGCAGTTCGAACAGTGCCACGAGAACAGCTTCCTTGCTCTCGTGGTGGTAGTACAGGGCGGGGACGGTCACCCCGACACGACGGGCGATTTGCCGCACCGTCGTGCCGTGGTAACCGTTCTCGTTGAACAACTCCAGTGCCTGCTCGAGGATGGGCGTCAGCGGCAGGGCCTCGAAGGTCCGCCAGTCGGCGAACATCGACTCCGTGGTGATTGTCCCGTTCTCGCGCAGGTTCACAGGGTTGCCGATCAGCGCGGTGCCATGCGGATGGCGCCGTCGAGACGGATGGTCTCACCGTTGAGCATGGGGTTGGACACGATGTGCGCGGCCAGTGCGCCGTACTCGGACGGGTCGCCCAGACGCGACGGGTGCGGCACCTGGCCGCCGAGGGACTGCTGCGCGGCCTCGGGGAGGGAACCGAGCAGCGGGGTCTTGAACAGGCCCGGTGCGATGGTGTTGACGCGGATCAGCAGCGAGGCGAGGTCGCGGGCGATCGGCAGGGTCATGCCGACGACGCCGCCCTTCGAGGCGGAGTACGCGGCCTGGCCGATCTGGCCCTCGTAGGCGGCGACGGAGGCGGTGTTTATGATGACACCGCGCTCGCCGTCGATCGGCTCGTTCTTCGAGATGCGCTCGGCAGCAAGCCGGATCACGTTGAACGTGCCGATCAGGTTGACGGTGACGATCTTGGTGAAATCGGCCAGCGGAAACGCGCCGTTCTTGCTGACGGTCTTGATGGCGTTGCCGATGCCGGCGCAGTTGACGGCCACCCGCAGCGGGCCGAGGGACTCCGCGACGTCGAGGGCAGCGGACACGTCGGCCTCGCTGGTGACATCGCCCGCAGCGAAGCGGACGCGGTCGCCGAGTTCCTTGGCGACGGTCTCACCGTTGGAGGAGGGCAGGTCGACGATGACGACGCTGGCGCCGTCGGCGAGCAGGGCCTTGGTGGTAGCGAGGCCGAGGCCGGAGGCGCCGCCGGTGACGAGAGCAACGCTGTCGTTGACGATCATGTTGTGCCTTTCGAAATTCAGGGGTTGTGAGGAAACGGTGATCAGATGCGTTCGATGATGGTGGCGTTGGCCATGCCCGCGCCCTCGCACATCGTCTGCAGGCCGTAGCGTCCGCCGGTGGCCTCGAGCTGGTTGACCAGCGTGCCGAGCAGGCGGGTCCCCGAGGAGCCGAGCGCGTGGCCGAGGGCGATGGCACCGCCGCGCGGGTTCAGCTTGGCCGGGTCGGCACCGAACTCGTGCGCCCACGCCAGCGGCACCGGCGCGAAGGCCTCGTTGACCTCGTAGGCGTCGATGTCGTCGATGCTCAGCCCCGACTTCGCGAGAATCTTCTTCGTCGCCGGGATCGGGGCGGTGAGCATGAACACCGGGTCATCGCCCGCAACGGAGAACGAGTGGAACCGCGCCCGCGGCGTCAGGCCCAGCTTGGCGGCCATCTCTTCACTCATGATCAGCGCACCGGACGCACCGTCGGTCAGCGGGGACGAGTTACCCGGGGTGATGTGCCACTGCGCCTCGGGGAACCGGGCCGCGTACTTCTCGGAGTAGAAGGACGACTTCAGCCCGGACAGCCCCTCCGCCGTGGTCGAGGCGCGCACGGTCTCGTCGACGAGGTGCGTCACCGTCTCACCGGCCGCGTTGGTCACCTCGATCGGCAGGATTTCCTTGTCGAACAGCCCCTTCGCGGCTGCGTCGGCGGCGCGGCGATGCGACTCGGCCGAGTAGGCGTCGAGGGTGTCGCGGTCGAACTTCCACTTGGCGGCGATCAGTTCGGCGGAGATGCCCTGGTTGACCAGGCCCTCGGGGTAGCGGGCCGCGATGCCCGGGCCGGACGCGTCCTGCCCGAGGGTCGTCGTGCCCATCGGCACGCGGGACATCGACTCGACACCCGCGGCGATCACGATGTCGTAGGCGCCGGCGATGACGCCCTGCGCGGCGAAGTGCGCCGCCTGCTGGCTCGAGCCGCACTGGCGGTCGATGGTGGTGGCCGGGACCGAATCGGGGAAGCCGGCCGACAGCACCGCGGTACGCGAAATGTTAAGAGCCTGCTCGCCGGCCTGACCGACGCAGCCGCCGATCACGTCGTCGACCTGCGCGGGGTCGATGCCGTTGCGCTCGACGAGGCTGCGCAGCACGTGCGCGAGGAGTTCGACCGGGTGGGTGCCGGACAGGGCGCCGCCCGGCTTGCCCTTACCGGAGGCGAGGCGGACGACGTCCACGATGACAGCGTTGGTCATAGGAGTTCCCTTTCGAGGAGGAGAAAAAGTGGTTGCGGCCCGGTGTCCGGGGTCGACAGAACACCGGGCCGAGTTCTTGTGCCGTGAGTACTTGTTAACCGCCCGCGGTTAAGAAGTACTCACAGGCCCGAAGGGCCCCTCAGCGGCCCTGCCACACCGGCTGGCGTTTCTCGGCGAACGCGGTGGGCCCTTCCTTGGCGTCCGCGCTGGAGAACACGACGGCGAGCGCGGCGTTGTTCGCCTCCCACGCCCGGTCGCCCCAGTCGTCTTCGGTGGCGGTCCGGTGGATCATCGCCTTCGATTCGCGCACCGACAGCGGCGCGTTCGCGGCGATCTGCTCGGCGAGTTCGAGCGCGACGTCGAGGGCGGTGCCGGCCGGGGCGACCCGGTTGACCAGACCCAATTCCTTGCCCTGCGCCGCGGTGATCGGCTCACCGGTGAGCGCGATCTCCAGCGCGACCTTCTTCGGAATCTGCTGCTGCAGACGGATCACTCCGCCCGCGGCCGCGAACAATCCTCGCTTGACCTCAGGCAACCCGAGGGCCGCCCCTTCATCGACGACCGCGAGGTCGCTGGCGAGCACCAGTTCGGTGCCGCCGCCCAGGGCGAACCCGTTGACCGCGGCGATGGTCGGCTTGCTGATCCAGTGCTGCGCGTATCCGGCGAAACCCCACTCCGGATGCCCCTCCGCGGAGATGGCCTTACCTACGGAGAGTTCCTTCAGGTCGGCGCCCGCGCAGAACGCGCGACCGGACCCGGTGATCACGACGACGCGCACCTCGGGGTCGTTCTCGGCCTGCTCGAGCAGATTACCCACCGCGGTCGACAATGCGCCGTTCACCGCGTTGAGGGCCTTAGGGCGGTTCAGCGTGATGATGCCGATGCCTCCACGCCGCTCCCACAATGCGGCTGCCTCCGTCGTCTCCGTCATTTCCGGCACGTCACACCCTTCGACTCACGCATGATTACTGATCGCTCGTTAAAGTTAGTACCACGGCGACGAGACACGGTCAATGGCCAGCTTTACCTAGCGCACGTTAAGTTGCGTCTGGTATGGATAGTCCAGGGACCGACGGAGGAGATCACCACGTGTATGCCCAGCAACTGACTGCTCAATCCGGACCGAGCGGTGTCCGGCTCGCCGAGATCGACGAACCCGACGGGTCCAGTCTCGTCGTAGTCGATATGCACGCCGCCGGGGTGGCCTTTCCCGACCTGTTGCAGACCACGGGCAGCTACCAGGTGGTGCGCGACCTTCCGTGCGTGCTCGGTGTCGAGGGCGCCGGAGTGGTACGAGACGCTCCGGAAGACAGCGGTTTTCACGCCGGACAGCGGGTGGCGGTACTCGCCTCCGGCGGCGCGTGGCAGCAGACCGTGGCCGTGGAACCCCACTCCGTGTTTCCGTTGCCCGACTCGGTGTCGCTCGAAGCCGGCGCCGGTTTTCTCCTGAACTACCTCACCGTGCACTTCGCCCTGGACGAGCGCGCGCGGTTCCGCGCCGGCGAAACGGTTCTGGTCCATGGCGCCGCCGGGGGTGTCGGGGTGGCCGCACTCCAGGTGGCGGCTGCTCTGGGACTCGAGACGATCGCCGTGGTCAGCACCGAGGAGAAGGCCGGCATCGCGAAGGCCCACCGCGCCGACCACGTCGTCCTCCTCGACGGGTGGAAAGACCGTGTCCGGGAAATCACCGGCGGCCGCGGAGTCGACATCATCCTCGACCCGGTGGGCGGCGACCGGTTCACCGACAGTCTGCGCAGCCTCGCGCCCAACGGGCGACTCGTGGTCCTCGGATTCACCGGCGGCGAGATCCCCACGGTCAAGGTCAATCGCCTTCTTCTCCGAAACATTTCGGTCCTCGGGGCCGGGTGGGCCGAGTACGTGCGCACCGATCCCGGCTACACGAAGCGGCAGTGGGCCGCCCTGGAACCGCTGCTCGAATCCGGTGCACTGCAGATCACCGAACCCACCATCTATGCGTTCGAACACGCTGCCGAAGCCCTGCGCGCCCTCGAAACCCGCTCGGCCGCAGGCAAAATCGCGCTGTCACTCCTCCCCCACGACACCGAAGGACCCTCATGACTTCCGACCTACCCGGTGTGGACGCGACCGTCGACAACGGCGTCCTCCGCATCACGCTCGACCGGCCCTCCCGCATGAATGCCGTCACCACCGAAACACTCGACGCCGTTGCGGACGCGTTGGACAAGTTCTCGGGTGACGCCGAGGTGCGGGTCGCGGTACTCACTGGGGCCGGCCGGGCGTTCTGCACGGGCGCCGACCTTACGACGAGTACCGACGTGTCGGGCCCGCCGTCGACCGCCACGATCGACGCCGCCAATCGCGTCGTCGCCGCGGTCCGGGCGTTCCCCTGTCCCGTGATCGGCGCCGTCAACGGTCCCGCAGCCGGCGTCGGTGTCTCCCTCGCGCTGGCCTGTGATCTCGTTGTTGCTACCGAATCGAGTTACTTCCTGCTGGCATTCACGAAGGTGGGTCTGATGCCGGACGGAGGCGCCACCGCCCTCGTCGCCGCATCGATCGGCCGAGCCCGCGCCATGAGAATGGCCCTACTGGCCGAACGTCTTCCGGCGAGGGACGCCCTCGACGCCGGTTTGATCTCGGACGTCTATTCCGACGACGAGTTCGCCGCCTCGGTGGATGCCCTGACCCGACGTCTCGCCGACGGACCACCGCAGGCCTTCCACCTCACCAAAGACGCCGTCAACGATGCCACGCTGACCGAACTCGACAGCGCCTGTGCCCGCGAGCGCATGGGACAGGAAGTGCTGCTCGCCGCGCCCGACTTCGCGGAAGGCGTTGCGGCATTCCAGGAGAAACGGCCGGCAGTGTTCGGCCGGGCCTGAGGAGCTTCGAGACGGTCGGCGGCCTGCGCTCGCCCACAGTGCGGATCAGGAATTCGATCTGGTCGGCCACCACCTCCTCGAAGAGATCACCGAAGTAGACGTCGAAGTGGCCGCCCGGGTACTCGCGTACCTCGGCATCCGGGGTCTTGGCCGCGGCTTTCCGAGCGCTACGCGTGAAGGTGACGACGTCGTTGTCGGCGATGGCGAAGAAGACCGGACAGGCGATCTGCGCGACCGCCCTCGTCGGCCGGTAGAGCGCCGCCTGCAGCGCGACGCGTCCGGGAGTTTCGTTGCGCCACGTCGAACCGGGCGGGTCCATGGCGCGATATCCCGCCTCCGCATCGGGGGTGGTGATGGCCGCGAACGACCCCGGCGGCCCGACCACGGGGAACATGTGCGGCGGCCGACGTCGTAACTGCGCGAGCCGATCCCGCAGGTAGGCGACCGACATGCGGGCCAGCCCCGCGATGCCGAGCCTGCGAAGGTTCGTCAGCCCGTCGACGTACGGCACCTGCGACACCACGGCCGCCACCCGGTGATCCCGCGCGGCCGTCGTCAGGACGAGACCGCCGGCCAGCGAGGTGCCCCAGATCGCGATGCGGTCGGGGTCGATCTCGGGACGACTGCGCACGTAGTCGAGAGCGCCGGCCCAGTCGACGAGCTGACTGTCGAGGTCGAGGAGTTGCCGGGGTTCTCCGTCGCTGGCACCGAAGTAGCGGTAGTCGAATACCAGTACCGCGAATCCCGCGGCCGCGAACCGCTCGGCGTAGGCGTCGAGTCGTTGTTCACGCACGCCGCTCCAGCCGTGCGCCAGCACGACACACGGAAGTGCCGCCGAAGTGGGCGATGGGGGGCGGTAGAGCCAGGCGGCGCAGCGCTGTCCACCGGAGGAGAACTCCACGTTCTCACGCCGGATGCCAGGGCAGGGGTGTTCGGCTGGTGTCGGCCGAGAATTCATGAGGGGCGCCTCCGCGGGTGTAACCATCACCCACAGCCTCCACCCGAGCGTCCACCGACGACAGGCACCCCAGGGTGGTGAACGACCACCCTGGGGTGAGAGTCAGCGTCCCGGCACGTACTGCAGCGCCTTCACGAACGGCGGCATGATCTTGGCCCACACCTTGGGCGGCAATCCGCGTGGTCCGCCGAGATTGAGAATGCGGGTGGTGGCGATGGTCTGGGGTTCGGTGTACTTGAGGAGCCCGTCCGCACCGTGGCGGCGCCCGACCCCGGACACTCCCATGCCGCCCATCGGCGCGCCTGTGCTGCCCCAGGCGGGGGCATAGCCCTCGTCGACGTTGACCGTTCCGGCGTGAATACGCGCCGCGATGGCCTCACCCTCCGCCTTGGTTCCCGCCCATACGCTGGCGTTGAGCCCGTATTCGGTGTCGTTGGCACGTTCGATCGCCTCGTCGACGTTCGCCACCGGGTACACCGACACCAGCGGTCCGAACGTTTCCTCGCGGTAGCACTCGGCGTCCTCGGGAACTCCGGTGAGGACGGTCGGCTCGTAGAACAGCGGTCCGAGATCGGGGCGCGCCTTGCCGCCGGCCACCACGGTGGCACCCTTGACCACGGCGTCGTCGACGTGGCTGGACACCGCCTTCACCTGCGCCTCCGACACCAGGCTGCCCATTTCGATGCCGAAGTCGTAGCCGGCGCCCAGTGACATGTTGCGCACCCGCTCACCGAACATGCGGGTGAACTCGGGGGCGATGGATTCTTCCACGTAGATGCGCTCGATCGAGATGCACAGCTGGCCCGAGTTGGAGTAGCAGGCGCGCACGGCGGCATCGGTGACCTCGCGGAGGTTAGCACCGGCCGTGACGATCATCGGGTTCTTGCCCCCGAGTTCGGCCGAGAAACCGATGAGCCGGCGACCGGCCTGCTCGGCGAGAAGCTGCCCGGTCTGCGAGGACCCCGTGAACATCACGTACTCGGTGTTCTCGACGAGCGCCGTGCCGACGACCGAGCCCGGCCCGGGGACCACCGCGAACAGGTCACGCGGAAGTCCCGCCTTGTAGAGCAGGTCGACGCAGGCCAGCGCGCAGTACGGCGTCTGACTGTCCGGCTTGAGCACCACCGCATTGCCGGCGAGGAGGGCCGCGATGGCGTCGGACACCGCGAGGGTCATCGGGTAGTTCCAGGGAGAGATGACGCCGACGACGCCCTTGGGCTGGTATCGCACCACGGTCTTGGTGAGCACCGGCAGCATCCCGGAGACGCGGCGGGGGCGGAGCAGCTTCGGTGCGACGCGCGCGTAGTGGCGGGCCGTCATCGAGATGTCGAGGATCTCCTCCTGGGCGGCCGTTCGGGACTTTCCGGTCTCTGCCTGCGCCATGTCCATCAGGGCGTCGCGGTTCTCGAGCACCAGTTCGCGGTACCGGTGGAAGATGGCGGCCCGTTCGGTGACCGGCCGCTGTGCCCAGTCCTTCTGCGCGACCCGGGCACGAGCGATGGCGTCCACGGCGTCCTGGGCGGTACCGATCGGGACGGTCGCCAGTTCCTTGCCCGTGAATGCCTCGACGACGGAACGGGTCGGACGATCCGCCGCCTCGGGGATGGCGATGAGATCAGCGAGCCGCGCGAATGTGGCGGCGGACGGAACAGGCATGACGTACCCCTACTGGTTAGTAGTTTCTGCGGTTACACATAACCTACCTGTTCCGTGGGCCAAGTCACAGGCCCGGAGGTTCTAACCGGGGCGGACGGTGCGCAGAACGGTCTGCCCGGCGTCGAGCCGGCGGATGTTGTCGGTGATGTCCCGGACCCGTCCGACGAAGGTGTGCCGGGTGACGCCGGAGGAATGCGGTGTCATGAGAAGGTTCCGCAGTTCCCGGAACGGGTGCGCGGCCGGGGCGCCCCGGCCGTTCGGGCCGGGGTCGGCGTACCAGACGTCTACCGCGGCCGAGGCGATGACGCCCGTCGCGAGAGCGTCGTAGAGCGCCTGTTCTTGGATCAGCGGGCCGCGGCCGACGTTGATCACCACGCCACCGGCTCCCAGTGCCGCCAATTCCGCGGTGCTGATCATCCCGCGGGTCGCGGAGTTCAGCGGCGCCGACACCACCACGATGTCGGACTCGAACATCAGGCGCAGCAGCGACGAGTGGTCACCCGCCCACACGAGTCCTTCCGCACCGGCGTCGACACGTCCCCGGCCGGTGACGGCGCAGCCGGACGAACCGAATGCTCGAAGCAGGTTCCACGACCGCCTGCCGATGTGACCGAACCCGACGAATCCGATGCGCGCGTCGTGCATCGACGCCGGCTGCGGGATCGCGTCGTCGTACACGGAGCTGGCCCATCGGTCGCCGCGCAGCGCACGATCCTGATCGAGCAGTCCGCGTCGCAGCAGGACCGCCGCCGACACGATGTATTCGGCGATGGAGTCTTCGTGATGAAAGGTGTTGGCCACCAGGGTGTCAGTGGGGAGGGCATCGAAGTCGACCTTGTCGGTGCCCGCGCCCGCTACGTGCACCAGACGGAGTTTCGGTGCGGCGGCGGCCATCGCGGCGGTGAACCGGCCACCCACGTACACGTCGGCGTCGGCCACATCGGCGACGATCGCCGGTTCGTCGAACCTCCGATGCCAGGACACGGAAGCCCCGGACGGCAGCCCGGATTCGAACAGCTCCTTGTGTGGCAGCAGGTTCCGGTCGCCGACGACGATCTTCACCGGCCGCGTACCAGTGCGGGCCGCTTGCTGTCGAAAGTCCAGTTCGGCACGAGGAACTGCATGCCCACCGAATCGTCTCGGGCGCCCAGACCTTCACGGAGATACAGTTCGTGCGCCGCTTCCACCCGATCCATGTCGAGCTCCACACCGAGACCGGGCGTGGTCGGCACGGTCAGGTATCCGTCATCGATGGCGAACGGCGCCTTCGTGATCCGCTGCCCGTCCTGCCAGATCCAGTGCGTGTCGATGGCGGTGATGTCACCGGGTGCGGCCGCTGCCACATGGGTGAACATGGCGAGGGAGACGTCGAAGTGATTGTTGGAATGCGAACCCCACGTCAGCCCCCAGGCGTCACACAGTTGCGCCACCCGAACCGAACCCGCCAGCGTCCAGAAGTGTGGGTCGGCCAGGGGAATGTCGACGGCGCCGGAGCGGATGGTGTGGCCCAACTCCCGCCAGTCGGTGGCGATCATGTTCGTGGCCGTCGGCAGTCCGGTTGCCCGCTTGAATTCACTCATCACTTCGCGACCGGAGAAAGTGCCCTCGGGACCCACCGGATCCTCCGCGTACGCGAGGACGTCACGCAATCCCCGGCACGTCTCGATCGCTTCCGCCAGCAACCAGCCGCCGTTGGGGTCGAGCGTGATGCGTGCGGAGGGGAACCGTTCGGCCAGCGCGGTGACCGCCGCCGCCTCTTCGCGCGGGGCGAGCACCCCACCCTTCAGCTTGAAATCCTCGAAACCATAACGTGCATGGGCCGCCTCGGCGAGGCGGACGATGGCATCCGGGGTCAGCGCCTCCTCGTGCCGCAGACGAAGCCACTCGTCGGACTCGCCCTCACCGGACAGGTAGTCGAGGTCGGTCGCCGTCCGATCGCCGATGAAGAAGAGGTACCCGAGCGCCTGCACGCGGTCCCGTTGCTTGCCGTCACCGAGCAGGCCCGCGACCGGGACACCGAGGTGCCTGCCGAGGAGATCCAGCAGGGCCGACTCGACCGCGGTCACGGCGTGAATCGCCACACGCAGGTCGAACGTTTGATTGCCGCGTCCGGCGGCGTCCCGATCCACGAACGTCCGGCGCATGTCGGCGAGGACGGCGTTGTACTCGCCGATGCTGCGACCCGTCACGATCGGGCGGGCGTCCTCGAGAGTGCGCCGGATCGGTTCACCGCCGGGCACCTCTCCCACGCCGACGTTGCCGTCGGAATCGGTGAGGATCACCAGGTTGCGGGTGAAGTACGGGGCATGCGCGCCGGAGAGGTTCAGCAACATACTGTCTCGACCTGCAATCGGGACCACACGCATGTCGGTGACGACCGGCGTGGTGCTCGTTGTACTCATCTCCGAAAACCTTCCTTCACAGCGCAGCGCCGCCCGTGAGGCGCCTCACAGCCAAAACTCTAAGTGGCCCGATTGATACATGTCCAAGACTTGTTGAGCATCGAACGATGCACATCGTGCATCACGTCAGCTGTCGTCCCCGGCCGCCCCGCTCACCCGACCGCGAGTGGCATGCCCAGTTCCGCACGACCGCGGGGGTGGTGACATTCGGCGACGTGGTGTGCCTCTCGCACGTCAACGGCCTTCGGAGGGATCGTGCTCGCGCAGATGTCGGTCGCGTGGGCGCAGCGGGTGCGGAACCGGCAGCCGGACGGCGGGTTCAGCGGCGAGGGCACCTCGCCGTCGAGAATGATCCGGTGTTTCCGCGAGGCGGCGTCCAGCTTGGGCGCCGCGGACATCAGCGCCTCCGTGTAGGGGTGCGCCGGCCGGTCGAACACGGCGTCCGTCGCACCCGTCTCCACGATCCGCCCGAGGTACATCACCGCCACCCGATCGGCGACGTGCCGGACCACGGACAGGTCGTGGGAGATGAACACGTACGAGATTCCGAGCTGCTTCTGCAGATCGCCCAGCAGGTTCAGCACCTGGGCCTGCACCGAGAGGTCGAGTGCCGACACCGGTTCGTCGCAGATGACGACGCTCGGGTTCAGGGCCAGGGCGCGTGCGATGCCGAGCCGCTGACGCTGCCCGCCGGAGAACTCCTGCGGATACCGGTTCTCGTCACTCGCCCGTAGCCCGACGAGCTGCAGCAGTTCCCGCACCCGCGCGGTGCGGTCCCGACCCGACTTGTACAGATCCTTGTGGGTTCGCCACGGTTCCGCGATGATCTCGCCCGCCGACATGCGGGAGTTCAGCGAGGCGTACGGATCCTGGAACACCATCTGCACGCGGCGGCGTAGGGCCAGTAGATCCTTGCCCCGCAGCGAGAACGGGTCGACTCCGTCCCACGTCACCGAACCGGAGTCCGGGCGCTCGAGCATCATCAACGTGCGGGCGAGAGTGGATTTGCCGCAACCGGATTCGCCCACCAGGCCGAGGGTTTCACCGCGAGCCAGGTCGAGGTGGATGCCGTCGAGTGCGCGTAGCTGGTTCTTGCCTGCCTTGTTGGCGGGGACCTTGAAAGTTTTGGTCAGCCCCCGCACCTCGAGTATCGACTCAGACACCGGTTACCTCCTCGGGGAAATGACATGCGGATCGGCGACCGGCTCCTCGGACCTTCTCGAGCGGTGGCCGGGTTGTGCGGCAGAGATCGCGGGCCAGCGGGCACCGGGCCTGGTAGACACAGCCCGAGGGAATGGAATGCAGGTCCGGCGGTGTGCCGCCGATGGACTTCAGATCTTCTCCGCGCACCGCGCGCACCGGGACCGAATCGAGTAGGCCTTTGGTATACGGGTGGCGCGGGTGGGCGAATACCTCGGACACCGGGCCGGTCTCGACCACGTTGCCGGCGTACATGATTGCGACGCGGTCGGCTTCCTCGGCGACGAGAGCGAGGTCGTGGGTGATGAGGACGACCGCCATGTCGTGTTCGCTGCGCAGGTCGCGCAGCAGGGACATGATCTGTGCCTGCACGGTGACGTCCAACGCGGTGGTCGGCTCGTCGGCGAGCAGTACCGACGGGCTGAGCGCGACGGCCATGGCGATCAGCAGTCGCTGGCGCATGCCCCCGGAGAACTGGTGCGGGTACGAGTCGGCGCGGGAGTCGGGTTCGGGGATGCCCACCCGGCGCATCAAGGCGATCGCCTCCCGACGAGCCTGTTTCGCCGTCATACCGCGGTGAAGCCGAAACGGCTCTGCCAGTTGCTTACCGACGGTATAGACCGGGTTCAGCGCGGTCAGTGCGTCCTGGAAGACGATGGCGAGTTCGGTGGCGGCCAGGGCGCGGCGGGTCTTGGTGTTTGCGGTGACGAGGTCCACCTCCCCGAGGCGCACCGAACCGCTGGTGATGTCCGCGATCGGCTCGAGCAGACCGACGAGCGCCTGGGCGGTCATCGATTTGCCACACCCGGATTCGCCCAGCAGGGCGAGCGTCTCACCACGGCGGGCGGTGAACGACACCGTGTCGACGGCCCGGACGGTCCCTGCGGGGGTACGCAGGTCGACGGTCAGATCCGAGACCTGGAGGGCCACACGGTCGGTCTCTGCGACCTCGGGAGATTCGACGGCTGCTGCGGGTGCGCTCATGAGACAACCTTTCGGGTGGGGAGAAGGCGCGAACGGCGCGAGCGGGGCACGGTCAGGCGCCAGCGCTGACCCGGGTCGGTGGCGATGCGCGCCCACGCCGCCAGTACGGTGGCCGACACCGTCGTGATCACGATGGCCAGTCCGGGGAAGAACGACAGCCACCACGCGGTCTGCAGGTACGTGCGGCCCTGCGACACCATGAGGCCCCAGCTGATGTCCGGTGGCTGGATGCCGATGCCGAGGAAGCTCAGTGACGATTCGGCGAGCATCACGTAGCAGAAGTCGAGGGTCGCGACGGTCAGGAGAGTCGGCAGGAGGATCGGGAACACGTGCCGCCTGATGATTGCTCCGCTGCGAGCGCCGAAAGTCCGTGCGGCGTCGACGAACAACCGGCTCTGCAGTTCTGCCGACTCGGCGCGGGCGGTGCGCAGGTAGATCGGAATGCGGGTAATGGCCAGCACCAGAACGATGTTCGCCGCACTCGGTGAGAAGACGTACAGCACCACCACGGCCATCAGCAGGGAGGGGAAGCTCATGATGACGTCGGCGACTCGCATCGCCGTCGTCTCACGCCATCCACGGTGGTAACCGGCCCACATGCCGACCAGCGAGCCGATGACGCAGGACAGCGCGACCGCTGGTAGTGCCACGAGAAGAGTGGTGCGGCACGCGACGACGAGCCGGGCGAGCATGCTGCGGCCGAGCGGATCGGTGCCGAGGATGTTCATCCAGCCGTTGGTCACGTCGAAGGGCGCGAGGGTGGATTTCTCGAGGTCCTGGTCCGTGGCCGCGTCACCGACGAGCCAGGGACCGAAGACGGCCACCAGGAACACGAGGACCAGGATCGCCGCGGCCACCGTGGCCATCCGGTCACGCAGCAGCAGCCGCCACAGCGGCATCTTCCCTGCCGCGGATTTCTCCGGCCTGCCGGGCGCGGTCGGGACCGGTTCGCTCGGCAACGGGACTGCGGTGGGCTCGTCCACCCGGGGAGGGTTGTCGATGGACATGTCGGCGGCCTCCTAGACCTTGGACTTCTCGCGGACACGCGCGTCGAGAAGCGCATACCCGGCGTCGATCAGGATGTTGAGCACGAAGATGCTGACCGCGGTGACGAGGACCGCGGCCTGCAGCACCGCGAAGTCGCGCTGCAGAATCGCGTCGATCATCAGCTTGCCGATGCCGGGCCACCCGAAGATCGCCTCGACCACCACGGCGCCGTTGACCAGGCCGACGGTGAGGTCGCCGGCCACCGTGAGAGCGGGTGCGGCCGCGTTGCGCAGCGCATGGTGGGTGACCACCCGCAGGTCGCCGGCGCCCTTGCTGCGGGCAAGACGTACGTATGGTGCGGAGAGCGCGGACACCATCGCACCGCGCACCACCTGGGTGAGCACGCCGAGCGGTCGGATCAGCAGGGTGGCGATCGGCAGGATCCACGACAGGGCACTGCCCGTTCCCGACGTGGGGAGCACGCCGAGCACCACGGCGAAGATCCACACTCCGGTGATGGCGAACCAGAAGTCGGGGATGCTGGCGGCGGTCATCGACAGCAGGCTCGACACCCGGTCGGCCGGCGAGTTGGGCCGGTACGCGGCCCAGCACCCGATCACGACCGCACCGATCACCGCCAGCAGCATCGTGAAGAACGCGAGCTGGAGGGTGGCGGGGAAGGCCCGGAGCGCCATGGCGGCGGCGGATTCGCCCGTCCGCAGCGACTCACCGAAGTCGAGGTGGACGACCCCGGAGAGATAGTCGAGCATCTGGTTCAGGACCGGCTTGTCCAGACCGTTCTCCGCGGCGAACTCCGCCCGCTGATCGGGTGTGGCCGACACCGGCAGGTACAGGTTGGTCGGATCACCGGTGAGACGGGCGAGGAGAAACACACCGAAAAGCACGACGAGCAGTGGAACGAGACTGGTGTACACGCGTCGGCGCAGGAATGCGAACACGGGTCACCGCCTTTCGGACGGTATCGGTCGGGACATCAGGATTCCTCCGGGTGGGCTGGGGAGAGGGTTAACTGCTCGCATCGGTGTCGGCGCGGGTCATCTCGCTCAAGCGCATCTCGTCTCCCGTCGCCGAGTTCGGCTCGTACCGGACGGACGGCGACTTGGCGAGCACCGCATTCATGTGCGCGATGTACGCGAACTGGCGGAGCTCTGTCGGTTCGTCCGCGAGAACCGCCGCGAAGGCGTCCTGGCGGGCATCCCCGACGAGCGCTTCAGCCGCGTCGATCCGCGCGTCGTATGTCTCTGTGCCGAAATAACTTTGGTAACCGTCACTGCGCATGTACTGGTCGACGGTGAACTGCGCGTCACCCGCCTGGTTGCCGTGCTGGATCATCAGCAGCACCGGACCGGCATCGGGGAACGGGCGGATCTGGTACTGCATCTGCCCGGCCGTGTCCATCATCTCGATCTTGACGTTGAGACCTGCCTCGCTGAGCGAGTTCTGGATGACCTCGATGGTCTCGTTGATCTTCGGGAACTGACCGGTGCGGCCGATCAACCGAATTTCCTTGTCGACCGGGACGCCGTCGGCCTTCGCCTCGGCGACGAGGGCGGCCGCCCGGCCGGGGTCGTACGGTGTGGGCTGCAGATCCGGATCGAACCCGACGATGCTGCTGCCGACCAGCTGCGCTGCCGGATCGCCGAGCCCTTGGAAGAGCGCCTTGACGATGCCGCTGCGGTTGACGGAGTAGTCGATCGCCTCACGGATGCGGTAGTCGTCGAGCGGCGGTTCGTTCGCCTGCATCCGCAGCGCCGTCGTCTCGTTGTTGGGGTAGGCGACCCCCAGGTCACCAGCCCCGTCTTCCGGGCCCAGGTAGGTGGCGAGTTCCGCCTCGTCGTTGGTGACCATGGCGGCGCGCACACTGCCCTCCGTGCGCCACTGATAGATCGCGCGCGCATACTCGGGCATCGCACCCCAGTAGGTGTCGTTCCGGACCAGCGACAGGCGCTGGCCGTGGTCCCAGTAGTCCACCCGGTATGGACCCGTTCCGATGGGTTCCCGCACCTTGTCCTGCGAGTCCGTGGTGGTGGGCACCATCTCCACGAACGAGATCCGCAGCGGAAGGATGGGATCGGCGGTGGGCGTCGTCACCGTTACCGTTCCGGGGTCGACCGCCGCGACCACCAGCGGGTCGTCGCCGAAGACGTACCCGTCCACATCGCAGCCGATGGTGGAGTTGACGGCCCGGTCGATCGAGAAGGCGGCGTCCGCGGCGTCGAACACGCTGCCGTCGCTGAACGTCACGCCGGGACGGATGCGGAACGTCCACACGTTCCCGGACGTCTGCTCCCAGGACTCGGCGAGTTTCGGTTCGAGGTCGCCCGTGTCGGCGTTGCGCTCGACCAAGGGTTCGGTGATGTTCGACCGCACCACGACACCGGTCGAGGTGAGGGACGCGTCGCAGGGTTCGAGCGTGGGCGGCTCCTGGGGGAGCACGATGCGCAGCGTGTCGGGGCTGGCGGCATCGCTGTGGTTCGAATTGGCCACCGAGCAGCCGGCGGCCAGCGCCGACACCGTCATCGCGGCTGTGGCTGCAATGGCGGCGCGATAACGGGTTCCCTGCTGCAACGAACGTGCAGGGCTCATGGTGTCCTCCGTAGGATGTGTCGCGACTGTCCGCGAATGAAGAGGGCCCGTCTGTGACGGTAGACACACGCTAGAAGCGGCCCGGAACAGCGTCAACAGCGGTAAGTCGAGGTTGCTGCGCCAAAAGGCCAGGTGAGCCCCATCACACGACACCCGCCGAGGAGACTGCAATCACCCCCGGGCAGGCCCGTGACCGGCGGATATCCGGTGGCGCTCCCCCTTACCGTGGTCAGAGAGGCCGTCAATCATGCCGTTTCGGTATCGGTCCATGTTATTTACGTGTTGGACAGGCATTGGGACCCGGCTTAACGTTCGAGTGTCCCGATGCGTGGAGACTCGCTCCACCTCGTGCGAGGAGGACTGAATGGCGACGGCAGAGGCTTCTCCGAATTCGATTGCGGCCCAGGATGTTCACCTCGGCCGAGTACTGATGGTCGGACCGCTGAAGCCCTCCCTCGCGGCGACGCTGACGGAGCGGTACGACGCACTCGACCTGCCCATGGGCGAGGGGCGGTCGAACTTCCTGCGCGAGCACGCCGAGTCCGTCACTGCGGTGGTCACGTCCGGCCGGACCGGAGTCGATGCGACGTTGATGACCGCCCTCCCCCGCCTCGGGGCGATCGTGCACTTCGGAGTCGGTTACGACACAACAGATGTCGCGCTCGCCGCGGAACGCGGCATCGGAGTGAGTAACACTCCGGACGTCCTCACCGACTGTGTTGCCGACACCGCGGTCGGGTTGCTGATCGACACCCTTCGCGGGTTCTCGGCCGCCGACCGCTACGTGCGGGCGGGGCGGTGGCCCGTGGACGGCAACTTCCCTCTCACCCGCAAGGTGAGCGGCACCCGGGTCGGCATCGTGGGACTGGGGAGAATCGGCTCGGCGATCGCCACCCGACTCGAAGGATTCGGTTGCTCGATCTCGTACCACAACCGGCACGAGGTGCCCGGCTCTGCGTACACGTACGTCGGGTCGGTGGTGGACCTCGCCGCCGCCGTCGACGTACTCGTGGTGGCAGCGGCGGGAGGTCGGGGCACCGCGAAGCTCGTCGACCGCGCCGCGCTCGAGGCGCTCGGTCCCGACGGCTATCTGATCAACGTGGCCCGCGGCACGGTCGTGGACGAAGAGGCACTCGTCGAGTTGCTCACCCAACGACGCCTCGCGGGGGCGGGTCTCGACGTATTCACCGACGAGCCGCACACTCCCGAGGCGCTGCTGGCGCTCGACACCGTCGTCCTCCTTCCCCACGTCGCGAGCGGCACCGTCGAAACCCGAGCCGCCATGGAGGCGCTCACGTTGCGCAACCTCGACGACTTCCTCACCTCGGGCACACTGACCACCCCCGTGGTGCAGCCGAAGGTACTCACCCGCTGAGTGACCGGGCGCGTACATAACGTTCGGGGCGACCGGAGGCCGAGGCCGGCTACCCGGTGATGCGAAGTACGGATTACCGAAGTCTCGGTTTCCGTCACCCGAAGTCGAGTGCTGTGAGTTCGATCACAGTCGAACTCCGAGCTGCCATAACCTTGTCACTCGTCCAGTTCCGCGCCCGACTTGAACGCCGTTCGGGATTTTTCCCGCTCAGCCAGGCATCGCGTTGCGTCGACGGAATGGGAGGCGCACCGGAAACAGTCGCGACTGCACCCATGCGAGACCCCGGCGGCGCATCCCGCCGGAAACACCGCCCTGTTTACAGGCGCCGACAAGTTAGGTTATGCATTCCATGCTTTGTTGGTGTTCGTTGAACTCGAAGGTGTGCACACGTGACTTTCTCCCGTCGGCAATTCATCTCTGCCGGACTCGGCACGACGGCGTTGATCGCCCTTGCTGCCTGTAGTTCCTCCGAGTCTTCGGAGGGATCCGGAAACCCCAGTTCCGGTGGCACGTTGCGGGTCGGTGCACTGGGGCAGCCGTCGAAGATCGAACGCGACCCCCATCAGACGCTGAGCAATGACAGCGACTTCCTGATCACCTCGCTGGTATACGACGCCCTCACCGTCCCCGGCGAAAACCCCAACGTGGCACCGCGCCTTGCGTCCGAATGGACCCAGCTCGAGGATCTCCGCAAGTGGAAGTTCACGCTCGCCGAGGGCGCGACATTCCACGACGGAACACCGGTGACCTCCGAGGACGCGGTGTGGTCGCTGCGGCGCCTGCGAGAAATCGCCGGCGAGACCAAGGTTCCTGTTGCCTCCGTGGAGGACATTGTCTCCGACGGCCCCTCGGCCGTCGTGATCACCACCGCCGCACCGAACCGCGAGCTTCCCCTCCTGCTGCGGTTGATGACGTTCGTCGTGAAGAAGGACACCACCGACTTCACCACGCCGGTGGGTACGGGACCGTTCAAGCTGGAGTCGTACCGCGACGGGAACGCGCGCCTGGTACGCAACGAGAACTGGCACGGTGGCACCCCGCTCCTCGAGGCCATCGAGGTGACGCGCTTCGACAGCACCACGGCGATGGCCAACGCGGTGATTGCTCAGCAGATCGACCTCGCTTCCAACGTCGGAGCCGTGGCGGGCCGCACCGCCGACGGGCGCGACAACCTCACGGTGGTACGCCGTCCCAACGACGTCGTGATCCCCATCGTCATGCGCACGTCCGACGGTCCGTTCGCCGATCCCCGGGTGCGTGAGGCACTTCGACTCGCCGTGGACCGAGACGCCATGGTCAAGCAGGTGACGTCCGGGTACGGCACCGTCGCCAACGACGTGCTGGGCACCGGCGATCCCACCTACGACTGGTCGCTGAAACAGCGCAGCCGCGATATCGAGAAGGCGAAGCAGCTGCTCCGCGAGGCCGGCTTCGATACCGGCCAGACATACACCCTCTTCACCAAGGAGGAAGCTGCAGGCGAGGTCGACTCCGCGAAGCTGTTCTCCACCCAGGCCCGGGACATCGGTGTGACGATCGACGTGGTCACGCAGGATGCCAACGCGTTCTACGACGAAACCTGGCTGAAGGCTCCGCTGTACACGGCGAACTGGGGCACCAACGACTCCGTCATCTTCTTCGCCAGCAAGGTGATGTATTCGGGCACCAAGTGGAACGAATCCGGGTTCCGCGATCCCGAGTTCGACGCCGCCTACCTCGAGGCGCTGGCGGCTCCTGACGACGACACCTACGCCAAGGCGAGTCGCACTCTGCAGGAGATCGAATACGCACGGGGCGGTTACCTGGTGTGGGGCATGGCCGACGGAGTCGACGTCGCCTCCTCGAAGGTCCAGGGCCTGCCCCAACTCGGCGGATACGGACGCGTACAACTGGAAAAGACCTGGCTGTCGAGTTGAGCGAGTCCACCACCACGGCCGCGTCGGCCGCCACAGTCGTGGCGGCCGACGCCCGTCGGTTCACCACCCTCGGGACACGGGTCTCGGTGGTGCTCGCCCAACGGGTGTCGATCCTGGTACTCGTCCTGGTCCTCGTGTTCGTCGCCATCGATCTCCTCCCGGGCAGCGCGGCACGCGCAGCCCTCGGCCGCGATGCCACCGAGGAACAGATTTCGGCTGCCGAGCAGTCCCTGGGACTCGACCGGGCTCTGCCGGTGCGATTCCTGATCTGGTTCAAGGGGCTGCTCACCGGTGATCTCGGAACCACCGTGCGTGGCACTCCGATCACCGAGATACTTGCGTCCAAGTTCCCGAGCACGTTGCTGCTCGGGGGGTTCGCACTGGCTCTGACCACGATGGCGGCGCTGCTCGGTGGTGCTCTGTGGGCGTTGCGCCCGCGCAGTGCCGGCGCCCGCGTCCTGTCACCGGCCACCACGATGGTGATCGCGGTTCCCGAATTCGTCATCGCCACCCTGCTCGTCCTTGCCTTCTCGCTGGGAACCGGCTGGTTTCCCGCCGTGACGATCACCGATTCGGCAGGCGGCCCCCTGGACTCCTCCATGCTGGTGCTGCCCGTCATCGCTCTCGCAATCCCCCAGTCCGGGTGGAATATTCGGGTGACGCGTGCGGCCCTGCACGAGGCCGCGCAGGCGCCGCACGTGCTCGCCGCCGTCCTCGACGGCCTGCCCCACCGGCACGTACTGCTACGCCATATCCTGCCGATCGCGCTGCCGACCATCGCCACTTCCCTGGCCACCTCCGTCGGAATGCTGCTCGGGGGCGCGCTGGTGGTCGAAACGATCTTCAACTATCCCGGCATCGGCTCCGTCCTGTCCGGTTCGGTCGCCGACCGTGACGCGGCACTGGTCGCTTCGGTGGTCGCACTGACCGGTGCCGCTATCACCTGTGTACTGCTGGCCGCGGACCTGTTGCGCGCGTGGTCGGTCCGGGGGCGCGCATGAGCCGGCCCTGGATGCGTCCTGCGTTGCTCGCGCTCCCCGCTGCCGCCGTCATCGCGCTGGCCGTCCTCGGCCCCTTCTTCGCACCGCACGCGGTGGACGCCGGTGTCGACATTCCCTACGCCGAGCCGTCCGCGGCGGCGCCCTTGGGCACTGATCACCTCGGCCAGGACGTCCTGACGCACCTCCTCGTCGGGGGGTGGGGACTGCTCGTGCTCGCCGCGGTGATCGCTGTCCTCGTCACGGCGCTGGCGGCCGTCATCGGTACCGTAGCGGCCCTGCGGCCCCGGGTCGGCGCAATCATCGAACGGTCCACCGACGCCCTGATGCTGCTTCCGCCGATCCTCGCGATCCTGCTCGTGATGCTGTCGTGGCCGACTTCGGGCGCCGCCGGCCTGGTACTGATCGCCGTGGTCGTCGGCACCCCCTACACTGCAAGGGTTTTCGCCGCCGCCGCCAGTGGTGTCGCCGCGTCGGGATACATCGAAGTCGCCGCCGCGAGTGGCGAGCGCCTGGCGTATCTCGTATTCCGCGAAGTCCTACCGAACCTGCGCACCACGGTGACCACCCAACTCGGCCTCCGCTTCGTGGAGGCGATGTACCTCGTGAGTACTGCCGCATTCCTCCAATTGCCGACGGCGCTCGGGGATTCCAACTGGGCTCTGATGGTCCGGGAGAACAGCTCCGGGGCCCTGCTCAACCCGTGGTCGGTTCTCGTACCCAGCCTCGCGATCGGGTTGCTCGCGGTCAGTGTCAATCTCGCCATCGCCTCGGCCCGGACCGGCCGGCAGGGGGTGCAGGTATGACGGATCCGGCAGTGGTCGCCGAGCACCTGACCATCACCGCCGCCGGCACGGCGACGCCGCTCCTGCAGGACGGGTCGATCACCCTGCGCCCCGGCACGGTCACCGCAATCACCGGTGAATCCGGATCGGGAAAAACAACACTGCTGCAGGCAATCGTCGGATACCTTCCGCCCGGAGCCCGCCGCGAGTCCGGCAGTCTCCGGGTTCTGGGGCACGACGTACTGACGTTGGAGCCCGAACCGCTGCGCCGACTCCGCCGGGCACACCTGGCCTTCGTGGGACAGGATCCCGGATCTGCCCTGAACCCCACCATGCGAGTGGGCGCGCTGCTCCGTGAAGTCGCCGCCACCCGCGACCCCGACGAACCGGCCCGCGTTCTGGAGCGTGTGCAGTTACCCGCATCGGTTCTGCATCGCCGTCCGGGCGCCCTCTCGGGCGGCCAGCAGCGGCGGGTGGCGCTCGCCCGGGCCCTGATCCGAGGTGTCGACGTGCTCCTTGTCGACGAACCGTTCGCCGGATTGGACGGGCGTGTGCGGCACGAAGTCGCCGACGTCCTACGCCGTCTCGCCGATACCGGTGTCGCAGTCGCGGTGTCCGGTCACGACACCACAATCTTGCACGAACTCGCGGATCACACCGTGCACCTGGGCGTCCCCGTCACCACCAGGGTGCACACCACTGCCACGACGGCAGAGACTCCACGCGGTTCCGCCGTGCTGTCCGCATCCGGCCTCGGTCTCGTCCGTGGCGGAAAAGGTGTTCTGGAGGGCGTGGATCTCTCGGTCCACCCAGGCGAGGCGACCGCAGTTCTCGGCGAATCAGGAGCCGGGAAAACGACTTTGGCGCGGGTGCTCGCCGGCCTCGAACCGGCGGCGACCGGAACGATGCGACTTCACGATGCCCCGCTCCGACTACCGATCGCCCGCCGGCCACGGTCGCTGCGCGGCCGGATACAGCTCATCCCGCAGAACCCGCTGTCGACACTCAATCCCGCTCACACCGTGGGACATACCCTCGCCCGGCCCTTGCGGCGTCGGGGTGTCCGCGGAAGGGCCCACCTCGACAGCACGGTCACCGCACTGCTCGCCACCGTGGGGCTCACCGGGGCATTCGCCGCTCGTTACCCTTCCGAACTTTCCGGCGGTCAGCGCCAACGCATTTCGATCGCGCGCGCACTGGCTGCGGAACCCGACGTCCTGATCTGTGACGAGGTGACATCCGCGCTCGATGCCGCCACCGCGCAGTCCGTCATGGATGTGCTTCGCGGGACGATGCACGAGCGACATACGAGCTTGATCGTGATCACTCACGATCTGGAACTCGCGGCCCGATACTGTCGGGACGTACTCGTGATCGACGACGGACGGGTAGTCGAATCAGGCTCATATGCCGCGGCCGACCGGCTCCGCCGACCCGTCGAATCCAAAGGTAATCAATCGTTAAACCACACTGCCACATAGGAATACGTTGATCCGTCCAGTAGTGTGATCTGCCGCACAGAAGGTTTCGGTTGGCCTAAAATGAGGTTAGCCTTCCCATACACTGATTCCGGCCGTGAGCCTTTTCGAATCGCGCACTCACACAACACTTTCTTCTCAGCAACGGCGGTTCTCGATCGTCTGACCGAAAGTTGGATACTCCATGCCCACAGCATCAACACTGACCACGCGTGCCATCTCTGTTGCCGGAGCGGCGGCCACTGCAGACCTTCTCGCGGCGGTGGTGTCGGCGTACGGCACCGTCGACAATCCCGATCTGATCGGTGAGGCAGCGGACATCGCGAAAACGCTGCCCGCCGAGGTTCGCGAGGCGTGCACCATGGAGCCGCGCGGACTCGGATTCCAGGTGCTGTCCGGGTTCGAGATCGACGATCGGGCAATCGGTCCCACCCCCGCGCGATGGAACGACGTGGACCCCCACCGGACGGCCGAGTGGGACGTGCTGATGCTGCTGCTCGCGCATGTCGTCGGCGCCCCCTTCGGGTGGTCCGGCCAGCAGGAGGGTCGCCTGGTCAACAACATCGTGCCGTCTCCGGGACACGAGACGGAACAGACGGGGGCAAGCAGTACCGTCCTGCTCGAACCACACACCGAGGACGCCTTTCACCCAGGACGGTGCCACTTCCTTCTGCTCGGCGGGATGCGTAATCACGACCGGATCGGCACGACCATCTCCTCGGTCCGGGAAGTGGAACTCGAACCCGCCGAGTTCGTCGAACTCGCCAGCGCCACGGTCCCGATCCTCCCGGACGCCTCCTACGAGACCAACCCGGCGGCGGGCGTGCCCACGGCAGTACCCGGCGCCAATGCTCTTGCGCTGCCGACACTCTGGGTCGGTGAGGACGGGCTGTGCCTGCGTTACGATCCGGCCTACACACCACTCGACACGGCTCCCGAACGGTATCGGCGCGCCTACGCCCGACTGTCCGACGAACTCGCACGCCATGCCCGCACGATCTCCCTCGACGCCGGGGAGGTGCTGATGATCGACAACGACGTCATCGTGCACGGGCGGGTTCCCTTCACACCTCGCTACGACGGCACGGACCGGTGGCTCAAGCGCATCAACGTGCGGGTCCCGGGCCGGCATCGACCCCCGGCCGAGGACTTCGAGGACGGGTACGGTGAGGACGTCGTCGACCCGTCGGGAGTTCATCCGATCTACTCCGTCAGGAGCGCGAGCCGATGAGCGTACCCCATCCGATCCTGACGCTGACGGCGAGCGATCTCGACAAGGTCGAGGTGTCCCCCGGTGAGGTGCTCGCCGCGGTCGAGCAGGCGTACAGCGCTCTGGCGGCGGGAGAGTCGACGAATCCCGGGAAGCTCACCGTCGCTCCCGCCGACAAACATTCGGTGGCCTACTCGATGCTCGCCCGGGACGGGCAGAGCTCCACCGTGGCTTTCAAGAGCTCGTACAAGTTCGACCCGGACCGGAATCGTACGAGTAAGCGCTACTACACCACGCTGTCGCTGTACGACGACGCCACCGGACTCCCGATCGCCCTGATGGATTGCGGACGCATCGGCGCCCTGCGCACACCGGCCGTATCGGGGCTGATCATCCGGGCCTGCGCGGCACCGAGCGCGTCCACCGTCCTCGTCGTCGGTTCCGGAACGCAGGGGCGGTTCGCGCTGCCATTGGCGCTCACCGCACACCCACAGTTCACCCACCTCGAACTCTTCGGCACACATCCGGACGGAATTGCCGCGGTCCGAGAAGAATTGGCTCGTCAGTACCCGGACCGCACGATCACGGTCAGTACCGACCTCGAGGCATCCGCCCGCCGGGCCGACGTGATCCTCGCTGTGGCCGGTGAAGCGACGCCCGCGCGGATCGAAGCCGACTGGCTCGCCCCTGGCGCGCTCTCCATCCTCGTCGGTTACGGTCTGTCGCCGTCGACCCTGTCGGGCGCGGATTACGTGGTGGCCACCAACGCCGAACAGATGCGTACCACCGGTACCGACATGGCCGGCCCGGACGGTGTCCTGCGTTCGGTGGATGCTGAACTGCCCGACATTCTGGCCGGCCGGGCGCTGCCCCGCCTTTCGGCGTCGGACCGGGTGTTCGCCTACAACAGCGGACTCGTGGTCACCGACATCGCGCTCGGGCTCCTGTTTGCACACAAGGCATGTGAGCAGGGCCTCGGCAGCCCGTTGGAGTTGTGGTCATGACCCGAAGCATTCTGCGGTCGGTGCGACTACCGGCATTGACCACCCCCTGGACCGACACCGTCACCGCCGACCGGTCGCTGTTGCGCGCCCTCGTGCGGGGATTCGGCGGCGGGCCCGTGCATCTTCTCGACCCGGCACAGTTTTCGCGCAACGCCCGCAGCTTCGCGGCCGTCTTCGACGAGGCAGGGGTCGACGGGACCGTCTACTTCGGGAAGAAGGCCAACAAGGCGAACGCCTTCGCCGATGCCGTCGCCGACCTCGTCACCACCGACCGCCGCGCCGGACGTTCGGGCACCTTCGGTATCGATGTGGCCAGCGCCGGAGAATTTCGCCAAGCCCTCTCGGCGGGAGTGCGGGGCAGCGATCTGTTGATCACCGGCCCCGCCAAACCGGCCGAACTCCTCGCTCTGGCCGTGCGGCACGACGCCGTCGTCACCATCGATTCCCCGAGCGAGCTCCGGGCACTCGCCGATCTGTCCGACGGACTGGGCGTGCGGGTCCTCTTCCGTGTTCTTCCGCAACCGGAGACCAGCCGATTCGGGATGAACGACGACGAATTGCGGTATGCCGAACAGCTTGCGCTCGATCGCTCGGCTGACGTGACGATGCTCGGGTACAGCTTCCACCTCTCCGGGTACAGCATTCCCGAGCGTCGCGATCAGGCCGGCCAACTGGTCGAACGCCTCCGTGCCGCCCGCGCGCAGGGGCTCGCTGCCGGAACGATCAGCCTGGGGGGTGGGTACCCCATCAGCTATGTGCCGCAGGAGGACTGGCAGCGATTCATGGGCGAATCGGCCCACGAATTTCATGCCGGTAAGCGCTTCGACAGCTACTACCCGTACCACTCGGCGATCACCGGAGCGCACGCCTTGCGGGCCATCCTCACCGAACCCGCACCGGGACGGAAATCGCTGGCCCAGTTCAGCCAGGACCACGGCATCTCATTCTTCGCCGAACCGGGTCGCGCCCTGTTGGACCGCGCCGGGATCACCGTGTTCCCCGTGCTGGGAGTCAAGGAACGCGATCCCGGAATGATCGTCGTCAACGGCACGAGCCTGAGCCTGTCCGAACAGTGGTTCGACACCGAATTCCTCCCCGACCCTCAGCTGGTGTCCGCAACGACGCCCGCCGAGGACCGGATCCCGTTCTTCGCGTCGGTCGGGGCCGCGACCTGTCTGGAATCGGACATGCTGACCTGGCGAGTGATCGAGTTCCCGCACCGACCCGCCCCAGGCGATTTCCTGGTGTACCACAACACCGCGGGCTACCAGATGGACTCGAACGAATCCGCGTTTCACGACACCCCCGTCCCGCCCAAGGTCGTCATCACATACGTCGACGGCCGACCCGCCTGGGAACTCGACCGTCCCACCAGCAATTAGGAGAAGACAGTGGAGACCATTGCCACTACCGCCCGCGTCGTCAGCCGAGTGTCGGATCTGATCGGTTCCACTCCCCTGCTACAGCTGTGCACCCTCGAAAACGGGACACGCTATCTCCTCAAACTCGAGCAGTTCAATCCGACCGGGTCCATGAAAATCCGGATGGCGCGCCAGATGGTGATCGATGCCGAGGTCGCGGGGTTGCTGCGTCCCGGAGGCCACATCATCGAATCCACCTCGGGCAACACGGGACTGGGGCTGGCTGTGGTCGCGGCGGAACGCGGATACCGCTTCACCGCCGTCGTCGACAACCACGCCAGCGCCGAGAAGCTGCGATCCATGCGGGCGATGGGCGCTCACTTGCACTTCGTCACCGAGGACGGCGAAACCGAGCTCGCCACCTCGGCCCGTGAGGACCTCGCCGAGCAGATGGCCGCGGCGGATCCGGAGGGGTGGTTTCCCGAGCAACACAACAACCCGAGCAACGCCGTGGGCTACCGCGCCCTCGCCGCGGAGCTCCTCGACGACGCGGCCTCGCCGATCGACGCCTTGGTCTGCGCGGTCGGAACCGGCGGCTCACTGTTCGGGACGGCGCGCGAACTGCGGCGGCTCGGGCAGTCGACCACCGTCATCGGCGTCGAACCCGTCGGTTCCATCGCCTTCGGGGGACCCGGTGGGCCGTACCACCAGTCGGGCACCGGCACTCCTCCCGGGGCCACCATCGGAACCGCAGTCGATTACTCGCTCCTCGACCAGGGCGTCAAGGTGTCCGATGTCGATGCCTTCGCGACCGCTCGGGCTCTGGCCCGGCGGAACGGGCTCATGGTCGGTGGTTCGTCCGGCGGCGCCATCTTCGCCGCACTCGATGTTCTCCCGACGCTGCCCGCCGGCAGCACAGTCGTCACGATCGTCTGCGACGGTGGCGAGAAGTACCTTGATACAGTTTTCGACGACGAATGGATGACACGCCACGAGCTCCTCGACCTCGCCGCCGAGCTGCACGTGGACGAGAAGCTCGATGCGGCCGGAGTACCGGCAAGCCGGTCCGCCCGCGAGCAGTCGCCGATCGAGTACGCATGACACACGGAAGCACAGGAACCATCGCGCCCACACAGAATTACCGGCAGACCAGTCGCGAACTCGCCTATCTCTCTGCGCCGATCGCCCTGACCCAGCTCGCGCAGGTGGCGCTCACCACCACCGACACCGTCATGATGGGCTTGATCAGCATCCAGGCCCTCGCGGCAGGCGGTCTGGCCATCACCTTGTTCAACCAGTTGCGCACCATGGGCGTCGGGCTGGTGACCGCCGTCGGCAACCTCATTTCCGGGGCTGTCGGCCGCGGTGAACGGACAGGCGACACCACACCGTCCGAGGCCACCGCGGAGGAAGTTCGCGACATCGTCCGGTCGAGCTTCCTCATCGCCACGGTCGCCGGAATCCTCGGCGGCATCCTGCTAGTCGGGCTCGGTTACGGTCTCCGGTTCGTCGGCCAGGACGCCGAGGTTCTCGACATGGCGTTGCCGATGCTCATCGCGCTCGCCCCGGGCCTGGTGCCGTGCTTGTGGTTCCAGGTGATTCGCCAGTTCACCGTCGGCATGCGGCGGCCCAAGGCGCTGCTCGTCATCACCATCCTGTCGGTGCTCTTCAACATCGCCCTCAACTGGGCCTTCATCTACGGCACCTTCGGGCTTCCCGCCCTCGGCCTGCCGGGCATCGGTGTCTCCACCTCGCTGGTGTACCTGCTGACCTTCGGGATCTTCGCGGCCATGGTGCGCCGCGACGACGTGCTGTCGCCGATGCTCAGCTTTGCCATCCACCGATCCCGGCCCGAGACCGTACGGACGATCCTCCGCCTCGGGGTCCCGATCGCCGGAACCTACGGCAGCGAGGCGGGTCTGTTCTCGGTGACCGCGGTGATCATCGGCAGCTTCGGCGCTCCCGCTCTGGCCGCCCACACCGTGGTCAACCAGCTCACCTACATCGTCTTCCAGGTGTCGGTGGGCATCTCACACGGTTCGTCGATCCTGGTCAGTCGATTCGTCGGACTCGGTGAGGCGATCAAATCGCGTCTGACCGCCCGAGTCGCCTTCTCGCACGCGGCAATCGTCATCGCCGTCGTCGGTGTCGTGTATCTCCTGGCACCGACCTGGGTGCTGTCGCTGTTCATGGACACCTCGGACACCACGGCCGTGTCCATCGCGACGGTGCTCCTCGCGATCGCGATCTTCCAGCAGTTCGCCGACTCCGCCCAGAACATCGGTATCGGACTGCTGCGCGGGGTGGGCGATACGGCCTCGAGTTTCGGTATCACCCTCATCGGGTACTGGCTGGTGGGTTTGCCGGTGGGCCTTCTGTTCGCCTTCGGGTTCGGCCTCGACACCTACGGCATGTGGATCGGCTTGTCCTGCGGATTGCTGACCGCGGCGATCCTGTTGCTGCGCACGTTCCAGCAGCGTCTACGGACGATCGAGACTCAGCCCGCTTCGTGAGACCGGGAGGATCAGAAAGGGACTCCCACCAGGAATTTTCTTCCCAAATCTCTTGCTTTCAACTACGACAGATGCTATAACGAATCTACAGCATCTGCTGCAGGTAACCTGTCACAACGAGAGGGTTTTCTGGAGGTGGACACGATGTTGATGCGCACAGATCCGTTCCGCGACCTCGATCGTTTGACCCAGTCGATCCTCGGTACCGCTGCCCGCCCGGCAGTGATGCCTATGGACGCCTGGCGAGAAGGTGAGAAGTTCATCGTCGAATTCGACCTGCCGGGAGTGGACGCCGATTCGCTGAACCTGGACGTCGAACGCAACGTTCTCACCGTGCATGCCGAACGGCCGAGTCGGGACGAGAACAAGGAAATGGTCGCGGCCGAACGGCCACGGGGCGTGTTCAGCCGGCAACTGTTCCTCGGCGAGAACCTCGACACCGACCGGATCGAGGCCCGCTACGACGCCGGGGTGCTGACCCTGACCATCCCTGTCGCCGAGAAGGCCAAGCCGCGCAAGATCGAAATTGGCACCAACACAGAGAAGAAGGCAGTCAACGCCTGACCCTGACCGGGGAGGGGCGATCGCGATGACACCGGAAGACAACAGTCCCTACATTGTGGAGCCGACCAGCTGCGAGATTCGGCCGTGGTCGGAGATCGAGTACCACGTACTCCTCGCCGACTCCGACCGCCTCCTCGCCGAGGCGCTCACGCCGCAGGCCGTCGTCCTGCTCGGGTTGGTGACTATGGGTACGACCGGTTCGCCTCGCCCCCTCCCACTCCCATCGGCGCCCTGGACTCCGTCCACGGCGCCGATACCGGAGATCCGTGCCAAACAGCGCTCCCCTCCGACGTGACGAAGAGTTGGGGAGTGTGAAAGCGGGCGGGTGGAGGTGACGGCAAGGAGATACGCCGATCATGAACACCCGCACCGACTTCTACGACATCCTCGGGCTGCCACGCACTGCAACCCAGAGCGAGATCACCAGCGCGTACCGGCGCAGATTGCGGCAGTTCCACCCCGACACCCGCGAAGCCGCACTCGACGCCCAGCCTTCCGACGAGTCGCTGCAACACCTACTGGCCGCATACGCCGTGCTCCGTGACCCGCTCCGTCGCGCCGAATACGACCGGCAGAGCCTGGTGGCGCCACCGAGCGCCGGGATGCCACCAACGATTATTCGCGTCCGGCACCACGCATCGAGCGACCCGACACCGATGTTCCGGGCCGGTCCGGTCCGGCGTCACCGTTGACGACTGTGCGGTAACGAACGCCTGATCCGACCTGCCTGATCCAGCCCTGGATGCGTGTTCCCCATCGAGATGGGTATTCGTCGCTCATGGCTTCGGACGGCGGTGGCCGGGCGTATCCGGAGGCAAGGTTTGTCGCCGGACATCTGATCGCGCTGGTCGCCGATCGAGACTACGCGGCGCTCTCTGCGGAGTTGTCCCCGCTCGTGCAGTCGCCCGGGAGTTCGCTCTCTCGGCCGGCCCTCTACGGGGATGTACTGACCTGGATTGTCACCGCGCTCGCGGACGTGGTCGTCGCGCGCCTGGGCGCGGCGGCGGATGGGGAATCCTTCGTCCTCGAGGTCCGAACCACCGCCGGCCGTACGGTCGGTGCCGGCGATCTGCCTCCCGGACAGGGCCGGGTAGGGCGGTCGGTGCTGGCGTTGTTGGCCGACGATCGCGCCGCCGCCCGTGCGCAGCTCGCGGCGGCCGAACGCGAATCCGATCCAGCGGTGCGGGCCACCACTCTGGTCGAGGCCCTGGTCTGGCTCAACGCCATGCTCGACGCCGAGACCTCCACCTTTCCCGACCTGCCGCCCCGGTGACGGCGAGAGACCAGATGCTTGCAGCATTTAATGTAGGTTTATTGCAGCGCGAGGGGTATTATCGGGTAAATCGAAGGCAGCGAGAATTCCACTTCCGAGGAGGTGTTATGCCGAGGAAAATCCTTCCGAAATCCCGGCGCGGCCTCTACGGCATCTCCGTCGCCTCCGAACTGTCGGGCATCGCGGCCCAAACGCTGCGCTTCTACGAGCAGTACGGACTGGTCACACCGGCACGCACGAGCGGAGGTAATCGCCGCTACAGCGACTACGACCTCGCACGCCTCCAGCGGGTCTCCGAGCTGATAGAGGCCGGCGTCAACCTGGCCGGGATCGGCCGAATTCTGGACCTCGAGCGTCGAACCGAGAAACTTCAACGGGACAACACCCGCCTCGCTGCCGACAACGCCCAGCTACGAGCAGAAAGGACACCGACCATGGACATCGACCTCTCCGATGCCGTCCCGGAAGCCGACCAGCTCGAGCAAGCACAACCCGCCGACCCCATCGATGCAGGGAGCCGCTCGATCGCCGACGAGCAGCCCGTGACTTCGCGGTCGTCGTGGGACGCTCCCGAGGCCGACAGCTTCGAACAACAGCAGTCGGCAGCCCCAGTCGCGGAGCTGATACCACCCACCTCCGGCAGGTGGGACGCCCCCGAGGCCGACGTGTGGGAACAGGCTTTCACCGTGCCCATGGACGACGACCGTGAAGTCGCCGACGAATAGGTCGTCGACGCAGTAGAAAACTACCGGAGGAACAGCCTCGCACACGGCCTCACGGCATAACCTCGAGACCATAGCCGCGACGAGGCCATCGCCTGCGAACCACTCGAGACGGCCTTGCAACGAGTGGCTCACACAGCCGTCACGGCACTCCCCGAGGCCGATGCCGCCAGCGTCACCCGCCTCGTCGATGGCGTTCCGGACACAGTTGCCACGACCGACGCCGCTGTCGCCGCCATCGACGAACGCCAGTACGCCGCTGGCCGTGGGCCCTGCCTACAAGCCGCCCACACACGAGAGCCGGTTCGCGCGGTCGTCGGCCGACACCGAGAAGAATGGTCCGAATTCACCTCCGCCGCAGAGGCGGCCGGAATTCACGCCTACCTCTCGGTATCGCCAATGCACTCCGCTGGCAGCGCGCACACGACCAAGTCCTCCAGCTTCAGAATGCGCTGAGGTCACGCGCCGACATCGACCAGGCCAAAGGCGTACTGATGGCCATCCACGGAATCTCGAGCGACCAGGCATTCGAACGGCTCGCCAAGATCTCCAACGCACCAACACGAAAGTTCACGAAGTAGCCCGGAACTTCATGCGCAACTTCACCGCGCCGTCGTCGTGATCGGTTCGGGTCGAGGCAGACAGTCAGGACTCCGGAGGGTCGACCACTACACAGCACCGGTCGGGTCGCGGATCGAGTACCGCCCGCGCACCGGGTTCGGCGCTTCCGGCGATCATCCCCTCGACGAGCCGTAAGTTCAGCCCGCACACCACATCCAGATGGTCCTGGGCGACGAGATGGAACGGGCAGTTACGCAACTCGACTCGGCCGTCGCCATCTACCTGCGGCAGGTATCCGCAGCTTCGGAGCGCTGCCAGAAGGTTGCCCCCGGACTCGGCGGCAGATCGGCGTCCGGCATCGAGCGCCGCCTCGTTCACCGCGTTCCGAACGGCTCCGCTGGCATCCTGTTCCACGGAGGAGACGAGCAACCGGGCGAGCAGTTCGTAGTCCCGCGGCGGCACGCTGACGGCCATCTCCTTCGTGGCCCGGGCATACAACTTCGCCGGACGCCCGGCCCCGGGACCGCTCCGGCCCGCCGGCCGCTGGTAACTGATGGTCAACAGTTCGGCATCCGCGAGCTTGTCGAGGTGATAGGCCGCGAGGGTTCGACCGATCTCGACGGCCGCGGCCGCTTCCTCGCGGGAAACTGGCGTGGCGCTTTCGGTCACGTACTCGTACAGCTTGCGCCGCAACGGATCGTCCAGATTACTCAAAGCCGCCAGAGCCGCCGGCGCAGCCGATCGGGCTGTGGAGGACATGCCTCGACTCTATCACCAAGAACTATTGACAAATAGGTGCGGGCGGGCGGATTCTAAAAACAGTTCCTATTACTTTTACAGAAGGATCAGTGATGAACGCCCCGACGCCACGCTCCTCGTCAGCAGTCTCTGAACATTCCCTCGGTGCCGCCGTGCAACGCGCACGCAGCGACCCTGCCTATGGCGCATTTCTGTTGCTACGCATCGGCTTCACCGTGCTGCCAATCGTCATGGGCCTCGACAAGTTCACCAATTTGCTCACCACCTGGGAGAACTACCTGGCACCCTGGATCGTCGACATCGTCCCCCTCAGCGCCCACCAGACCATGCTGGTGGTCGGAGTGATCGAAATCGTCGCCGGGATCGCTGTCGCGATCAAACCGCGATACGCGGCCTACATCGTTGCCGCCTGGCTCGCCGGGATCATCGTCAACCTGCTGAGCTACCCGGGCTTCTACGACATCGCACTGCGCGACTTCGGGCTGATGCTCGCGGCAGTGACCCTCGGCCGACTGGCCTACGTGTACGACCCGGCGTGGCACCGACGCACTGCACCGGCCACGAACTTCGCAGCCGCGTAACCGGACCCCCTCAGTTCCCCGCCCACTCGACGAGTCCCCGGGCCCGTCGGGTGGACACCCCACGGTCAGGCCGGAGTTTCTCCTCGGCGCCTGGGCCCCCGAACCCGATTGAGCGGCCGTGTGGGGGTAACGGCGTCCGCGTCGGCGAACGGATTGACCCGCCCGTCGCCGGACGCGGGTGTCACCGCGACGTGCCTGCCGAGCGCCGCCACATCGACGACGACCATGTTGTTATCGATCGGATCGCTGTTGCGGCCCAACCCGTCGATGACGGTGCGATAGTCCCCGGCGTCGAGCAGGCTTTGGTAGCGCTGATGAAAATGGCCGTGCCACAACCGAATCGGCCGAACCGCGTCGACGATCATCCGAAGTCGATCACGGTTCTCGGCAGTCTCGCGCAACTCGTCGGGTGGCACACCGGCCTCACGACGAGCCGACCCGGGGACGGCTATTCCGGCGGGACAGTCATGGCAGAACATCACCTCGGCACCACCAGCGGCGGTGATGGTGCCGACCTCGTCGGCGCTCAGGGCTTCCTGCGGCCACCACGAGGTGTGCGGGGTCCGCAGTATCTTGTCGAGCGAGCAAGCCCCGCCGACAGCCAGGCACCGCAGCTGACCCCACTGCCAGCGCAGCCCGCGCGGCAGGTGGACGATGCGTTCCCGCAGATACCGCAGGCCGTCGTCGGCGATCGGTTGTTGCAACAGCCAGTCGAAGTCCTCGTGATTGCCATCGACGAAACCGAGGACCAAGCCCTCCTCCGCGAGGGCGGCGTCGAGGTTGTCGAGGTATGCGGGGCGGAATGTGTAACCGAAATCGCCGAGCTGGACGATCACATCGGCGGCGCGGGCTCCCGCACGGGCGATCGCGCCGACGGCGTAGTCGGTGTCGGCGTGCCAGTCTCCCGCGACCGCCACCCGCCGTGGGGTGGCCAGGAAGCTGTCCACAGCCCACCTCCGTTCCGGAAATCCCCCATCATCGTGTAGGAGATACCCATTCCGCCGGCGCACCAACCTCGGTACCGAGTGGGGTGATCGTCATGAGCGTCATCCGCGACCGGGCCAGTGGGCGCGCGGATCGAATCCCGCGGACTTCTCCTCTTTCTCGTACGTGCGCAGCGCATCGACCGCATGCTGATCCAACCGGGGCGGCACGGCGACCTCCACGGTCACCAACAGATCTCCGGGTGGTCCGCTGCGGCGTGGTACGCCACGCTCACGTAATCGGAAGGTCCGACCGGTCGGGGTACCCGGCGGAATCTTCACGCTGACACGACCGTCGAGAGTGGGAACCGAGATCGTTGTGCCCAGGGCTAATTCGCTGAACGTCGCCGGTACGGTCACCGTCAGGTCGTCACCGGCACGGGCGAACACGGGGTCGGGATCCACCTTCACATTCACGTACAGATCGCCCGACGGCGCGCCTCGCAGACCCGGCTCACCCTGTGCGGGAAGCCGGATTCGTTGCCCGTCACTCACCCCGGCGGGGATGCGCACCGAGATGGTGCGGGTGCGGTTCGCGACCCCGGCTCCGTGACAGTCCGAGCACGGTGAATCGACCACCGAGCCGGTGCCACGGCACTCGTCGCAGGCGTCACTGAACCCGAACCCGCCTTGGTTCCGGTTGAGCACGCCGGAACCACCGCAGTAGGGACACCGACGCGGATGAGTTCCCGGACGAGACCCGCTGCCGTGACAGGTGGTACACACCGTCGGTCCACTGATGCGCAAGGGTACGACCGCACCGTTGACCGCATCCCGGAAGGACAGATGTGTCTCTGTCTCGATATCGCTACCCCGACGTGGGCGCGCCCGGGTGGTCTGTCGGCGACTCCTGAACAGATCACCGAACACGTCACTCATCGAGCCGGCATCGGCAGTCGTGAAGTGCGATCCGTTCCCGAAAAGATCGCCGAGGTCGAAATCGCTCATTCGGGAGGTGCCGGTCGGGCCTGGGCGGAATCCCGTGTTACCGAACATTCCTGCCTTGTACAGCCGCCGCGTCTCGTCGTACTCCTTACGTTTGGCAGGGTCCGACAACACGGCGTGCGCCTCACTGACCGACTTGAACCGTTCCTCGGCGCGGGAGTCGTTCGGATTGGCGTCCGGATGCAGCTCGCGGGCCAGCTTCCGGTACGCCTTCTTGATCTCGTCCGCCGATGCACCAGAGGAGACGCCCAAATCGGCATAAAAGTCCCGCTCCAACCATTCCTGCTGCGTCACCGGGCATCCTCCTTCCACAGTCCCTACGATCGGTGAGCGTCCACCACGGTGACCATCGCCGTCCGTAACACCTTGCGGTCACCGAATTTGTAGCCGCGGCGCAGCACACTTCCTACGACGAGCTCGTGCCCGTCGCCCTCGTGCTGAACTGCCTCGTGCAGAGTCGGATCGAACGGATCGCCCTCCTCGCCGAATGCGGCCACCCCCAGGTCCGCAAGCGTTGCCCGGATCTTGGACGAGATAGCGCGCAGTGGTCCGTGCTCGAGGTCGCCGTGGCTGCGTGCCCGGTCGAGGTCGTCGAGAATCCCGAGGAACTTCTCCGCTACGGAAGCCTTCGTGATCTCGGCCGTGACCTGCCGATCGCGTTCGACCCGCCGCCGGTAGTTTGCGAACTCGGCCTGCAGTCGTTGCAGATCGGCGGTCAGCTCCGCCACTCGATCCTCGCCGGGCGCGCCCGTCTTCCCACCGGCGGCCGCGCCCGACTTCCCACCGTCGGCGGACTGGCTCCGGCCGCCGGTGACCGGGGGTTGCGAGGGCGTGTGCTCTCGAACCTGACCGGTCTCCGGATCGACCCGGCGTTTATCAGTGATCGAAATTGGTTCTCGCGGTGGTTCTTTCCCGTTGGTGCGCTCAGTGCTCATCGCGCATCCTCCCTCCCGGGTTCGTCCACCACCTCCGCATCGAACACCTGCTCGGATCCATCGGGCCCCGTGGTCCCGTCGCCGCCGGGCGCGCCGCCCTGCTGCGCCTGGGTGTCGTACAGTGCCTGACCCAAGGACTGGGACTCCGTGGCCAGCTTCTCGACCGCGGACTTGACCGCCCCGATGTCGGTGCCGGCCAGAGCATCCTGCACTTCCTTGATCGCCGACCGCACCTTGCCCTTGACGTCCTCGGGAACCTTGTCCTCGTTGTCCTTGATGAACTTCTCGGTCTGGTACACCAGCGACTCGGCCTGATTCCGCGTTTCGGCCTCCTCGCGCCGTCGGGAGTCTTCGGCAGCGTGCGCCTCGGCATCCTTGATCATCCGGTCGATCTCTTCCTTGGACAGACCGGAGCCCTCCTGGATCCTGATGGTGTTCTCCTTGCCGGTGCCCTTGTCCTTCGCGGTCACGTGCACGATGCCGTTGGCATCGATGTCGAAGGTGACCTCGATCTGCGGCACCCCGCGCGGAGCCGGCGGAATGCCCGCCAACTCGAACGAACCGAGGAGCTTGTTGTGCGAGGCGATCTCGCGCTCACCCTGGAACACCTGAATCTGCACCGACGGCTGATTGTCGTCGGCCGTGGTGAAGGTCTCGGACCGCTTGGTCGGGATGGTGGTGTTGCGCTCGATGAGCTTGGTCATCACCCCACCCTTGGTCTCGATGCCGAGCGAGAGCGGCGTGACGTCGAGGAGCAGCACGTCCTTGACCTCACCCTTCAGGACACCGGCCTGCAGGGCAGCGCCCACCGCGACGACCTCGTCCGGATTCACACCCTTGTTCGGTTCCTTACCGCCGGTGAGCTCCCGGACCAGGTCGGAGACGGCGGGCATGCGGGTGGAACCACCGACGAGCACGACGTGGTCGATGTTCTTGACCGCAATACCGCTGTCCCTGATCACCGATTGGAACGGGGCCCGGGTGCGGTCTAGCAGATCGGAGGTGATCTTCTGGAATTCGCTGCGCGAGAGCTGCTCGTCGAGGAACAACGGGTTCTTGTCCGCGTCGACGGTGATGTAGGGCAGGTTGATCGAGGTGCTCTGCGAGGAGCTCAGCTCGATCTTCGCCTTCTCCGCCGCCTCACGCAGGCGCTGCAGCGCCATCTTGTCCTTGGTCAGATCGATGCCGTTCTGCGCCTTGAACTTCTCGACCAGCCAGTCGACGATGCGCTGATCCCAGTCGTCACCACCGAGGTGGTTGTCACCGGAGGTGGCGCGAACCTCGACGACACCCTCGCCGATGTCGAGCAGTGAGACGTCGAAGGTGCCGCCACCGAGGTCGAACACCAAAATGGTCTGTTCCTTGTCGCCCTTGTCCAGGCCGTAGGCGAGCGCCGCGGCGGTGGGCTCGTTGATGATGCGCAGCACGTTCAGGCCCGCGATCTGGCCGGCTTCCTTCGTGGCCTGCCGTTGCGCGTCGTTGAAGTAGGCGGGAACGGTGATCACGGCGTCCGTGATGTCCTCGCCCAGATACGACTCGGCGTCACGCTTGAGCTTCATCAGAACCCGGGCACTGATCTCCTGCGCTGTGTACTTCTTGCCGTCGATCTCCACCGTCCACGGCGTGCCGATCTCGCGTTTGACCGACCGCACCGTCCGGCTGACGTTGGTGACCGCCTGGTTCTTGGCGGGCTGGCCGACCAGCACCTCACCGTTCTTGGCGAAGGCGACCACCGAGGGCGTGGTCCGGGACCCTTCCGAGTTGGCAACCACCACCGGGTCGCCGCCCTCGAGCACTGACACGACCGAGTTGGTTGTACCGAGGTCGATACCGACCGCGCGTGCCATTTTTCCTCCTCAGTTATGAAAAGACTGCGTTTATCAGAGTTGAGCCTGTTGGACTCAATTTTCCGACTCCCGAGCTGGTCAGTCAAGGTTTCCGGACCTGCCGAGTCGGTCCGAGTCCGTCGAGCCCGCGCAGTCTCGACGGAGCCGGGCGGGTCTACGAGCCCAAGATGCGGAATGGGTCCGATTGCGCCATATCGGCATGTCGGCGGATTGGCAATGCCATCGTCCTCGACCTCCTCGTCCACGAGTGAATGCGAAAGCGTGTGCAAAGTTGAGCGCATCACACTCAGGTTTTATTCCCCTTCGGCCCGGAAACTCGGCCGAAAGACGCCATCATCTACACCCGACCGACCACCGAAGGGGATTCATGCTGCTTCGTCCGGGCTCCGCCTACCCCCTGGGGGCGACGTACGACGGGTCGGGCACGAACTTCGCCCTGTTCAGTGAAGTCGCCGAACGGGTGGAGTTATGCCTGTTCGACACCGCAGGCACCGAAACGAGGATCGAACTCGTCGAGTTGGACGGCTTCATCTGGCATGCCATCCTCCCGGGCATCGAACCCGGCCAGCGCTACGGGTACCGCGTGCACGGGCCCTTCGATCCGGGCGCGGGAGCCCGGTGCAACCCGAACAAGCTTCTTCTCGACCCCTACGCCAAGGCGATCGACGGACGGTTCGACTGGAATCAGTCACTGTTCGGCTACGACTTCGGCTTCCCCGACAGCCGGAACGACGAGGACTCCGCAGCGCACATGCCGAAATCTGTGGTGATCAACCCCTTCTTCGATTGGGGCACCGATCGCCCTCCACGGCATGCCTACGCGGACACCGTCCTCTATGAGGCCCCCGTCAAAGGGCTCACAGCGCTGCATCCGGCCGTACCGGAGGAAATGAGAGGCAGCTACGCGGCCCTCGGACACCCGGCCGTCCTGGGACATCTTCGCAGTCTCGGGGTGACCGCACTCGAGCTGATGCCGGTCCACCACTTCCCCGACGACGCGCTTCTGCAGGAGCGCGGATTGTCGAACTACTGGGGATACAACACCATCGGCTTCTTCGCGCCGGACGCCAAGTACGCGATGAGCAGATCACCTGCAGGCCAGGTCCAGGAATTCAAGGCGATGGTCCGGGCCGTCCACCAGGCGGGGATCGAGGTCATCCTCGACGTCGTCTACAACCACACCGCCGAAGGCAATCACCTCGGTCCGACCCTCGGCTTCCGCGGGGTCGACAACGCCGCCTACTACCGTCTCGTGGACGACGACCGGCGGTACTACATGGATTACACCGGGACCGGAAACACCCTCAACGTGCGCCATCCGCACGCGCTGCAACTCCTGATGGACTCACTCCGATACTGGGTACTGGAAATGCACGTCGACGGCTTCCGCTTCGATCTCGCCGCCTCACTCGCGCGCGAGTTCTACGAGGTCGATCGGCTGGCGAGTTTCTTCGAGCTCGTGCAGCAAGACCCGGTGATCAGCCAGGTGAAGCTGATCGCCGAGCCGTGGGACCTCGGTCCCGGCGGGTACCAGGTGGGCAACTTCCCACCCCAATGGACCGAATGGAACGGCCGCTACCGCGACACCGTCCGCGACTTCTGGCGGGGCGAGCCCGGGACGCTCGGTGAGTTCGCGTCCCGCATCACCGGCTCCGCCGACCTGTACGAGCACACCCGTCGACGGCCGGTCGCCTCCATCAACTTCGTCACCGCCCACGACGGATTTACGCTCCGCGACCTGGTGAGCTACAACCACAAACACAATGACGCCAACGGCGAGAATAACAACGACGGCGAGAACCACAACCGCTCCTGGAACTGCGGTGCGGAGGGCCCGACAACCGACCCGGAGATACTCGCGCTCCGGGCGCAGCAGAGCCGGAACTTCCTCGCCACCCTCCTGCTGTCGCAGGGTGTGCCCATGCTCAGCCACGGTGACGAACTGGGCCGCACCCAACACGGCAACAACAACGCCTACTGCCAGGACAACACGATCACCTGGGTCGACTGGGCCGCCACCGACGAGGACCTCCTCGCGTTCACCCGGCGGCTCGCGCAGCTACGCACCCAGCACCCAGTGTTCCGGCGGAGACGGTTCTTCGAAGGCCGCCCCGTGCAACGACGGGGCGACAACCTCCCCGACATCGCCTGGCTGCGCCCCGACGGAAGCGAGATGACCGAGCAGGACTGGCTCGTCGACTTCGGCCGTACCGTAGGAATCTTCCTCAACGGCAACGCTATTCCCGACACCGACGACTACGGGTTACCCGTCACCGACGACTCGTTCCTGCTGTACCTCAGCGCTCATCACGACGGCATTACCTTTCCCTTGCCGTCGATCGAGTACGGAAAGTCCTGGGAGCTCGTCGTCGACACCCGACTGCCCGAGGCCGAACAGCCGAAGGCGATATTCCTCGCCGGAGCCGACATCGAGGTCGGCCCACGCGCACTGTTACTGCTCAGGCGAATCGACTGAACCGGGCCCGCACTGTCGGTCCTACCTCGCCAACCGGAAACCTCCGACCTGATTGCCGTTGATGTACGTGGCGCCGGTGTAGGAGCCGTCCCCGTTCGCCACCATCGTGTCAGTGAGGAATCCGAGACCCGAGGGGCCGTAATCGATGACGGTTCTGCCCGCCGCATCTTCGTAGTAGTTGCCGCTCAGACCACTGAGACCGAACACGAAATTGTTGGTGACCGTGCCGTTCCGGAAGGTCTTGCCCTTCCAGATCAGTCCGCCTCCGGGCGCGTCGGTGGTTCCCTGATAGGTTCCGTCCGGGACAGGTTCCGCGGCAGCGGTACCCGCTCCGACGAGGATGATGCCGGCCGACAGTGCGGCCGCGGCGATGCCTGCTGCGAACTTGCGCATAATTTCTCCTGAGCGTGTAGGGACCCGACTCGTCGGACCGCTTACCCACCTTCGGCGCCCCACACACAAGGTTCATCCGCGCTCACCACGAGGCTCCTCGGGAGGAAATGTCACACGAGCGGCAATGATGTCTTCCGCAAGCGCGGTGATCCTGCGCTCCTCGGCGAAGGCCATCGCCCGCAGCCGGGAGATCGCATCAGCCGGCGAGATACGTAGCTGGCCCGCCATCATGCCCGCCGCGACGTGCACATTGCCGTGGGGGAACAACGCCGGATCGGTCCAGACCGACGGGTAGCGAGTGGGGTCGAGCTCCTCGAGCACGGTCGGACCGAGCATCGCGGCGCAGTCCTCGGCCGCGCGGTACTGGGCAACGTCGAGCGTCCGGGGCTTGTCGCTGTACAGCTCGAGGACACCGACTCGTCCCCCGTTCCACAGTCCGAGCGGAAAGGCGTAGATGCCGCGGACCCCGAGCGCGACCAGCTCCGGCGCGAACGCCGGCCACCGCGCGGATTCGGCCGGATCGGCCATATCGGCGTGAAGCTCGGGCCTGTGGGAGCGGTACGCGGCGAGGCACGGCCCCTCGCCGAGGGTGAACTGCAATTCGTCGATGCTCTCGGCGGTCGAGTCGGTGGCGTACACCAGGTCACGAGTGGTGTCACCGGCGAACACGGCGACTGCCGACCCATCCACGCCTACCGTGTCGAGGCACCCCTCGCACAAGGCACGGGTGCGGCCGAGCAACATCAGCGCAGGATCGTCGTTGCGATGAGCTGGATCCTCTCCGTGCGTCATTTCTCCAGCGTGCCCCGGCACACTGTCGGGCAAACGCCCTACCTCCCATCAGGCCGACTCGTCGTACGCGACGGGCAGGTCCCCGGCCATCGGGTCGACGTCCGACATCGGTATCGGGAGAGCCGGTGCGGTCGACTTGTAGCGGTGCCCGGTCGGGGTGAGGAAGTCGTACGCGTGCACCTCCCCTTGCGTCCGCTTCGGCGTGGCCGCATGCCAGCCGGCGGCCTGCTTCGCGTAATTGCACGCCGCACACAATCCTGCCCCGTTCTCGAGTGTCGTCGGCCCGCCCTTGTGCCACGACCTGATGTGGTCGTGGTGCCGGATCGGCGCATCACACCAGGGCGTGCGGCACGTGCGGTCGCGCAGGTCGATCATGCGCGCCAGTCCCACTGGGAACTTCCGCGCCTGCGACTCCACCGCGGTCAGCGACCCCGACTCCGGGCACGCGTACACCCTCCGCAGCAGCATCATTGGCTCAGCAGACGGAGCTGTGCCCGTGGTCTCCCGACCTCCGGCTGCTTCACGACCCCCAGTCTCGTGACCCCCGGCTGCCTCGCCACCTCCGCTCTTGCCGACCCATTCCCGAGCCAGTGCGGCCGGCACGGGGCCGTACCCCTGCAGGTGCGCCGGCTCTGACCCGCCGGCGAGCAGGGTGTGATCGGACATCACCAGATTCACCGTGACCGCACATCCCGAAGCGGCCCCGGCGCCGGTGACCCGTTCGAAGAGCAGGTCCGCCATGATCTGACCCCGACTCCGCCCGTCCCCGGCTGCGATGAGCGCGGCTGCGTCCCGCGACAACGTCGTCTGCACCGCAACACCCTGCTTTACCGGCAACAAGGCGCTCACATACGCCATCGTGTCCGGTGCCGGACGGCAGGAGACCCGCCGATCGGATTCCGCCCGCCGGGCGCGGCGCACCACCGCTGCCGCGTCCACCTCTGCGGCCAATGCTCGGGCCTTGGCCGCGACCGCACGGTCCCCGAGGCCGTCCAAGGTGGCCGGGTCTTCACACAATCGGCGGTCCAAGACTGTTCGGTCTTCCCGGGACAGGCAGGCTGTCTCCTTGACGAGCAACGTCGCTCGCCATTCACTGAGCAGTCCGCGTTCGAGCAACCGCAGAGTGAAGGGCATTTCGTGTACCAACGCCGTCGCCATGCCCAGGTGCCGGTTCCCTCGCCAGGGTGAGTCCCGTCGCGCGAGTCCCACCTGCGCCGCGATTCCACGCCCGCGCTGCGACACAGGGACTTTCGCCGATTCGGCCGCTTCCTGTTGCGAGGAAGCGAAATCGGCGGTTACCCGAGCTTGCGCCCCCGCACAGGCCGCTTTCAATTCTTCCAACGCCCGCAGTAGATCGACCCGCACACCGTCGTCACAGTGGCGCTCGACGACGCGTAAGCGGTCCACCACCGCGCGCACGTCGGCGACACCGACCGCCCCGGCATCGCGTGCATCAACTGAATTCCCACCCGCCATCGAACCCCCCAATTCGAACGTATGTTCTACCTTAGTCCTCCCATTGATTCCACCGCAAGCCCCGTCGACTTTGCGGCACGATTTGCCAACTGTTAGCCTTGCGGCCGCGGTTGAGCATGCAGCCCGGGGACGGAGCCCGCTCCCTTCCCACGCCGGCCAGCTCACTCAGGAGATTGATGACCGCCACCATGCCCAATTCCGCTTGTGCACCCCAGAGTCGGCGGTAACGAATGGGAGCGCTGCGTAAGGGACGCTTCGCCGTGATCGTGTCCGGCGGGTTGCTTGCCGCCACGATCCTGGGTGCCGGGATAGCCGACGGACAACTACCCATGAACGTCGCGCTGTCGGGTCAGAGGTTCGTCGGGACGATGTCGGCGGTGGAGGGCGAGAGCATCACCGTCTTTCCTCGCCAGGTCGCAACGAAAGCAGGGCAGTTGCCCACGGTCGCGATCCTGATCGAGTCCGCTCGACTGACCGACGTGTGCCTCTCGACGGTCGCACACGGCCTGCCCCTGGTCGGGGACGTCACGATGTTCCTGCGGGTCCCGGGTGACGGCACGACAGCCCGCGACCTCGTCGTCGATGCGTCCGTCCTCGGTGGTTCGATCGGAATCTCGAACGTCGAGATGGGCGCCGATGTTTCGGCCACCGGCGACGTGCAGGGTGTGGTCACGTCGGGGATGGTGGCCGCGGAATCGTCGATGACGGGCGCCCGCCTGGAAGGAGTGTCCCTCACCGCGACGTCACTGTCGTTGCGCGACTTCACGATTACCTCGGAGATGGGTGCGAAAAGTTGCTGACGGCTGAACCACCGCTCACCCGAAGGGAACGCTTCCGGCATTGGCGCCGCATGCGCCCGTTCGCGGGCGCGGTCATGCTCACTGTCTCCGCTGTGTTCCTCCTGCTTCCCGCCTACACCACCGTCGAGGTCGGTGATCTGCTGATTTCGATCAGCACCATCTCGGGAGTGTCCACGCTGTTCCTCGGTGCCTCCATGCTGTTGTGCGCAGGTTCGGTGCTGGTGCGGCCGAGGACGCGGGTCGCGGCAGGTGGAGGTGCCATGCTCCTCGCTCTCGTTGCGCTTCCGGCCGCCAATTTCGGCGGCTTCGGCGTCGGGACGCTCGTGGGTGTTTTGGGTGCCGCCGCCACCCTCGCCTGGACGGATCGTTCCGGCGCGCCACCGGCTGAGACGACAGCACCGCGAAGACCGCAGACTAGTCTCACCGCAGACTGACCGGCACGATCAGACGGGCGCACCATGGACAACCACGCGGTCGCGGGTTCCGCCGACCCCCACGAGCTGGCCCAGCGTGTGCTCGGACTTCGGGTGCCGGGGCAGCGCCTGATCGTCGGGGTGACGGGACCGCCCGGCACCGGGAAATCGACGTTGGTCACCGAGGTTGTGGCGGCCCTGCCGAGGCGGGTTCGGACGGTGGTGGTCCCGATGGACGGTTTCCACCTCAGCAACACCGTGCTGCGCGCGCTGGGGTCGGTGGATCGCAAAGGTGCCGTCGACACTTTCGACGATGCCGGGTTCGCCGTTCTGCTGGAGCGGCTGCGCAGCCGCGACGAGGACGTCGTCTATGCGCCCGACTTCGACCACGCCTTCGGCGATCCGGTGGCTGCCTCGATCGCAGTGCCGCGCGCCGTCGATGTGGTGTTCACCGAAGGCAACTATCTGCTCGCCGCTTCAGGTGCCTGGCCGCGCGCGCGTTCGGTGATGGACGAGGTCTGGTATCTCGACACCCCACGCGAGCTCAGGTTGGCGCGTCTGATCGATCGGCACCGCGCGGCAGGTAAATCGGGTCCCGCGGCCCACGCCTGGGCTCACGGCACCGACGAGATCAACGCGTCGATGGTGGCCGAAACGCGCGGGCGCGCGGACCTGATCATCTACAACAGGTGACGGACATGCTCAGAGCTCGGTCATGTCCGACGGCGACCAGTACGCCCGCATGCTGGTGATGGCTCCGCGGTCGTCGAAGGTCATGACGTCGATGGGTTCGATGGCGTAAGCCTTACCGTCGATTTCTGTGACGACACGGAAATGGAAAGCCGCATTGTTGCCGCTCACCCGGATCGTTCGCGGTTCAGTCTTGCAGTCGACGCCGTCGAGGGCGCTGTAGAAGGCTTCGATCGCTTCGCGCCCCACCCGAACCTCGCCGCCCACCGGGTCCTCGAGGGTGGCGTCCTCCGCATACAGTGCGGCGATGCTGCGGGACGGGCCCGAGGACACGGCGTCGAGGTAGTTGGTGACGGCGGTCCGGATAACGTCGGCGGTGAGAAGTTCCTGATGTGTCATCAGTTGTTTCCGTTTCTCGGTTGTGGCGCCGGTGCGGTGATCAGTTTGTGCCGCAACGTTTCGATGGTTCCTCGGCTCAGTCCCAGTCCTTCGGTGAGGTAGCGGTCGACTGTGCCGTACTTCTCGGCGAGCCGGCCGAGCCCCGCCTCGAGATAGCTGCGGTCGACCCCCAGCAGAGGCTTATAGATCTGCGCGACGGCCTCGCCTCGAGAAGCCACGATCTGGTCGTACGTCACCTTCATCGACGCGGCCGTGTACTCGTTGGTCAGCAGGTAGTCGTCGAAGATGGTGCCCTCGGGCACTCCCGCGATGGACAGCAACAGCGCGGACGCCCAACCGGTGCGGTCCTTACCTGCCGTGCAGTGGAACAGTTGGGGCCCGGCCGTGCGGGCCATTTCGGTGAGCAGCTGGGCGAATCCCGCTCGGGTGGCCGCGTCGTCGACGAAGCTGCGGTTCATATCCTGCATGAACGCCACCGCATCGGCGGGTGACTTCAATTGCGCCACTGCGGCGCCCAGATCGCCCGAGAGAATGGGGATGCCGAGGTAGCGCGGTCCGGCGGGGAGCCTGTCCGGCTTCGCGGCTACCTCTTCGACCGTGCGGACGTCGTAGACGGCGGTCAGGCCGAGGCCGGTGAGCACGGCGAGATCCTGGTCGTTGGGCACGAGCGCGTTCGAGCGGTAGAACACACCCCTCGTGACGTGGTCGCCCTCCGCGGTGGCGTACCCCTGCCCGGTTCCGCCGACGTCCCGGAAGTTGTCGACCGACGCCAGACGCGGTGTTTCGACGACGGGTCGTGCATTGCCCAGGGAACCGAAATCGGGGAGGCTGATTCCCGGTGGTGAGAGCGGCTGCGCTGACACGGCCGCGGGACCACCGAGGCCGGTGAACAGGACGCCACCGGTGATCAGCACAGCGGCGGTGGATTTTGCACTTCGAGACATGAACAGCCTTTCGTCGGAATGTCGCGAGATCCGCTTCCGTCCGGCTTGCGCGGAACGTCAGCGGGTAATCCACATCACAGTGCCCCGGCGTTTCCCGTGGCTACGAGTTATTCCGATGACCGGGAGAACCCGTTCCCCGGGCGGAGACGCCCGCAGCAGACTCGGGCCATCGGCACCGGCGTGCCGACGAACGGAATTTGTCACGAGACGAGGATGTGAGCTGAGATGACCGAGATCCCACAGCAGGTAGCGGGGAAGGTCGTGATCGTCTCCGGAGCGTCGCGCGGGCTCGGTGCCGCGTTCGCCACCCGGATCATCGACGAGGGCGGGAGCGTGGTGGTAGCGGACGTCCTCGATGACGAGGGACGCGCCACCGTCGACAAGCTGGGCGCACGCGCCCGATACGCCCATCTCGATGTCACCGACCGTCAGCAGTGGCAGGACGCGGTCGACCTGACGGTCAGCGAGTTCGGCCGGGTCGACGGCCTCGTCAACAACGCAGGCATTTCGGCCGGGCAGTACATCGAACACGAGACGGCCGAGAACTTCCGCCGTGTCCTCGACATCAACCTCACCGGTGTCTTCAACGGCATCCAGGCCGTGATTGCACCGATGCGGGCGGCCGGGGGCGGATCCATCGTCAACATCTCCTCCGCAGCGGGCCTCATGGGCTTGGCCCTCACGGCCGGATACGGCGCCTCCAAGTGGGGCGTCCGTGGACTGACCAAGATCGCGGCGGTCGAACTGGGCACCGACAAGATCCGAGTCAACTCGGTTCACCCCGGTATGACGTACACACCGATGACCGCCGACCTCGGAATACAGCAGGGCGACGGCAACTATCCCAATACCCCGATGGCGCGAGTGGGCGTACCCGAGGAGATTGCCGGCGCCGTCAGCTTCCTCCTGTCCGACGCTGCCGCCTACGTCACCGGCGCGGAACTGGCGGTCGACGGCGGCTGGACCGCGGGACCGACAGTGAAATATGTGATGGGCCAATAACTTCTACTAATCAGCACCATCCGATCACACCGAGGAGTATCGACATGAATCGTTTCGCAGAGCGCCGGGTGCTGGTGACGGGCGCCGCCTCCGGCATCGGGCAGGCCACAGTCCTCCGCCTGCTCGAGGAAGGCGGCACCGTCGTGGCCGCCGACGTCTCCGACGACGGCCTGAAGCGCACCTGGGCGCTGGCCGAGGCGAAGGGCACCGCCGGGCGTCTCGACACCACGACCATCGATATCGGCGACGAGACGTCGGTGATCGACGGCGTGCGTGAGAGCATCGACAAGCTCGGCGGGCTGGACGTACTCGTGAACGCGGCAGGGATTCTCCGTGCCTCGCACACCCACGACACCTCCCTCGACCTGTGGAACCAGGTGATCGGCATCAACCTCACCGGCACGTTCCTCGTGGTCCGCGAATGCCTGCCCTCGCTGCTGCGGTGCGAGCGCAGTGTGGTCGTGAACTTCAGCTCCACCTCCGCCGCGTTCGCCCATCCCTATATGGCCGCGTATGCGGCGAGCAAGGGCGGCATCCAGTCGTTCACCCATGCGTTGTCGCTCGAATACGGCAAGCAGGGCCTGCGCGCGGTCAGCGTCGCCCCCGGCAGCATCAAAACCGGAATCACCGACGCCACAGCAGGTTATGTGCCCGCAGATGCCGATTGGGCTCTATTTTCCAAGCTCTCCCCCATCCTGCCCACCACCCTCGAATCCGGCGGCGCCGCGATGGGGGGACCAGAACAGGTTGCCGGGGTCGTCGCCATGCTCGCCTCCGACGACGGTGCCTTCATCACCGGCACGGAGATCCGCATCGACGGCGGCACGCACGCCTGAGTGCCGACCTTACGGAACGGCGGTTCGGCGCGGGCAGCTCAGTTAGCGACTGACGCTGCCCGCGTCGCTATCGACTGACGCTGCCCGCGTCGCTATCGACTGACGCTTCCCGCGTCGACCGGCAGGGCCACGGACGTGATGTACCGCGCCTCGTCCGAGGCCAGGAACAGAGCGGCGTTGGCGACGTCGACGGGTTCGATCCACGGGATCGGCAGCATGTTCATCGTCGCGGCGGCCGCGGCGAACTCCTCACGAGTGGGATGCTCGAGGTCGGGCCGGAACACCCGCCGCACCATGTCGTTCTGAATCATGTCCGTGTCCACGTTGGTGGGGTGCACGCTGTTGACCCGAACCCGGTGCGGCGCGAGCTCCTTGGCCAGCGAACGCATCAATCCCACGACACCGTGCTTTGCGGCGGTGTAGTGCGCGACTCCGACCAGGCCCCGCAGGCCCGCAATGGAACTGGTGAGAATCATCGCACCACCGCCGCGCTCGATCAGATGCGGCGCCGCAGCCTTGCAGGTCTGCCAGACGCCGGTCAGGTTGACGTCCAGCATGGTCTGCCAGGTTTCGGTGGTGAGGTCCAGCGCGGCGCCCGAGGACGTGATACCCGCTGTGGCGCAGACGAAGTCCAGCCCGCCCAGCTCGGCGGTGGCCGCCGCGACGGTCTCGGTGAGAGCCGCTCCGTCGCGCACGTCCACCCTCGCGGTCACGATTTGACGGCCGGTGTCCCGGACCAGCTTTGCGGTCACCTCGAGGTCCTCGGGACTCGCCGGGGGTGTCACCACAGTGTCGACCGGTCCGCACAGGTCGACGGCGATGACGTCGGCGCCCTCCTGGGCGAACCGCAGTGCCTGCGCCCGCCCGATTCCCCGGGCGGCTCCGGTCACCAGAACGACGGTGTCTTCTACACGACCTGTCATCACGACACTTTCTGGGTGAGTCCGGCATCGACCACGAGTTGGGTGCCGGTGATGTATCGGGATTCGTCCGACGCAAGGAACAGCAGCGCATTGCTGACGTCGCGTGAGTCCAGCCACGGCACCGGAAGCAGGTGGTTGCGGGTCAGCACCGGAATCACGTCGTCCTCGGTGGGATTGTCGAGGTCGGGCCGAAGCCGGGACATCGTCGCCGGGTTCAATGTCATGCGGGTGCCGACCGCACCGGGGTGCAGCACGTTCACGCGGATGAAGCGGGGGCCGAGTTCGTTGGCGAGGGTCCGCGCCAGCCCGACCACCGCGGTCTTGGACGCCGAGTAGTGTGCGGCGCCGGCGACGGCCTTGATACCGGCCGTGGAACTGACCACGACGACGGAACCGCCGCCCTCGGGCATCGCCGGGACCGCGGCCTTGACGGTGTTCCACACTCCGGTGAGGTTGACGTCGAGGGACCGATTCCAGACGTCGTCCGCGATGGTCCACGCTGGTCCCGGATTGTCGGCGATGCCGGCGTTCGCGACCACGACGTCGATGGCACCCAGCTCGGCGACACCGGCGTCGACCGCCTCCTGCAGGGCCGCCGGGTCGCGCACGTCGGCGTGTGCGACCACCACGCGTCGCCCGAGTTCGCGGACAAGTCGGGCAGTCTCCGCCAGACTCGCGGCCGGCTCGTCTCCGGGAAGGTCGACGGCGATGATGTCGGCGCCTTCCTCGGCGAGCCGGACCGCATGACTGCGTCCCATGCCGTTGCCGGCTCCGGTGATGAAGGCGGTCTTTCCTGCCATCCGCGCCATTCGTCCGCTTCCTCCTAGTCCAGGCGTCCGGGCGTCGGATAGCTGCGCAGCGACAGCCCTACCCGTCCGTCGTCCACGGCGTCGTCGATCGAGCCGCGCAGGGCCCCGCAAGTGGGGATGAACATCGAGTGCTCCCCTGCCGCAGCGAGTTGCGCGAACTCCGGGCAGGACCGTTCGGCGTCACCGAGCCATTGCACACTGGTGTGCGCTTCGCTGTACTTTTCGACGAGTACCGAATTTCCGCAGCGACGGCATTCGACGGGCAGCATTCAGCTCACCGCCCCGGCGGCGTGGCGCGCCCCGATCCACCCGAACACCATTGCGGGCCCGATCGTCGCACCCGCGCCGGCATAGTCGTTGCCCATCACCGACGCCGACGTGTTGCCGGTGGCATAGAGTCCCGGAATCGGGTTGCCGCCCCGGTTCAATACCTGGCTGTGCTCGTTGCACACCAGACCGCCCTTGGTGCCGAGGTCACCCGCCTCCATTCGCACCGCGAAGTACGGAGCCTTCTCCACCTCGTCCAGCGTCGGATTGGGCAGACGCGGGTCTCCGTAGTAGCGGTCGTACGCGCTGTCACCGCGCCCGAAGTCGGAATCGACTCCCGCACGGGCGAACCCATTGAACCTGTCGATCTCGGCCGCGAAGGCGCCGGCCGGAACACCCATCTTCTCCGCCAGCGCGGCGACGGAATCGGCCCGCAACATCAGCCCCGTCTCGAACCACTCGACCGGGAACTTCTGGCCGGGCATCACACCGCCGAACTGGTAGCGGCTCTTGGCCTTCGAGTCGAAGACGAACCAGACCGGGTCGTGCCTTCCGGCGATCTGGTCGTGGACGAACGACACGTACGGCGACGCCTCGTTGGTGAAGCGTCGACCGTTCTGATCGACGATCAGCGACGGGGGAATCGAGCGCTCCGACACCAGGACGTGCATGATGCCGTCGGGACGCCGGAACGACGGCATCCACCAGGCGTCGTCCATCAGGTCGAGTGCGGCGCCCACCTGCTCCCCCGCCACGATCCCGTCACCGGTGTTGTCGGGTGAGCCTGCGCTGTAGTTGTCCTTGCCGCCTTCACGCAGGTATTTCTTCCGCAACTGCTCGTTCTGCTCGAAACCTCCGGTCGCCAGCAGCACACCGCGGCGGGCCCGGATTTTCAGCTCACGCTTCCCGGCGTCGACCACCGCACCGGTGACGGCGCCGGAGGCGTCCGTGACGAGGCTTTTCAGCGGGGAGTTGAGCCAAAGGGGAACGCCCGCCTCCTTCAGCGCGAGCCGCAAGCGGCCCACGAGGGCCTGCCCCAGTGTTTCCATTCGCCTGCGCCGCACCATGGCGACGACCGAGCGCCAACCGACACCGAGCGCGGTTCTGCGGCCGGCCCACGTCCGGAAGAACATGTTGAGGTGACGGAACTCCGTCGACGTCATGTACAGGCCACCGGGCATCGCCAACGCGTTGGGACGTTGCAACTCGCGATCGGAACCGAGCAGGTTCATGTCGAATGGCAGCGGCTCGACGGTACGACCCTCGGCGCGCCCACCCACGTTCTCGGGGTGGTAGTCGGAATAGTCCTTGCACCAGGAGAACCGGAGATGAGAACTCGCCTGTTCCAGGAACCGCATCATCGCCGGGCCCTGTTCGATGTAGGCCTCGAGGCGTTCGGGCGGGACGCTGTCACCGACGATCGAGTCCAGGTACCGCCGGACCTCGCCCGGATCATCGCTCATACCCTCGCGGAGCAGAACCGGCGAGTTGGGAACCCACAGGGCTCCGCCCGAGAGGGCCGTCGAACCGCCGTACACCGAGGCCTTTTCGACGACGAGGGTGTCGAGTCCCCGTCCGGCACCGGCGAGCGCGGCAGTCATGCCACCCGCGCCGCTGCCGATCACCAGAAGATCGACTTCCCGGTCCCATTCCTGCTCGTCTACGCTCATCGTGCACACCTTCCGAAGTGGTCTCGATCACACTCTGCCGGTGTCGATTCCGCTTTCCCACAACTCTTCCCGCGGAGCGGGAGACGCATCCGTCTATCCGGCGAAGAGTCCGAGTCCGCCGCGGTAGACCAGCAGCGGCGGTGCATCACGCAACGCGCGCAGGCCGGTGACACGTGCGACGACGATCGTGTGATCGCCCGCATCGTGTTCGACTTCGACGGTGGCCTCCACCTGGGCGAGAGCACCGTCCAGCGCGGGTGCACCGTTGTCGGCATACGACCACCCGACGTCGGCAAACTTGTCTCCCCCGCTGGTCGCGAAGGTCCGGCACACGTCGCGCTGGTCGTGGGCCAGCACATTGATGCAGACGCGCTCACTCGCTCGCAGGTGAGGCCAGCTCGTCGACGTGCGGGCCGGGCAGAACGACACGTACGGCGGTTCGAGCGACAGCGAGACGAACGACTGGCACGTGAAACCGTGCGGGCTCGCGCCGTCGTGGGCAGTGACGACGGTGACGCCGGTGCAGAAGTGCCCGAGCACGGACTTGAAATCGGACGGCGCGAAGCCGGGAAGGACCGAAGGTGCAGGTTCGTCGGTTCGCGTCATCGTGCCTCCTGTATATGGACGTGTGGTGCATTCAGCCTGGAGGGCGCCGCCCTCCGCCGGAACGGTCCGTCCCACCCAGCGGCAGGCTTTCGTAGGTCGGTGGTTGATAGGCTCCGGACATGCCTTCGTCCGACCCCCCACAGAGCTCCGGTTTCGCCGGCCTTCGGTCGACGAGTTGGCCGGTGCTCGGCATCTTGTCGTTCGGCGAGGAGCTGTCCGGATACGACCTCAAGAAGTGGGCGTCGTACAGCGTGCGCTTCTTCTACTGGAGCCCGTCGTTCAGTCAGGTGTATTCGGAACTCAAGAAGCTCGAGGAGCTGGGGTACGTCACGTCGCGGACCGTCGTCGACGACGAGTCGCGCGTGAAACCCAAGCGCCTGTACAAGATCACGGACACCGGTATGGCCGTTATCCGCAGCTGGGCGCGTGAGGCCCCGATCGATCCGCCGGTGCTCAAGCACGGTGTGATGCTGCGGATGTGGCTCGGCCATCTCACCGAACCCGATCACCTCAAAGAAGCTCTTCGCGAGCACATCTCGTATGTGGAGGGCATGAGCCGACAGGCCGGCCTCGACGCCCGCGACTCCGAGGTCGAACCGACGTGGGCCTTCGCGCACATGGTCAACAAGTGGTCGGAGCGCTATTACGCAGCCGAGGGCGAGCTTGCGAAACAGATGCTCGCCGACATCGACGAGGCCACCCGGAAGATCCGGGGCGAGGACACCCCGGAGCACCCCGGTGTTCCCAAACCCACTGAAACACATGCCATCCGCAGATCCCGCGCCGCCCTGCAGGAGTACCAGGCTGCCATGAAGGCGGCGCGGGACGCAGAAGAGGCGGAGGGCTGACCCGACTCAGCGTCGAGTGTCGTCGTTTTCGGTGAAACGGGCAGTCCAGCGTTCGAGGGCGTCCTCGGTGGCTCCCCGTTGCAGGAGCCAGGTCCGCACTCCACCGGGTTCCGCGTCCCACGTGTCGAGAACACCCTGGATCGCCTCGGGAGGGGCGCCGACCAGGTCCCGCTTGGTGGGATGAACCCGCCCGAGTTCCGGCGCGAATCGGGTGATCCTGGCGAGCACCGCGTCCATGTGGTCGTTGGTCGCCGTGTAGTCGTCGACCACCTCCGCTGCGCCGACACCCGCAACACGCAGAAGCATCGCGACGGCGATGCCGGTCCGGTCCTTCCCAGCGGCACAGTGGAGGAGAATCGGGCCGGGTGCGGTGGCCGCCACGTCGAGGATCTCCGCCAGTTGTGCGCCGGCTCGGTCGAGCACCCTCAGGTAGAGATCGGCGAGACGGAAATTCGGATCCGGCCGGGCGACCTCCCCGTCCGACATCAGCGCGATTCGGTGGACCACCGTGTCGGCCGAGTCGAAAGGATGCACGCGTGTCGCCTGTTCCCGGGGACTGCGCAGATCGACGACTGTCCGCGCGGGCCACTCCGCCACGCCGGTCGGCGTTGCATCACCGTCAACCGGAAGTGCGCTGCGGTAGAGCACCCCGCTGCGGGTCTGCAGCCCGTCGGGGAGCGGTAAGCCACCGAGGTCACGCAGATTCGGTAGGACGGCGGTCTCGGCGACGGTCATGTGAGCTTCTTCCGTAGATGGGAGGCGACGCGATCGAGGGTAACCACCACCACGAGAACGACGAGAACGATGGTGAGGACACTGCCGTATTCGAAGAGGCGGAGCTGCTGCGTCAGTTCCATTCCGATACCGCCCGCACCGACGATACCGAGAAGGGAGGCAGCGCGGACATTCCCGTCGAGCATGAGCAGTGTGTAGCTCGCGACGGTCGGTGTGCTCTGCGGCAGGAGGACCCAGCTTATGCGCTGCGCCCGGCTCGCCCCGGACGCCGCGGCGGCTTCCCACGCGCGCATGTCGGTCGTTTCGAAGATGTCGGCGAACAGGCGTGCCATCCCGGCGGCGGAACCGATGATGATTGCCAGCGTTCCCGCGAGTGGGCCGAGTCCGACGGCCGAGACGAACAGCAACGCCCACATCAGCTCGGGAATGGCGCGCGTGAGGTTGATCGAGCTGCGGGCGGCGTGGTGAAGCCAGGCCTGGTCGAACACCGAGCGTGCCGCGAGCAGCGCCCACGGTATGGCGAAGAGCACGCCGACCGCGGTTCCGATGACGGCGATCGCCAGGGTCTCCCCCATGAGGGCAATCGCGGTGGGGAGGATGGCGAGGTCGGGCGGGAACATCCGTCCGACGAAATCGGCAATGTTGGGGATGCCGTCGAGCAGAGCGGCCACCGAGAATTCGGTGGCACCTGCCGCCCAGAGAAGGACGGTCAACACGATGACCACCCCGACCGCGGTCTGCCAGGACGGTCTCCGCAGAGCCGCCAGGTCGGCCGTGCTTTCGACTGCCTTCGGCTTCGGTTCGGTATCGAGTGTCATCTCACTGCACCCCCACGGGAGAACGAGCCGGATCGGTGTAAAGGAGATCCAGGTCGGACGAGGACACGTCACCCACCGGTCGGTCGAACACCAGGCGGCCCGCGCGAAGCCCGATCAGGCGGTCGGCGACATGCCTGGCCAGGTCGACGTCGTGCAGGTTCAGGACCGCGGTGAGCCGTTCGACGCGCGCGAGACGGACGATGTCGTCGACCACCCCGCGTGCGAGCACGGGATCGAGGTTCGCGACCGGTTCGTCCGCCAACAGCATGTCCGGCTGCTGGGCGAGGGCTCGCGCAATCGCGACTCGCTGCCGCTGTCCACCCGACAGTGCATCGGCGCGTTTACGCAACTGCTCGCCGAGGCCGAGTCGCCGTACGCTCTCGACGGCGATCTCCCGGTCGCTCCGCCGAACGAAATGCAGGAGGCTGGGCAACACCGGCTGGTACGCGAGGCGCCCGATCAACGCGTTGGACAGCACCGTCGCGCGCTCGACGAGCTGAAACTCCTGGAACACCACACCGACCCGGGCATGTGCGCGACGCCTGGCCCGACCGCGCAGCGTGCCGCGGTCCTCGCCGTCGTGCAGAACGCGGCCGTCCGTCGGAATCTCCAGCCCCGCCAGGCAACGCATCAGCGTCGACTTCCCGGCGCCGCTGCGGCCGAGGACCGCCACGATCTCACCGGCGTGAACCCGCAGCGACACAGACTGGAGGGCGGTCGTACCGTCCGGATAGCGGTAGCTCACGGCGTCCGCCTCGAGTCGCGGAGACATAACGACGTCGCTCATTTCCGCGACAACTCCTCGAGATCCACGCCGAGCTCGCTGGCGGCGTCGCGGAAGAGGTCGAAATCGGCGGCGGTCGCTTTTTCGAAGCTGGTGGCCTTCACCACGCCGAGCGCCGCCGCATTGTCGCCGTCGACGAAGGAGTCGACGATGCCCTGTTCGAGGCCCGGATCGAGGTCCTTGCGGGCGATGATGACCAGCGACACCGGGATCGGGTCGGATTCGGCGACCACCCGTTGCGTCGAACCGTCGATGACGCCCTTGTCCACCATCGTCTGATACGACGATCGAGCATCGGCGGCGCAGTCGACCGAGCCCTGCTTCACCGCGAGTTGGGCGGTGTCGTGGCCACCCGCATAACTGCCCTCGATGTCGGTGTCCGGGTTGATGCCGGCCCGCTTCAGCAGGAGCTTCGGGATGTAGTTGCCGCTGGTCGATCCGGCGTCGACGAACGCGATCTTACGTCCCCTGAGATCGTCGATCGAGTCGATGCCGGTGTCCGTACGACACACGAACACCGAGGTGTACGCGGCGCCCTTGGCGACCACGAGAGGCGTGACACCGGCAACTGCCTCGGCCAGCGGTGTCGGGAACGGGCTGAATGCGGCCACATCGATCAGTCCCGAACGCATCGCCTCCACGATCGACAGGTAGTCACTGGTGGGCTTGACCTCGACGGGCTTACCCGAACCGGTGGCGATCAAGTCGGTGATCGGCGCGAACTTCGCCTGCAGGTCGGCGTTGGCCTCGGAGGGCGGTAGGCCGACCTTCAGGACCGCGGGTGCACCGCCATTCGCGGCCGAATCGCCGCACGCGGCGGCGCCACAGACGGTCAGAGCGCAGATCGCTGCCGCCAGGGCTCGGCGCAGTCTCGGGTTGATGCTCACGGGAGGCCTCTCGAATCTGTCAATGGGGTAATCGAAGATTCATCTAGACAAGTAGACGTTCGCACCCATCGAGGTTTCGAGCAGATGAACCGTTTCCCAACAGATAAATCGAGCCTCGCGGCGATCTCCTCGACAGACCGGACTCATCTAGACTTCCGGCATGCCGAGCACTCTTCGTCGCAGCAAGGTCCCCCTCTACCGGCAGGTGCAAGAGGTGCTGGAGCGCCGGCTCGACGGCGGATCGCTTCGCCCGGGCGACAAGTTGCCACCTGAAACCGAACTTGCAGCCGAGCTCGGCGTCAACAGGCTGACGGTGCGCCAGGCCATCGGTGAACTCACCCGGGCGGGCCGCGTCGTCGCACGGCAGGGCGCCGGAACGTTCGTCGCGCAGCCGCCGCAACATTTTCCGATCGAGCTGACGCCCAGCTACATCAACGATCCGGACGGCATGAGCCACGCCTTCGCCGCGGTCGGGCGGCACGTCACCGAGTTCCTCGTCTCGAGTGAGGTGGTTCTCGGCGGCACCGCCCCCGAAGCCGAGGAAAATCTGCCCGGCTGCCGGCTCCGCCGCATCGACACTGTCCTCGCGGTGGACGGCGACCCCTGGTTCGCCAACGCTTACTGGTTGGACGACAAGCGCTTTCGCGGTATCACTCGCCTCCTCGGCGAGGGAACACCGATCTACTCGGTGTGGAATGACGCGTACGGAGTACGCCTTCGGGCCGCGTGGCGTTCGTTCGGAGCCGGCGCGGCCACGCCGCGGGTCGCGGAGCTGCTCGACATCCCCACCGGCGCCGCCGTCGTCCTACGCGACGGGCTGAATCTCGACGAGGACGGCAAGGCCACCGTCTACATCAACCGCTCGTGCCGCAGCGACCGAGTGCGGTTCGTGGCCAACTACGTCGCGGAAACATAAATCTGCTGCCCGACAAAGGCCGAGTTCAGGCGGAATGCCGGCCTGCGCTCGGCGTCGCGGTCGCCATGTAGTTGCGCCACGTTCCCTTGGCCGCCATGCGGATCGGAGCGGTCAGCCGGTGGTCGAGCTTGATCTGGCTGCTGGGTCCGCAGACGGAAATTGCCGCCACCACGTTGCCCTCGGTGCCCACGGGCACGGCAACGCAGCTGACCCCCACAAGGTCCTCTTCCCGGTCGTACGCCGCTCCGCGTTCACGTGTCTTCTGCAGCTCCGCGCGAAAGGCCGCCGGTGAGTCGATGCTGAACCGCGTGCTGCGCGGCAGACCGGCGTCGACGACGCGATCGACCACGTTCTCGGGCGAATGGGCCAGCAGCACTTTGCCCACGCTCGTACAGTGCGCGGGCTGGCGGCCGCCCACCCGCGACGGAAGGCCGACCCCGAAGCGTCCGGCGATCTTCTCGAGATAGACGACGTCGATGCCCTCGAGTATGGCGAAATGGACGGCATGGCCGGTGAGGCGGTGCAGTTCGTGCAGGAAAGGGAGCGCGGCACGGTGCAGTCGGTCCTGGTGCACGGCGAGGGACCCGAGCTCGAACAGTCGCATACCGAGTTCGTAGTCGCGACCTTCACGTCTCAGCCACCTGAGCTGCACCAGCCGCTCGAGCATCCTGTGCGCGGAGGAACGCGGCAGTCCCGTGCGGCGCACGATCTGGGCGAGGGTGAGCCGTCCCGGACCGTCGAAGGCGTCGAGGAGGAGAGCGGCCCGATCGAGGCCGGCGGTGGGGGTTGCGGGGCTGAGTGTCGTAGTCATGGGGACCTCCGTTGCGCCGCTGTGCTGGAGAACGACGCGTTGTGTGACTGGCGACACTTACTATAAATAGGCATATACCTATTTGCAATACGCCAGCCGGTTCGGACAGGCAAAAGGCCCGGTACCACGTCGATCGACGCAGGTACCGGGCCTCGAGCAGCCGCTACATCGCGGCCAGCGGTTCGCTTCCGGACCAGTCATGGCCCCAGTAGCTGTCGGCGGTGATCTCTTCGGCCGAGTAGTACTTCTCGTCCACCTTCTTGCCCTCGGTGCCGAACTCGATGTCCCAGCCGCCGGGGGCACGCACGTAGAACGACACCATCTTGTCGTTGGTGTGCCGGCCCAGCGTGGAGGAGACGGAGAACCCGTCCTTCACGACCCGGTCGAGGGCTTGTCCGACGGCGTCGAGTGTGTCGACCTCCACCATGATGTGCACCAGTCCCGGGGCGCCACCGTGCGGTGCGGGGCACAGCGCCAGGCTGTGGTGCCGCTCGTTGACACCCATGAAGCGAACCCGCATCGGGCCGAACTCGGGCGGCGCCGGGATCCGGAAGGCGCCGCGGGGCAGGAACCCGAGCACGTCGGTGTAGAAGTCGAAGGCCCCATTGATGTCCATCACCGGCAGCACCACATGTCCGAGTCCCTGCGCGCCGGTCACGAACTTCGCGCCGAACGGGGTGACCACCGGAGAGTGATCGAGGACGGCACCGTGGAAGATCTCGATCGTCGCCCCGGTCGGGTCCTGGAAGGTGACCACCTCTTCGACGCGGCGGGCGTCCGCTTCTTCCACCGACAGCGGCTTCACCGCGATCCCGGCGCCTTCGACCGCTTCCTGCACGCGCAGCAGGCCAGCATGATCTCGGACCTCCCACCCAATGGTGACCACTTCGTCGGTGTCCCCCGGCACGACGACGATGCGGGCGGCACGCTCGTCCATGCGGAGATAGAGGGCATCCGGGTCCGGGCCCTTGCCCTCGGCGAATCCGAGGACGTCGAACGCGAACGTGCGCCACCGTTCGAGGTCGTTGGTCTGGATCTTGATGTAACCCAGTCCCTTGATATCGGTCATAGTGTCTGTCCTTCTTCGTGTTTCGGTAAACGCCGGTCAGATCATCGACTTGAGGTTGTCGGCGGGGTCGAGGCCGAGCGAGCTGAGCGCCGATGCGTGGTACACGGTGCTGGGGACATGAATGGCGTGAGCCAGTCCGGCGTGTGCGTCCCGCCAATACCGCTGCAGCGGCTTGTCCATGCGCAGAGCGTTACCGCCGGACCGCGCGAAGATCTGGTCGACGGCGGTGACCGCCCGCCATGCGGCGCGGACCTGCGTCCGGCGACCGGCCGCTCGGTCCTCGAAGCTGACCTCCTTACCGGATTCGACCAGGTCCCAGATCTTGTCGACGTTCGCGAGGAGCTCCTGCCGCGCCGCATTGATGTCGGCCGCGGCCTCGCCGACGGCGAACAGCACGTAGGGGTCGTCCTTGATCGCGGTGCCCTGGGCCCCGACACGGTCGCGCTGGTAGTCGAGGTGCGCGGCGAGGGCGCCCTCCGCTATTCCCACGACGGCCGAGGAGATGCCGAGCGGGAACATCGTCGACCACGGCATGTTGTACAGCGTCTCGGTGCGGCCGAACTTCTGCACCGCGGTGCCGTTCATGACCTCGTCGGCGTCCATGGCCCGGTAATCGGGGACGAAGGCGTTCCGGACGATGATGTCCTTGGAACCGGTGCCCTTCAGCCCGACGACATTCCACGAATCCTCGACGATCTCGTAGTCACTGCGCGGAAGAATCATGTGCAGCATCTTCGGCGGCAACGCCATCGCGCCGTCCTTGTCGCCGAGCATGGCGCCGAGGAAAATCCAGTCGCAATGATCGGTGCCGGACGAGAACTGCCAGCGCCCGTTGAAGAGGTAGCCACCGTCGACCGGTGTCGCGATGCCGGTGGGCGCGTACGGCGAGGCCATCCACGTGTCGGTGTCCCGGCCCCACACCTCCTCCTGCACCTTCGGGTCGGCGAACGCCAGTTGCCACGGGTGGACGCCGACGATGCCGCACACCCACCCGGTGGCGGGGTCGAGGGCGGCGGCGGCCATCACCGTTTCCGCGAATGCGCGTGGATGTGCCTCGAATCCGCCGTAGTTCGCCGGTTGCAGAAGCTTGATCGGCCCGGCCTCGCGGAGCTTCTTCGCGGTGTCGTCGGGCAGCCGGCCGATACGCTCGGCCTCGGGAGCCTGGTCGCGGAGCTCATCCGCGATGGCCATGATGTTGTCGAGAACCTCGTAGGTCATCGTTCGTGTCCTTTGTCTCTGAGCCCGCTCAGGCGTGGGTGTCGAGCGGCACGACGCCGTTGGCGAGGTTGTCGGCAACCTCCGCCTCCCAGCTCTGCACCGCCCGGGTGGTGTCGATCTCGAATTCGAAGCGCTTGGTCATGTCTTCGGTGATGTCCTCGACATCCACGTAGAACTGCTGGTACCAGCGGCGCAGCTGATACACCGGCCCGTCTTCCTCCGACAGCAGCGGGTTGTCGATACGCGACTTGTTGAGCCAGATGTCGACGTCCTGCTTGAACCCGAGTTCGACGCCCTCGGCGAATTGGGCCGCCATGCCGTTGGCCATCTCGTCCGACAGGCCCTCGGGCTTCTTGACCATGGCGCCCCACTGCAGCACGAACGAGTTGGACGTCACCGGATAGTGGCAGTTGATGAGCACAGTCTCGATCATCATGCCGTTCGCCTCGCTCCACAGCTTGTCGATCATGTAGGACGGGCCGAAGTACGACGCGTCCGAGCGCAGCGTGGAGTTCGGATCGTCGTAGCTGGTGCCCACCGAGATGTCGTGGCGTGGCGTCGACTGCATGTACTGGGTGGCGACGTGCCCCTCGAACACATTCTTGAAGTAGCGCGGGAACGAGAAGTGGACGTAGTAGAAGTGCGCCATGTCGACCACGTTGTCGACGATCTCGCGACAGTGCGAACCCTCCACCAGCAGGGAGTTCCAGGTCCAGTCCGTCCACTCCGAAGACCCGACGCCGTCGATCTCGGGGATCGTCACGTCGGCCGGCGGCGGGTTGCCCTGCGGGTCGTTCCAGACGTAGAGCTGTCCGTTGCGCTCGAGCGTGGTCCAGGCCCGGGTGCGTGCGAGAGGGGGCACGCGGCGCGCGTAGGGAATTCCCGTGCACTTGCCGTTGCCGCCCCAGCGCCAGTCGTGGAACGGGCAGGCGATGGAGTCACCCTTGACGGTGCCCTGCGCGAGGTTGCCGCCCATGTGCCGGCAATACGCGTCCAGCACACTGAGGGCGCCGTCGGAGGTCTCGAACACCACCAGGGACGTGCCGAACGCATCGACCTGATGCGGGGCGCCGTCCCGGAACGTCTTGGCCAAACCCAGGCAATGCCACCCGCGAGCGAATCGCGTGGGGGCAGAGCCTACCTCGATCATCCGAACTTCGTCACCGTCTACGGCACCATTGCGCACCATGTCTACCTCCGCCTCGCTGTACGTCAAGAACACCCTCGGGGTGTGGTGCAGCTCATAGTCGGCTCGTCGCGTCCAGTGCGGTACCCAGCTCTCCCACTGAGCGAGAATCTTTCGCAAAGAACCCGGTTCCCCTCCCGTTGACAGGGAACGCGGCCGTCGCGCGGGCCCAGCACGATTAGCGTGCACTTCACGCTAATCCCTCGACATCGGGAGGACCGATGGCCGCCGCCACCACGACTCACACCCGCACAGCCTGGATTCGGCACCTCTGCGACGGCTCTCGCACGCCCGGCACAGCTCTTCCGGCAAGGGCCGTCGAGCAGGACTACGTCTTTCTGCACCCGGATCAGATGTGCGAGGACCTGCGCCTGCAGTCCCGGACGGACGGCACCGAGGTGCTGGTGCAGGGCCGGGATTCCGACGAGAGGCTCGTTGTCGAATTCTGGTCCAACGTCGTCGGTTCAGGGCCCGCCGACGCCGCAGCCGACCTACTCGAGCAACACTGTGGCGATCGGCATTTCGGAACCTTGCGCCGGTTCCGTACCCGTATTCGGCGAGAGATCACCACCGGCGCCCGGTATTCCGCTGCCGTGCAGCAGACCTACGTCCAGGACGGCGCCCGAATGGTGGACGTCACCGTCACGTGCACGCTCGGCGGTGACGTGCTCGCTCAGGCCTGGGCCACCTACGCGCTCCCCGAATAACTTTCGCGCTTTCCCCCACGAAATGGTCAGCCGCGCAGACAATTGCCTGCGCGGCTGACCATCGTCTCGGCAACTACCCCACCCGGTCGGCCAACCGAGTGCGAGACCGGCAGAAGTCGAAACCCCGAAATCCGTCGTCCGCGACTTCGGCCAAAATCTTGCCGTACGCACCGAAGCCGCCGATATACGGCATGAAGACGCGAGGCTTCCCCGGAATGTTCGCGCCCATGTACCACGAATTGGCCAGGGGGAAGAGAGTGGCGGACGCCAGCTCCCGGCAATGCTGCACCCAACGGTCCGTAGCCGGGACGGTCGCCTCGATCGCGTCGTGGTCGTTCTCCCACAGGTGCTCGATGCACGCCGCGATCCAGTCGATGTGCTGTTCGGCACCCAGCACCATGTTGGCCAGCACCGACGGGCTACCCGGGCCGGTCACGACGAACATGTTGGGGAACCCCGGAACACCGACTCCGAGATACGTCTTAGGCCCTTCGCTCCAGTACTCGGCGAGGGACACACCCGCCCGTCCCACAATGCGCATTCGATCGAGGGCGCCGGTCATGGCGTCGAAGCCGGTGGCGAACACCAGCGTGTCGAGGGTGTACTCGGTGTCGGTGGTGGAAATGCCCGACGGGGTGATGGACTCGATCGGTGTCTCTTTCAGATCCACCAGCGTCACATTCGGGCGGTTGTAGGTTTCGAAGTAGTGGGTGTCGGTGACGATGCGCTTGGTACCGATGGGGTGATCGTTCGGGATCAGCTTCTCGGCAATCGCCGGGTCGTCGACCAGCCGGCGAATCTTCTGCTCGGCGAATTCGCGTGCGGTGGCGTTGGCGGCATCCGTCTTGGTTTGATCGGGAAAGGTTTTCGCGAACAGGACCCCACCCAGCTTCCAGCGCTCCTCGTAGGCGGCGCGGCGTTCCTCCTCGGACACCTCCAGCGCAGACTTCGGATGCGCGTTGTACGGCGAGCCGCCGCCACTCTCGCGGGAGAGCCTGCGACGTTCGGCGTAACCGGCCTTGATCGCGCGCCGCATCTCGTCGTCCCACGACATATTGCCCGCGGGAACGCTGTAGTTCGCGCTGCGCTGGAACACGTAGAGGTGGTCCGCCTGCTCGGCGATGAGCGGGATCGATTGGATCCCCGACGACCCGGTGCCGATCACCCCGACCTTCTTACCGGTGAAATCGACCCCCTCGTGCGGCCAGTGACCGGTGTGATGGGTGTCGCCCGAGAATGATTCGCGCCCGGGAATGTTCGGCATATTGGCGGTGGACAAGGCACCCGTCGCGAAGATGCAGTACCGGGCCGTCAGGATGTCGCCGCGGTCGGTGCGCACCTCCCATCTCAACGATTCCTCGTCCAGCTCGGCCGACGTCACCCGGGTCTCGAACAGGAAGTGGTCCCTGAGGTCGAAACGGTCGGCGACGTGGTTGATGTACGCCAGGATTTCGGGTTGCGTGGCGTACTTCTCGGTCCAGTTCCACTCCTGCTCGAGCTCCGGGGAAAACGAGTACGAGTAGTCGACGCTCTCGACGTCGCAGCGGGCTCCGGGATAGCGATTCCAGTACCAGGTCCCGCCCACACCCGCGGCCGTTTCGATACCCCGGACGGTCAGGCCGAGGCTCCGCAGTTTGTACACGGCGTACAGTCCGGCGAATCCGGCGCCGACGACCACCGCATCCACGGTGTCGATCCGGTTCACACGAGCAGCATCTTCGGTGCGTGCACTCACGGGCGCGCTCCTCTCCCAGTCGATGGACATAGCCGGCAAAACGCCTGACTGGGACGGTAGGTGGAGACGGGCAGGGCGCCCCAGCCCCGTTCCCGGTGAGCGGTCCCCACGCCTGGCCGACGCTGGGTGTACTCAGAATTCGATTCGGAGGTGTTCGCTGACGGGTCGTGCCTGGCAGGCGAGAATGTAGCCGTTCGCGATGTCTTCGGGATCGAGTATCGCGGCGCTGTCCATCGAGACCTCTCCCTCGATCACCGTGCACGCGCACGAACCACATTCGCCCTCACGGCACGAGTACGGGACTTCGAGCCCCTTGGACAGCATGACGTCGACCAGGGTGGCTGTGCGTGGCCAGCTGAGGTTATGGGTGTCGCCGTCGAGCTGCACCTCGACCGTGGCCGTCGACCCCTCGTCACCGACCGGAATTTGCTCGACCTCAGGCGCGAACGGATCACCCGACAGCGAGGTGAACACCTCCGCGTGCACCTTGTTCCGCGGCATGCCGACGAGCGCGAGCGCCTCGTGAATTGCGCCCATGAACGGTCGTGGACCGCACACATAGGCTCGGCGGTCGTGCCACCGATCCGACAGACTCGCCAACTGCCGCGCAGTGGGCAGGCCCTGCACGCTCTCGAGCCAGTGCACGACGGTGAGCCGATCGTCGTGGCGGGAGGCAAGCTCGCGCAGCTCCGCTGCGAAGATGATCGACCTCTCGTCCCGGTTCGCGTAGAAGAGCATGACCTTGCCGCTGCCCTGGCTCAACGCGGACTTCAGGATCGACATCACCGGGGTGATCCCACTGCCCGCGGCGAACAGGAGCACGTCCTCGTCGAGATCGACCGGTGTGAATGCTCCTGCCGGCGGGAGAACCTCGATTCGGTCACCGACGTCGACGTGATCGCACAGCCAGTGGGAACCGTAGCCGTCCGCGGTGCGCTTGACCGTGACCTTCGGGAGGTCGTCGGTGAACGGCGAGCTGGCCAGCGAGTAGCACCTCGCCACCGAGCCGGATCGATCGCTCGGAATACGCAGCGTCAGAAACTGGCCGGGTCTGTAGGCGAATTCGTCTCGCCGTTCGGGCGGAACGTCGAATACCAATGATCGCGCCTCGGACGTCTCCTCCACCACAGCGGCGACGGTCACCACTACTGATCGTGAATTGCGCGGTGTTGTAACGGTCGTCATCGCGACGGTGCCCTCTCGGTATGGGAGTTCGATCCTGCCGAAACTAGCGGAGACCGGCGGCTACGGCCGTGGGCTTTCCCGGTGGGCGGGATCAGCCGTCAACCCCACCGGGACTGGCCACCGTCCAGCGGGATCGTCGCCCCGGTGAGGTAGCCGGCGTCCTCACCGACCAGGAAGACGACGGCGCGCCCGATGTCGGTTTCGGCGTCACCGACCCGACCGAGCGGAATACCCGCCACGAACTCGGCCGCCTCCTCCGGATAGTCGTTCATCCAGCGTTCGAGGGCCGGGGTCTTCGCGTGCGGCGCGACGGAGAGCACCCGGATGCCGTCGGTGCCCCATTCGCAGGCAGCCGACCGGGTCAGTGAGCGCATTCCCTCCTTGATCGAACCGTAGGCGCCGTAGTTGCTCGCGTCCCAGCGCACCGCCGCCGAGGTCACCAGATTGACGATCACGCCGCCACCGCGGACCTTCATGTGCGGATGGCACGTCTGCATCATGCGGAGCGTCGCGAGCGGTCCCGTCGCGAACGACCGCTCGTACTCCTCGTCCAGGACCGACAGGATCGGGCCCGGCTTGCAGTCGTTGGCGTTGTTCACCAGGATGTCCACTCCACCGAAAGCGTCGACGGTGCGTTCGACGGCGGCCACGATGTCGTCCCGTCTGCTGACGTCGCAGACGACGGGCACGCTGCGTGCCCCCAGCGCCGTGAGGCGTTCGCAGGTGCCGACCAGTTTCGATTCGGTTCGGCCCGCGACCGCGATGGCCGCTCCTTCCTTGGCCAGGGCGAGGGCGATCCCCTGTCCGATTCCCTGCCCCGCGCCGGTAATCAACGCGACCTTGCCGTCCAGCTTGCCCATACCCACTCCTGTTCGCCTACTATCGGTTTCGGTGCCGTCGGCCGACGGCCATTCTCATTTTTCGCTGAGCGTCGGTGTTTCTCACGCTCGCTCCGTCCCAGAGGACTTCTCGTGACTCTTCCCTCCCCACTCGATTTCCGGAACCGCGCCGTGGTCGTCACCGGCGGCACCAAGGGCATCGGATTCGTCATCGCCCAGTCGTTCCTCGAGGCGGGCGCCGACGTCCTCGTCTGCGCGCGCACTCGCCCGGATGTGCTTCCGGCACACGGCGACCGCACCGCGGCTTTCCGCGCGACCGACGTGCGCGACGCCGACGACGCCGCCGCGCTGATCGACGACGCCGTCACCCGGTTCGGCCGCCTGGACGTGCTCGTCAACAACGCGGGCGGCTCCCCCGACGCCGACGCGGCCACCGTCTCGCCGCGCTTCGTCGAGAAGATCATCGCCTTGAACCTGTTGGCGCCCTTCACTGTCGCCCAGTCGGCCAATGCCGTGATGCAGCAGCAGCCCGAGGGCGGTGCCATCATCAACATCGGAAGCGTCTCCGCTCACGACCCCCAGCCCGGCACGGCCGCGTACAGCGCCGCGAAAGCCGGTCTGCTCGTCCTGACCAAGGCGCTCGCGCTCGAATGGGCCCCGAAGGTGCGGATCAACCACATCACCACCGGGCTCATCCGCACGGACAGCGCCGCGACGGTCTACGGCGACGACGGTGGAGCCGCCGTCACCCGTACTCTGCCCATGGGCCGGATGGCGGTGCCGTCGGACATCGCGGGCGCCTGCCTGTTCCTGGCGAGCCCGCTGGCGTCGTACGTCAACGGTGCCGATCTCGCCGTTCACGGTGGTGGCGAGTACCCGGCCCGCTTCCTCGCCACCCACCCCGACCGCTCGTGACGCCGCTAGCCGAACGCCGCGCGGGCCCCGGCGATCACCGGGTGCCCGCCGTGGACGAGCTCGAACGACGCGGCAGCCGCGTCACCCCACGCCCGCAGAACCGGTGAGTCGCCAGGGAACACCGGGGCGGCGAACCGGCCCTCCATTTCCACCAGGTCCGCGGGGTGTACGCCCAGTTGCCGCGCCAATTCGAGGGTACTCGCCGCCAGTGTGCACAACCCGTGCATGATCGGCCGGGGCTGGCCGATCCGGGCGGCCGCCGCCGGGTCGATGTGAATGTGGTGCCGGTCCCCGGTCAGCCGGTACAGCGCCGCCTGATTTTCTGCAGTGTTCACCACCGCCTCCACGGTCGGCTCACCCTCTGGCCGAGCCGGTTTCGACGGCCCACGCTCCCCGCCGAATCCACCCGTCCCTGGCGCGAACAGCGACCAGGTGGCGACGAAGAAGTCGGACTCGACGCGCACCTCGAACACCGCCGCCGACCCCTTGTCCCACACCTCACCCACCGATGCCGACAGGGCGATGTCACCGCGGCGTGGGAGCGGCGCGCGCACCGTCAGGTTCTGCGAGCCGTGCAGCGCGGTCTTCGTGTCGAAGGCACCACGTGATCCCAACTCGTCCGGTGCCCACTGCGCGAGAGTCAACGCGAAGGTGGGCAACACCCGCAGCCGGTCCTCGAAGACGAGGTCCAGTTCGGTGGCGCGGGCGCCCACCGCCAGCGCATACAGAATCGCGTCCCGCTCGTCGTAGGCCACGGTACGAGTGCCGAGGTCCTCGCCTCGCCACGCCGCCGCAGACCTGTTTTGTGTGCTCGTCATGTTCAGTCCTCACTGCTCAGGATCAGGCCGCTGGTCGGTACTGCCGTGCCGGCGGTCACCAGCACATTGCGAATGTCGTCCGGTTGAGTGGTCGAGGTTCCGCGGATCAGCCGGACTGCCTCCGCGATCCCGTTCACCCCGTGCAGGTACGCCTCGCCGATCTGCCCACCGTGGGTGTTGGCCGGCAGACGCCCTCCCACCTCGAGGTTGCCCTCGCGGATGAAGTCCTTGGCCTCGCCCGGCTTACAGAAACCGAGCTCCTCGAGCTGTGGCAACACCAGCGGGGTGAAGTGGTCGTAGAGGATCGCGGCCGAAATATCCTCTGACGTCAGACCACTCTGCCCGTACAACTGCCGGGCCACCAGTCCCATCTCGGGAATTCCGGTGATGTCGGGCCGGTAGTAGCTCGCCATCATGTGCTGGTCCTTGCCGGAACCTTGAGCGGCGCCCGCGACGAAAGCGGGTTTGTGCGCCAGGTCGCGAGCGCGCTCCGCCGACACGATGACGAGCGCCTGACCGCCATCGGTTTCCTGGCAGCAGTCCAGTAGGTGCAGGGGTTCGGCGATCCACCGCGAGCTCTGATGGTCCTCGAGCGTGATGGGCCGTCCGTAAAACCAGGCCGCAGGATTGTCGGCGGCATGCTTGCGTGCGACCACCGCGACTCGCCCGAAATCCTCACTGGTGGCGCCGTACTGGTGCATGTAGCGGCGCGCGAACATGGCCACCCACTGCGCCGGCGTCGACAGTCCCTGTGGTGTCAGCCAGGCATATGCGGCCCGGTCGGCGGTGCTGTCCATGGGCCGGTCGTGCTGGCCGAGTCCGTACCGCACCCCGGATCGTTCGTTGAAAGCGCGATAGCAGACCACGACGTCGGCGATTCCGGTGGCGACGGCCATCGCCGCCTGCTGCACGGTCGCGCAGGCGGCGCCGCCGCCGTACCCGATGCGGGAGAAGAACTTCAACTCTCCGATGCCCGTGTTGCGGGCGACGAGCACCTCGCCGTTGGTTTCCGCGGTGTAGGTGGACAGCCCGTCCACCTCTGCGGGGTCGATGCCGGCGTCGGCGAGTGCCGCGACAATCGCCTCACACGCCAACTGGAGTTCGCTGCGTCCGGAGTTCTTGGAGAACTCGGTGGCGCCGATGCCGACGATGGCGGCCGCGCCCGACAATGGGCTGATCACTGAACTCCTCCCGCGGCCCGGGCGACGGTGACGGTTCCGGTCACGTGATCACCGAGGCTGTTGGCGCCGCGCACCTTCACGGTGACCACCCCGGCCTCGTTCGAGATCACCTCGCCGGTCAACGTCAGTACGTCACCGGGATAGTTCGGGGCACCCAGGCGAATCGTTATGCGTCGCAACGACGCCTGCGGTCCCGCCCAGTCGGTCACGAACCGCCCCACCAGGCCGTTGGTGGTGAGGATGTTCATGAACACGTCCTTCGAGCCACGCTCGACGGCCAGTGCGGGGTCGTGGTGGACATCCTGGAAGTCCCTGGTGGCCAGTGCGGTGGCCACGATGAGGGTGCGGGTCAGCGGAATTGCCAGTTCGGGCAGGCTCGACCCGACCTCGACCTCGGTCAGCGGGCGGAGGGCACCAGTCGCGGTGCTCATGCGACCACCTCGACCCCGGATGCGAGCAACGCACCGAGCCGTGCCAGGTCGGAGGCGGAGCCGCCGAGGGTGGCCGCGAGTTGTTTACCCCACAGCAGGTGGCGGTGCACCGGGTAGTCCGTGTCCACGCCGATGCCGCCGTGCACGTGCTGGGTTCGGTGCACCACCCGCTGACCGGCGTCGGTAGCCCACCACTTGGCCACCAGCACCGCAGTTCCCGGGTCTTCACCGTTCGCGAGGAGCCACACGGCTTGCCACAATGTCACCCGCATCGCCTCGAGATCGATGTAGCAGTCCGCGAGTTGATGAGTGACGGCCTGGAAGGTGGCGAGTGGGCGACCGAACTGGTTGCGTTCGTTCAGGTAGGTCACGGATCGACGCACCGCCCCCTCTCCGACACCCAGTTGCAGTGCGGCAAGGGCTAGTTCGACCCTCTCCTGAAGCCAGTCGGGTGTGGTGCCGTCCGCGGGACCGAGAAGCTCCGCGGGTGTCGCGTCGAACGTGACGTTCGCGCAGATTTCGTGGGTGGTCGATGCACCCCGTTCGGCGGTCACTCCCTCCGACCGCGGGTCGACCAGGAACAGCGCCGCACCGGACGGGGTCGTGGCCGACACGACGACCCGTTCGGCAGCGTGCATCACCGGGACCGCGGCTTTCGCTCCGGTCAGCCGCCATCCGCCGTCGACTTCGGTGGCCGTCGTCGACGGGACCCCGTCTCCGTAGGGCCCGAATTCTTCGATTCCGATGGTGAGGAACAGGCTGCCGTCGGCCGCGGAGGACACAAGGGCGTCCCGTTGGTCCGGTGTCCCGTACTCGCAGATCGCGAGCGCGCCGAGCACGTGTGGCCACAACGGAACCGGGGCCACGTGCCTGCCCTGCTCCTCGAGGAGGACGTAGAACTCGGGCAGACCCATACCGCCGCCACAGAGATTCTCCGGGAGCGCGATTCCGAGGAGACCGGTGGCGGCCAGTTCACGCCAGAGGTCTCCGTCGATGCGCTCCGCGGAGGATTCGACCTGCTTGATCCGCTCGGGGGTTGCCTTCGCTGCAAACACATCGGAGGCAAGTCCGCGGACCGCCTGCTGTTCCTCGCTGAAGGTGAAATCCATCAGTGCTCCCTCGATCGTTGGGGCCGGAAGGCGGGGAGCGTAAGTTCGGGATCGGCGTCGATCCAGTCGAGCTCCACCGGCATTCCGATAAAGACGTGTTCGGGTTCGACGTCCGTCATGTTCGCGATCAGGCGTGTGCCCTCTTCGAGCTCGATCACCGCCACGATCAGGGGGTAGTCGAAGGCATCGATCTTCGGGTGGTGATTGACGACGAATGTGTAGACGGTGCCGCGACCGCACGCGTCGACGGTGTTCCACTCCGTGGAGCGGCACTGCCCGCACATGGGTCCGGTCGGATGCCGCAACACACCGCACCGGGCGCAGCGCTGGATCACGAGGCGGTGCTCGCGCGCAGCCTCGAACCAGAACGCGTTGTCAGCGTTGAGGGCCGGGCGCGGACGAAGAGCACGCGGGGCCGCTTTCGGGGTGGGCCGGAAGCGGAGAGTCCGCCACCGCTGGGTGCCGACGACGACACCGTCACCATTTCGGTACGTCTTGAGGGTGGTGACGAAATGCCCCGCTCCGAGACCCGTCTGCTTTTCCTCGGAGACGGCTTCGACCACCTCCGTCGCGCTCACCCGCTCCCCGGGACGCAGCTCGACGAAGAACTCCTGATCGGAATCTGTCGCCACCACCGAGGTGAACCCCGCACTGTCGAAGGTCTCGATCAGCTCGGTCCAGACGTCGGACGGATCGGCACCGGACATCTTGTCGGCGTACGTGCGCATCGTCCACACCTGCAACATCGACGCCGGGGCGATGGCGCCCTCACGTCCGGTGTCGCGTGCGGCGTCGTCGTCGAGGTAGACGGGGTTGGAGTCACCCATCGCCTCGGCCCAGTGCCGGATCATCGGAGTGTTCACCGGGTCGGGACCCCACGTGGCCGGGACTATCGTCCGGCCTTCGAAGGCGCGTAACCGGGCGAGTAGGTCACTCACTTCGCCCTCTTCTCGCGCACCAGGCCGAGACCTCGAGTGCCCACCATGTCCCGCAGCACTTCGTTGACTCCACCACCGAACGTGTTGACGACGCTCTGCCGGGAAATCTGCTCGATCTGCCCCGCCAGGACGGCCCCCGGCGAACCGGGGCGCAACCGGCCGGCGGCACCGAGAATTCCGAGCAGCGCCCGGTACACGTCGACGTGCGTTTCGGTGCCGTAGGTCTTGGTGGCGCCCGCGTCGGCGCCCGACAGTGTGTCGTTCGCGACGGCGGCCGTCATCTTCCAGTTCAGCAGACGCATCGCCTCGAGCTTGGCGTGGGTGCGCGCGAATTCGATTTGCACCCAGGGGATCTCGAGGGCGCCGTTCGCCCTGGCCCAGTCGAGTACCTGATGCCACAACCCGAGTGTGCGGCCACCGAGGGCCGCGAGGCCGATGCGCTCGTGATTGAGTTGGGCGGTAATCAGCTGCCACCCGCCGTCGACGGCTCCGACCACGTCCTGATCGCTGACGCGGATTCCGCTGTAGTAGGTGGAGGTGACCGTCAGACCGCCCACCGTGGAAATCGGTGACCAGCTGAACCCGGGGTCGTCCGTCGGCACGATCAGAATCGAAATACCCCGGTGTTTGGGCGCTGTCGTATCGGTGCGGCAGGCGAGCCACACGTAGTCGGCCGTATTGGCCCCGCTGGTGAAGATCTTGTTGCCGTCCACCACCCAGGAGTCGCCGTCGCGGACCGCCCGCGTCTGCAACGACGCGAGGTCCGTGCCGGCGCCGGGCTCGGTGTATCCGATGGCGAAGACGATCTCACCGGCCAGGATGCCGGGGAGAAACCGTGCCTTCTGTTCCTCGGTGCCGTACTTCATCAAGGTGGGGCCGACGGTGTTGACGGTGACGAAGGGAAACGGCAGTCCTGCCCGTTGCACCTCGTCGAAGAACACGAATTGCTCCTCGACCGACCGGCCCTGCCCGCCGAATTCGACGGGCCAGCCGATACCCAGCCAACCGTCCTTGCCGAGCAGTCGCACGATCTCGCGGAAATGCTCCCCGCCCACGCCCTCCTCACCCGCGATACGCCGCTTCTCCTCGGGCAGCAGTGCCGCGAAGTAGGCGCGCAACTCCCTCCGGAGTTCCCGCTGCGCGGGCGATTCCCTCGAGTCCATCAGCGTTCTCCTCATGCCTGTCGCTACGTCCGTTCGCGTGGCTGCAGCGAACGTCGTTCTGGACGCTAACCAGCGCCCAGGCGCCTCGGTGGCGATGTCTCGGTCACCGGGAGGTGGGCATCGCAGAGGTCGGGGGCCCGCTGGAATTGCCGGGCCGGCCTGCGTGGTGGAGACGAGGATTCGTCGGGGGGTGTTCAGGCGACGAGGTTCGCTGCTGCCCAATCCATGTGGGTCTGGATTGCACGGGCGGCGTCATCGGCGTCACCGGTTTCGATGGCGTCGACGATGGCGCTGTGGCGGCCGACGTCCATGTTGCCGACGGCGCGATCGAGGCCTGCGAACATGATCGACATCCGGATGGACCCTTCGAGGGAGATCCACGAGTGCACCAGTGTGTCGTTGCCGGTGAGAGCGCACATGGTGCGGTGGAAGTTCAGATCGGCCTCGATGCGGGCTTCGAGAACGGCGGTGTCCATGACCTCGAGGGCAGCGCGCAATTCCGCGATGACGGTGGTGCGGTCGGTCAGGCCGGCGAGTTCCCGGACCGCCAGCGCCTCGAGTGCTGCGCGAACGGCGAAGATGTCGCGGATCTCCTTGGAATCGAGATGCCGGACATAAAGGCGACCGCGCGCGCCTGCCGTGATCAATCCTTCTTGCTGGAGCTGCCGCATCGCCTCGCGAAGCGTGCCGCGGCTGATCTGCAGCTTCTCGGACAGTTCGGTCTCCACGAGGGGGCTGCTCGGCGCGAGTTCCCCGCTGGTGATCGCGACCCGCAGGGCGGCGACGGCTTGCTGACGGAGACTGGTCTTCTCCAGCCCGAGCAGTGCGGCGGGTTGTCCGGCCATGGTTGCCTCCGTGGGATCAGCGATCAACTGTCGACAAAGGTCTGTTGACAGCAACCTGTTGACAGCCATCGTACTGCCCCCGCCGCCGGGCCTACGGCGAGGGCCGTACGAGTTGGTCATGCCAGTTCGCCCAGAACCTTGGCGACGATACGGTCCGTGCTGAGGCCGTACCGTTCGTGCAGGGTAGGCAGGGCGCCCGCGTCGAGGAACTGGTCGGGCAGGGCGATCGGAACGATACGTTTGCCGAGTCCGGCAGTGACGACGGCGGCGGCCACGGTTTCGAAGAGACCGCCGATCACGGTGTGGTTCTCCAGGGTGACCACCAGCCGGTCGGTGTTCACCTCGGCGAGGACGGTCTCGGCGTCGAACGGTTTGATCGTGGGTGTGTGCACGACCGCCACGTCGACGTTGTGCTCGGCGAGTCGGTCGGCGGCCTGCAGCGCGCGCATCGTCATCAGCCCGCTGGTGACGAAGACGACGTCGTTGCCGCCGCGGAGCACCTTCGCCTTGCCGAGCTCGAAGCTGTAGTCGTACTCGTCGAGCACAGTCGCGACCTTCCCGCGCAGCAGCCGCAGGTAGGTGGGGCCGTCGGAGGCGGCGAGTTGCGGGACGGCCTGTTCGATGTCCACCGAGTCGCAGGGGTCGACGATGGTGAGGTTGGGGATGCCCCGGAAGATGGCCATGTCCTCGGTCGCCTGGTGGCTGGGACCGTAGCCGGTGGTCAGGCCGGGGAGTCCGCCGATGATGTTGACGTTGAGATTCGGTTCGGCGATATCGAGGCACAGAAAGTCGTAGGCGCGGCGCGCGGCGAACACCGAGTACGTGGATGCGAACGGAACCAGCCCGGTCTCGGCCATCCCGGCGGCGGCGCCGAACAACAGTTGCTCGGCCATCCCCATCTGGAAGAACCGGTCGGGGAACTCCTGCGCGAAGATGTGCATGTCGGTGTACTTGGCGAGGTCGGCGGACAGGCCGACGATCTTGTCGTTCTCCCGTGCGGCTTTCACGAGGGCGTGTCCGAACGGCGCCGTGGTGGTCTTCTGGCCGTCGTCGACGAACGAGGCGATCATCGCCGACGTCTTGAGCTTCGGCTTACTGGCGGTGGTCATCTCAGGCGTCCTTGTCGTTGAAGCCGGCGGTCAGTTGGTCGCGGCAGATCTGCCACTCGTGTTCCTCGATGCGCATGAAGTGCGCCTTCTCCCGGGTCTCGAGCAGGGGCACGCCTTTACCGACCTTGGTGTCGCAGAGGATGATCGACGGCTTGCCGTCGGATTCGGCGGCGGCGTTGTCGAACGCACGCACGAGGGCGGTGACGTCGTTGCCGTCGACGCGCTCGACGTGCCAGCCGCACGCCGCCCACTTCTCGTGTATCGGTTCGGTACTCAGCACGGTCGAGGTTGCCCCGTCCGCCTGCAGGGCGTTGATGTCGACCATCGCGGTGAGATTGCCGAGCCGGTGGTGGTGGGCGCCCATCGCCGCTTCCCACGTCGAGCCCTCGTCGAGTTCTCCGTCGGAGAGGAAATTGAAGATGCGGGCGGTGGAGTGCTGGTGCCGCAACCCGAGCGCCATGCCGACCGCGATGGTCAGTCCGTGTCCGAGGGAGCCACCTGAAATTTCCATGCCGGGGGTGTAGGTGGACATCGCCGACATCGGTAGGTGCGAGTCGTCGGAGCCGTAGGTTTCCAGTTCGCAGCGCGGGATGATGCCCGCTTCGGCGAGGGCGGCGTAGTGGCCGATGGCGTAGTGGCCGGTGGAGAGGAGGAAGCGATCCCGGCCTTCCCAGTGCGGGTCGTCGGCGCGGTAGCGGAGTTGGTCGGCGTAGACGGTGGCGAAGATGTCGGCGGCCCCAAGCCCCTGCCCGACATACCCCTGGCCCTGCTCCTCACCCATGTCGATGATGTTGTGCCGCATCCGGTAGGCGAACTGCTCGATGGTGGCAATCCGCGATGCTTCACGGGTGGTGGCGTCGGCCGCGGCGGTGGCGGTTGTGGTGGTCACAGGAGTTCCTTTTCCTTGCGGATCGTGTTCGTCGTGCCGGTATTCGTGGTTGTGGTGGATGCGCAGGCGCTTTTGGAGTCGGCGCTCGCCACCGCCTCGTGAGCGAGGCGTCGTTCGGTGGGTCCCCAGGTTTCCTTGGTGATCAGCGCTGCCCAAAGTCCGATCAGGGCGTATGTGCTGAACAGCAGCGCCGGCCCCCACCAGCCGAAGGAGACGAACAGCAACGTGGTGACGAAAGGCGTGAAGCCGGAGACCATCGCGGAGATCTGGTAGGCGAGTGAGGCTCCCGACGATCGGCGGGCGGCGTCGAACAGTTCGGGGAACCAGGCACCCTGCGCACCCGCCAGCGAGTTCTGGCAGACGGCGTAGGAGATCACGATAGTGGCGATGATGAGAATGAACAGGCCCGTGTTGACCAGCAGGAACATCGGGGCACCGAAGAGGGCCGCGAACGCGCAGGATGCGATGTAGAGGGGTCGGCGTCCGATGCGGTCGGTGAGTCGGGCCCAGGCCATGGTGGCGAAGATGCCGATCGCGGACGCGATGCAGAGGGCGACAAGCGTTTCGGATTTTCCGGCGAGACCCTCATTGTGCAGGTAGGAAATCATGTAGGTGATCGACACCGCGTAGCCCGCGGTCTCGGCAACACGGAGTGCGATGCCGCGCAGGATGTTGCGCCAGTCGTACTTGATGGATTCGAGCACCGGCGACTTGACGATCTCGCCCTCGTTCTTCACGTCCTCGAAGACCGGTGACTCGGGAACCTTCGACCGAATGACCAGCCCGACCATCACCAGGACAATACTCGCGAGGAAGGGCACGCGCCACGCCCAGTCGCCGCCGAGGTGCACGCTGAACAGGAACACCAGATTCGCGAGTAGCAGCCCGACGGGGAAGCCGGCCTGCACGATGCCGGTGTATTTCCCTTTCGACTTCCATGGGGCGTGTTCGTAGCTCATCAAGATCGCACCGCCCCACTCGGCGCCGAAGGCGAGACCCTGGACGATACGGACCAGAACCAGCAGCACCGGGGCAATCAGCCCCACCTGCGAATAGGTCGGCAACAGTCCGATCGCGAAGGTCGCCAGTCCCATCGCGATCAGCGAGGCTACCAGAACCGGTTTACGGCCCAGCTTGTCCCCGAGATGGCCGCCGAGCACCCCGCCGAGGGGGCGTGCAGCGAAACCGACACCCAGCGTCGCGAAGGCCGCGAGTGTGCCCGTGACCGGATCGGCACCCGGAAAGAAGGCCGTACCGAAGTACAGCGCCGCGGCCGTGCCGAACCCGATGAAGTCGTAGGTCTCGATGACCGCCCCCACCGAGGAGCCGATTGCGACGCGCTTGGCGTCCTTCGTGCCGTGGACAGGACCTCGCATCCTGAGTGTTTCGGTACTCATGGGTGACTCCTCTTCGGGCTGCCGGTTTCTACGATTGCCGCCGACTTGTTGACTGTCAACATTGGCGTCTCAACAGTGTGATCCGAGCCACGTCGATCTGTCAACCGTCATCCGGCGACGGTTGACTGTCAACAGTTGATCGGCCTACTGTGGTGGCAGTCACTTACCGCATCGTCGACCGGTTCCCGCTTTCCATCGCATCACCCGGGAACGGTCAGCTTTCCAACAACGAGGAGCGATCATGTCGTCCATCCAGCGCACCGCCGTCGTCACCGGCGCCACTTCCGAGCGTGGCATCGGTCTCGCCACCGCCCGCCGCTACGCCGAAGAGGGCTGGGCGATCGTCGTTCTCGACCTCGACGGCGAGAAGTCCGCGAAGGTCGCCGCCGAGATCGGCAACGAGTTCGGTGTCCCGACCTTCGGTCACGACATCGACGTCGCCGACGAGAACTCGGTCCAACGGGCGCACGACGCGGTCGCCACCGAAGTTGCAGCCGGGAACCTCCCTGCTGTGGGTGCGCTCGCCAACATCGCCGGCATCACCTCACCGGTACCGTTCCTCGAGACGACGCTGGAACTGTGGAACAAGGTGATGGCGGTCAACGCCACCGGCACCTACCTCGTCACCCGCGCGTTCTTGCCGGCCATGATCGACAACGGCTGGGGACGAGTCGTGAACATGTCGTCGGTCTCCGCCCAGCGCGGTGGCGGAGTTTTCGGCAAGGTGCCCTACTCGTCCGCGAAAGCCGCGATCCTCGGTTTCACCAAGTCCCTCGCACGCGAACTCGGCGACAGCGGAGTCACCGTCAACGCCGTCACCCCGGGTGCGGTCGACACCAGCATCCGCGTCGGTAGCACCGCCGAAACGGAAGCGGCACTGTGCCGCGACATCCCCCTCGGCCGGGTCGCCACCACCACCGAGGTCGCCGCGGTGATCACCTTCCTGTCCTCCGAGGACGCCGCCTACCTCACCGGCACCACCGTCGACATCAACGGCGGCAGCCACCTGCACTGAGTTAGCGGGCGTTACCGCGTCCGCTTTCTTCGCTCCGGACGGTGAACGTCGCCGAACCCGGATCCTGAGCCAACTGCGGCCATTGGACCAGATCGCTACCTGTCCGATCTGTCCCGCAAGGGTGAAGCCGGCTCGACGCCCGGTGTCGCTTTCAGGATGCCGTCCCCCTAGGGTCGGCAGGCACCGGACGCCCTATTTCGTGCTGCCCGAAACAACGGGACTGGGGTCCATGAAGATCAGGTACTCGGTCACCTTGTTGTTCTCGACGCGGGTGCGCGTGACGGCCGGGAGTGTGAAGGATTCACCGTTCTGCAAGGTGTAGGTGACCTCCACCCGGAGCGCGGCCACGTTGCCTTCCGACCATTCTTCGAGGATCTCGTGGCGCATCGACACCACCGAGGTCAGGTACTGCGCTACCCATGCTTGGATCGCGCTCTTGCCGATGACGGGGGCGTTGTTGCCCATCCGGAAGACGCAGTCGTCGGAGAAGAAGTCGAAGAACGCTGCGATGTCGGTGTCGGCGGCTTCGAGAAGTTTGCGGGTGGTCTCGACCTCGGTTGTGGCTGTGGTCATCGGACTCTCTTTCTCTGGTGTTGTGTGGGATGGCCCCGCACTGTGTGGGGTCGATCTGGACTGGATTTGGCCCTATCGGCGAGCGGTCTACAGCCCTCAGGCCCAGCGGACGGTCTCTGCGGGGTCGAGTCTGGGGAGACGCTCGAACCACGGATTCTCGCCGGGGTATCCGATGTTGACAACCAGAATGGACCTCCAGGAGGTTCCGGCGAAGAGTTCCGCGTCTATTCCTGCGGGATCGAAGCCGGCCATCGGCCCGGCCGCCAAACCGGCGGCGCGGATGGCGAGGATGAAGTACCCCGCCTGCAGGGCGGCGTTGAAGTTACCGGTGCGCTCGCGCAACGCGTCGTTGTCGGCGAAGACATCACGGATTTGCGGCCGGATTGGCAGCAGCCGGGGCAAGTGCTCGTGAAATTCGCTGTCTACCGTGAGAATTGCGGTGACGGGGGCTGACGCCGTCTTCTCACGGTTACCCTCGTCGAGATGATCGAGCAGTCGGCGGCGCGCGGCGTCGGTGCGGATGAACTGCACGCGCATCGGCTGGGAGTTCGCTGCCGTGGGCGCCCAGCGCGTCATTTCCCAGATCTGTGTGAGTTTGTCATCGCTGACCGGGATCGGGGCGAAGTTGTTCACTGTTCGTGCGCCCGCAAACAGCAGGTCTCTGGCTGCGTCGTCGAGACATTCGATCGTCGAGTTGCTGTTCACCAGTGCTTTTCTCCTGATCTTTTGCAGACGGTGGTGCGGGAACGGGGATCGGGCACCTGCGCGATTACGCGATTGCCCGTCCCGGCCAGCATCCGGTCAGAGGAGCGGATCGGATACGGGAAGTTCGAGGGTGAACCGGCCGATGGTTTCCGAGGCCGTGTCGATGTCGAGGAAGGCGTGCACCGACAACACGGACAGGTCACGGAAGAACCGCTGGATCGGTGCGGAGGTTCGGTATCCGTCGCCGCCGATTCCGCGCACCATGTCGTTGAGGGCGTTGCGGGCCAGGTCCGCCAAATATGCCGCCTTGAGCTTCATTTCGGCACGATCGCGGGGGTCGGACTGCTCGGGTCGCTGCGCGGTGAGGCGCTCGAAGAAGGCGTCGAGGAGGGTTTCGGCGGCGTCCGCCGCGGCCAGCGCCCGGCCGAGGCGCATCTGGGCGGCCTGCTTGCCTGAGGCCTTCTCCTGGCTGATTGTTCCCTGCCGGTCCTTGGTGCGCTGGACGAACGCGTCCGCCGCACCGCGTAGCGCACCGACGACGACCGGGGTGACCTCGGCCATCGCGAACGGCAGGAAGGGCAGGTGGTACATGGGATTGGGGTGGATCAGCTGCCCGGGAGCGGTACCGGCGAGTGCGAGGGCGAACGGCCCGGTGCGGTACTCCGGGACGAACACGTCCTCGACGCTGATGTCATTACTGCCGGTTCCGGACATGCCGGCGATGTACCAGGTGTCGAGGATCTTGACGTCCTCGCGGGGCACCAGGAACCACAGCGGGCTGGGGGCGCTGCCCTCCTCGAACACCACACCGGCGAAGGTGAACCACTCCGCGTGCACCGACCCGGAGTTCCATGCCGTCTGCCCGGTGATGCGGTAGCCACCGTCAACCTTCTGCACCTTCCCGAGCGGGGCCGCGGTACCCGCGGTGAGGGTGTAGGGCTTGTCGGCGAACACTTCTCGTTGGGCCTGTTCGGTGAAGATGTTCACCCGCCAAGCCGCTCCGATGTAGAAGGAGGTGACCCACCCGGTCGACGGGCAGACCGCGCTGATGGTGCGGACGATATCGGCGGCGACGTCGAGTCCGAGTTCGAGTCCGCCGTACTCCTTGGGGGTCAGCGTGGCCAGAATTCCCGAGTCGATGAGGTCGGTGATCGTCTCGTCGAGGGGAGCACGGTTCTCCTCGGTCTTCTGTGCGCGTTCGGTGAAGGCAGGTACCAGGGCGTGCACCCTGTCCATGAGTTCGGTGCGGGTGATGTCCATTGTTTCCTCCGATGTGTGGGGTGGTGTTTCTCAGCGTTTGGGGAATCTCTGCGTAGCTCTGCGCATGCAGAAACCGCGCCTGAGGTATGTGAATGCTGGCTTGGTCGAATGTGTCTGTCGCGCACGGCACGACGCTGGGCAACACCACCTGTGAGTACTTGTTAACCGCCCGCGGTTAACAAGTACTCACAGGTGGTGGGTCAGTGAAAGTTGTTCCTCGGGGTCCGGACCGGCGACGAGCGTGAGCCCGTACCGGTCGGCAAGGATCTCGGCATCGCCTCGATTGCCGACGTCTGTCGGGTCGGCGATACCGTCGAGGTCGGCGAACACCGCTCCCGAGTAGTGAGATTCAGCCGTGTCGGTGAGCGTGAGGGCGACCGACGCGGCGGTCAGGCGCGTACGAAACTCTGTGGGTGTCACGCGCACCGGGATCAGGTGCCCAGGCCTGGTGAGATCGCCCGGTTCCGTGGCCGGGTCGGCGAGGATGCGGGCCGTGCGCGCCCGGTCAACACCAGAGATCCCGGTGGTGATGCCGGCGGCGGCGTCGACGGTGACACATTGGCCGTGGCCGAGCGTGGAGATGGCCCGAACCGTGGGGGTCGCTTCCGGCAGTACGAGACGGTCACAGATCCGTTCGTGCAGCGCCACCTGCAGAAATCCTGTGGTGTGGCGGATCAGGAAGGCCATCTGCTCGGTGGTCGCGGCGCCGGCGCACCCGACGAGCACGACGCGGCGGTGATGGCTCAGGATGATCAGCTCGCCGGCGGCGAGTGCGCGACTACCGGCTGCGATTGTCGACCATGACCGATGGTGCGTGGCGCGGGGCGCTAACGAGGTCGTCATGGCGTGCCTTCCTTTGCAGATTATTTCGGTGGTGCTGTCGAAGTGCTCTGGCGGCGGCGTAATCGAGGCCGGTAGTGTTACGCGGATTCCAGCGCCGAGTGCGTGCCGAATACGCGGCGGTGATAGGTGAGCGGGTCGCTGTAATTGTTATCTGCCGCAACGACGTTGCCGAGTACGACCACATGATCTCCGCCCTCGACGAACTGCTCGACGTGACAGGCGATCCAGCCGGCGGCGCCGGCGATTCGGGGAAGGTCGTGGTCGAGGTCCCACCGCACGCCGTGGAACTTGCCTACTCCGCCCTTCTTCGCGAACTTCAGCGCGGTTCCTTGCTGGTCGCGGCCCAACACGTTCAAACCGAACTTCTTCGATGCCGTGATCAGTTCGAGCGTCTCCGATCCGCGGTCCAAGGAGACCAGGACCATCGGGGGTGTCATCGACAAAGAGGTGAAGGCGCTGACGGTGGTGCCGAAGGGCAGGCCGCCGTCCATGGAGGTCACGACGGCGACCGGAGTGGCCACGTGTGCCATCACGTCCTTGAACGCTTCCTGGACAGGACTCGAGGGGGTATTCATGGCAAATTTTCCTTCTGTCGACTGCGGCTGTCAGCGCAACGATCCGTGGAATCCAAACGGGACGGGTGCTGCTGGCCTTCGGGCTTCACCACCCGCTGTGTTCTACACCACAAGTAGACCGCATCAGTTACCCAGTTCGCACTACTGCAGAGCCCAGCGTTGTCGCCGACTTTTGGTCTCTGGACCAGCCGAGGGTCGGGCTATCGACCTACGGTCGTTCCCACTGAGCGATGGGGGCGTCTTTGAGCCACTCGTAAATGCGGAGCGCGGCACGCAGGTCCGTGGTCGATCCATCCGAAGGCGAGCACAGGCTCAAGGCCTTCTGCACTCGGTAGGTCACCGTGTTCTTGGAAATATGCTCTGCCGAAGCGACTTTGGCAAGGCTGTGGTCCATGTCGAGATAGAGGCTCAAAGTCGACCGCAGGTCGGCCATCCGGGGGTCTTCGCCGGCGAGCGGGCCGAGCAGGCGGGAGGCGAACTGCACCGCGGCTTCCGGGTCGGCGAGCAGGAGCACTTCCAGGCCGATGTGCTCGTGAGCGGTGGTGGTGGGCGGATGGCCCGAACGGAGTCGAACCAGTCGCTCGACGGCCCGGGCCTCGAGGTGGCTTCGGCGGAATCCTTCCATCCCGGAGCCGAGTTGGCCGGCGACGACGAAGGTGTCACCGAAGTCGGGTAGGGAGGAGGTCAGGGCTCTGGTCGGATCCGGGGTGATCGCCCCCCACGCCCAGATCGCTTGGAGACCGATGGGTATCACCAATGATGCTGTCGGCGTACCCCAGTGCCGGAGCACCGGGTCGACGACGGCCCGCAGGTCGTGGCTCGAGTGCGGGCCGCTCCAGGCGATAAGCGCCACGTGGTGCCCACCGAGTGGGTAGCCGAGGACCTGTTCGGCGTGGGCGAGTTCGATGGGGTCGGCGGCGATGATCTTGGTGACCAGGTCGAGCCGGGCCGCCGACACCCCCGCCGCCCAAGCGCTCTGCTCATCGAGGAATGCCGCGGCGGCCACACCGGTGAAGTCGTCGAGCACCTCGAAGAGGAGCAGGGAGATGCGGCGAATCTCGGCGCCGCTCTCGGTCGGCGGTATCAGCCGGGTCGCTGCGTCGAGAAGTGCGGCCGCCAGCACGGCATATCCGACGCGGATGGTCCGGAGCAGATCGTCGAGCTCCAAACCCCGCCGGGCGAAGTCTCTGGCGATGTCCTCCACTTCAGCGCTGGCCAGAGTGGGTTCCGACTCGCCGATACCCGCGGTCAGCGTCAGCGCCCGAAACGCGGTCGCCGTGGTGGCTCGCCGAATCGCGTCCAGGGGTGGCGCTCCGTCGCCCATTGCAGGAACTTTCCGAGAGATTTTTGCGGCAATATCCTGGCCGACTTCGACGGCCCAGGTCACCGCGCCGTCGCCGAGGACGGTTCGAACGCGTTCGGCGTCCGGGCTGAGCCACTCGAGCTCCGATTGCGGGGCGCGTGTTCCCGAAAGTTGACCAGTCCAGTGCTGCACCCGACATCCTTTCCGACCGTCTCAACGCTACAGCGAACACATCACCCAAATTGGGCTGTGAACCAATTTCCCTCCAACTTCCTGTTGCCCAGCCACTAGCCATCCTCGACCGATTCTCGTGAAAATGGGAAGACCACAACGTGACGGGGACCACAGCAATGGTCTCTACGAGGGTTCGCGGCAACGCGAGCTGTTATCAAATATAGCCCGGTAGGAATCCACCTTAGCTGTGGAACGGCATTTCGAATCCGGATCTCACACACATCCCTCGCGGTCACCCGACCGTGATTGGAATCGAAGGAGTCAACGATGACCGCCACCCCCAAGTTCGCGCACGTCGTCTTGCAGACGAGCCGATTCGAGGAGATGCGCGACTGGTATTGCACCGTGCTGGATGCGCACGTGGTTTACGAGGGGCACGGTCTGTGCTTCATCACCTTCGACGAGGAGCACCACCGCGTTGCGCTGCTCGGCGCCCCGGTGCAGCTCGAACCCCGCAATCCGGGTGCTGCGGGCATGCACCACACCGCGTACACCTTCGACACTCTCGAGGATCTCCTCGATCGGTACGACTCGTTGAAGGAGAAGGGCATCGAGCCGAAGGTGCCCATCCAGCACGGCGTCACGACGTCCCTGTACTACCAGGATCCGGACGGCAACTTCGTCGAGCTGCAGATCGACAACTTCACCACCCCCGACGAGGCGACGGCTTACATGAACGGCCCGGAGTACGGCGGCAACCCGGTCGGGGTGTCGTTCGTCCCGGAGCGGATGCGGGAAGCGCTCGCCCAGGGCACCCCGGTCTCGGAGATCACCACCCACTCCTGGGCCCGGCAGACCAGCCCGGACCTGCCCGACCCGATGGCGGCACTGACCAGCTGACCGCCCTCGAGGCCGCTCAGCCCGACAGATCAGCACTTCCCCTCACCGAAGGACATTTCATGCGTGTGGCAAACCAAGCCGGCCGGCTCCAGGTCGTGGCAGACGGGATCGCCGTCGACGTCGAGGCGGCCAGCGGAGGCCGCTTCTCCGCCGAACCCCAGCAGATTTTCGACCGGTGGGACGAGTTCACCTCATGGGCAGCCACGGTGGACTTCACCGACGGAACACCGCTTGTCGAGCCAGAGCTGGGTGCTCCGGTTCCCCGGCCGGGTCAAATCTTCGCCATCGGCGTGAACTATGCCGATCACGTCGAGGAGTCCGGGCTGACCCTGCCCGACGCCCCTTTCGTGTTCACCAAGTTCCCCGCGTCGATCACCGGCCCCTATGACACCATCGAACACCCCGGCGGCTCGGTCGATTTCGAAGTCGAACTCGTGGCGGTCATCGGCAAGGAGGCCCGACACGTCCCCGTCTCCGAGGGCTGGGATTATGTCGCCGGGCTGACCCTCGGCCAGGACCTGTCCGAGCGGGACCTTCAGTTGTCCGGTCCGCCGCCGCAGCAGTTCGGCCTCGGCAAGTCGTTCGCCGGATTCGCCCCGATCGGACCGGTGCTGGTCACCCCCGACGAATTCGAGAACCCGGACGACATCGAGGTCAGCACGGTCCTGTCGGGCGAGCTGATGCAGAAGTCGCGCACCCAGCACCTGATCTTCCCGATCCCGGTCCTCGTGTCCTACCTGTCGTCGATTCTGCCGCTGCGCCCCGGCGACCTCATTTTCACCGGCACCCCCTCGGGTATCGGCTTCACCCGTGACCCGAAACGGCTCATCGGTGTCGACGACGAACTCGTCAGCCGTGCCGACACCATCGGCGAGATGCGGCACCACTTCGCCGCCGCAACCCGCCCGCACCCACTCACCACTGTTTCCAGGAGCACCAGCCATGTCTGAGATCACCGTTCCCGTACTCATCGTCGGCGGAGGCGGGTGTGGACTGACCACCTCGATCCTGCTGTCCGAGCACGGCATCGACCACCACCTCGTCGAGCGGCACACCAGCACCTCGCACCTGCCCAAGGCCCACTACCTCAACCAGCGCACCATGGAGGTGCTGCGCCAGGTCGGCGTCGCGGACTCGATCTACGAGGTGGGCACCCCGCCGAAGAACATGGGCAAGACCCGGTGGGTCACCTCGCTCGGCGGCGACGGCGAACTGGACGGGCGCACCCTGTACACCCTCGAATCGTTCGGCGGTGGACGACTCGAGAGCGCATACGCGGTCGACAGCCCGTGCCCGTCCACCAACTACCCGCAGATCCGGCTCGAACCCCTCCTGCGTGAGCACGCGGAGAAAAGGGCACCGGACTCGATTCATTTCGGCCGCGAACTCGTCTCGTTCGAGCAGGACGAGAACGGAATCCACGCGGTCGTCCTGAACCGCGACACGCAAGAGACCTACACCGTCCACGCCCAGTACATGGTCGCCGCGGACGGTGGCAAGACCGTCGGCCCCGAACTCGGTGTCAAGATGGAGGGCCCGACCGGGATCCTCGACATGGTCAGCACCCACTTCACTGCCGACCTGTCGGAGTGGTGGGAGGACGACGTTCTGATCACCTGGTTGCTCAACCCCGAGGGCGCCGGGTCCTGGAACAGCGGCGCCATGGCCGCCATGGGCCCCACGTGGGGCAAGCATTCGGAAGAATTCGTCCTGCACTTCACCTTCCGCCCGGACGATCCGGCCCGGTTCGACGAAGAGGCGATCGTTCCGCGGCTGCGCGAGCTCCTCAAGCTGCCCGACCTCGAACTCGAGGTGCACAAGGTCAGCCACTGGATCCTCGAGGGCGTTCTCGCCGACAAGTACCAGGTCGGCCGAATCTTCCTTGCCGGTGACGCTGCCCACCGGCACCCGCCGACCACCGGCTTGGGTCTGAACACCGCTATCCAGGACGCCCACAACCTGGTCTGGAAACTGGCCTCGGTGATCAAGGGTGACGCCGCCCCCGCCCTGCTCGACACCTACGAGCCCGAACGCCGGCTCGTCGGTATGCGCAACGTCGACTGGGCAATGTTCACCTTCCTCAACCACATGGTCGTCGACGCCGGCCTCGGCCTGATTCCCGGCCAACCGCTCGAGGCCCAGGTCCAGGTGTTCCGGGACTACTTCTCCGACACCCCGATGGGCGAAACCCGCCGCGCCCGTGCGGCCGAGGTGATCAACACCCAGCGCACCGAGTTCCAGGCCCACGACCTCGAGATCGGCTTCGCCTACCGCGACGGGGCCCTCGTCCCGGACGGCAGCGAGGCACCGCCCCGCGACCCGATGGGCCACAACTACCACCCCACCACCCGCCCCGGGCACCGCCTCCCGCATGCGTGGCTCGAGCACGACGGCCGGCAGATCTCCACCCACGACCTCACCGGCAACAACGCGCACTTCGTGCTCATCACGGCCGCGGACGGCGCCGCCTGGTCCGACGCCGCCCGGTTGGCCAAGGACAAGTTCGGGGTCCAGATCAAGGTCGCCCAGATCGGCGACGGTGCCGACTACACCGACCCCACTGGCCGCTGGGCCGAACTTCGCCAGACCGACGACACCGGTGCGATCCTGGTCCGTCCGGACAACCACGTCGCCTGGCGCAGCACCGGCGGCGCCGCCGACCCTGCCGACGAGCTCACCCGGGCCCTCGGCACCGTGCTCGCACGCTGACATCACCGCACGAAAAGCCTTCCGCCACGGGCAGTCCAGGACACGCCGCCTGCCCGTGGCGGCGGGAGCCGGAAAGGACGCACAATAATGACCGCGCCAGGACGTGAAGTGTTGTGGACCCCGCCGCCCGAGCGGGTCTTCGCCTCGAACATGAGCCGGTACCAACAATGGCTCGCGGCGGAGAAGATCGTCTCCACCACCGACTTCGACTCGCTGTGGTGTTGGTCGATCAGCGACCTCGAGAAGTTTTGGCTTTCGATCTGGGAGTACTTCGACGTGATCGCCTCGGCGCCACCGCAGACGGTGCTCGCCGACCCCAAGATGCCCGGGGCGCGGTGGTTCCCCGGCACCCGACTGAACTGGGCCGAAAACCTGCTTCGCCATACCGATCAGGCCGGGCCGGCGATCATCTCGGTCGACGAAACCGGGACGACCGGGGAACTCTCACGGGCCGAGCTGGTCGCACAGGTCGCCAACCTCGCCGCGCACTTCCGGAAGATCGGGGTGCGCCCCGGCGACCGGATCGCAGCGATGCTGCCGAACATCGCGCCCACCGTCGTCGCGGTGCTGGCCGCGGCCAGCGTCGGGGCGGTGTGGTCGTGTTGCGCACCGGATTTCGGTGTGAAAGGACTGGTCGACCGGTTCGCGCAGATCGAGCCGACCGTGCTGATCGGGGTGGACGGCTACCAGTTCAACGGTAAACGCGTCGACCGCCGGGACGTGTTCTCCGCCCTGTTGGACCAGCTCCCGACCGTGCGGCACGCCATCATGGTCGACAACATCGGGCTGCCCTACGAGGGGGAGCACCGGCAGAGTGTCGCCGACTACGCCGATGTGGTCGTCGGGAATGCCCAGCCCGAGTACGAGCAGGTGGCGTTCGATCATCCGCTGTGGATCCTGTACAGCTCCGGCACCACCGGCCTACCCAAGGGCATCGTGCACTCGCACGGCGGAATCCTTCTCGAAGCCCTCAAAGCAAACGCGCTGCACTACGACCTCGGCCCCACCGACCGGGTATTCATCGCCGCCAGCACCGCCTGGGTGGTGTGGAACATGCTCGTCGACACCATGGTCACCGGCGCGACGATCGTCACCTACGACGGCAGCCCCACTTCCGGGCGACCCGACCACCAATTCGAGATCTGCGCCCGCTACGGCGCCACCCGTTTCGGCACCGGTGCCGCCTATCTGACGTTGTGTGAGAAGGCCGGCACCCAGCCCGGGACCGACTTCGACCTGTCGAGATTGCGGTCGATCATGTCGACCGGTTCGCCGCTGCCCGACACCACCTGGCGGTGGATCTACGACACGGTCAGTCCGAATGTGCACCTGGGATCGGACAGCGGCGGCACCGACGTGGCCACCGGTTTCATCGGTGCCAACCCGCTCTCCCCTGTTCGGGTGGGGGAATTGCAAGGCCCCTACCTGGGGGTCGATGTGCAGGCCTGGACCGAGTCCGGTGAAGCGGTCGTCGGCGAGGTCGGGGAAATGGTGATCACCGCACCGATGCCGTCCATGCCGATCTACTTCTGGAACGACCCGGACGGAATCCGCTACCGCGAAGCCTATTTCGAGGTATACCCCGGGGTGTGGCGGCACGGCGACTGGATCACCATCGAAGCCGACGGCGGCTGCATCGTTCACGGTCGATCGGACTCGACGATCAACCGCGGCGGTGTCCGGATGGGATCGGCGGACATCTACCAGGCCGTCGAAGCGCTTCCCGAGATCGCCGAGGCCCTCGTGATCGGCGCCGAGCTCCCCAACGGCGGCTACCACATGCCGCTGTTCGTGGTACTGCGCGACGGACACGACCTCGACGAGTCGCTCGTGGAAAAGATTCGCACCACGATCCGTCGGGAGGCCTCACCCCGGCACGTGCCGGACGAGATCATCGACGTGCCGGCGATTCCCACCACCCGCACCGGCAAGCGGCTCGAGATTCCCGTCAAGAAACTGATTCAGGGAATAGCCCCCGAGACCGCGATCAACCGCGCCACCGTCGCCGACACCGACGCCCTCGACTGGTACATCGACTACGCGGAGCGATTTCAGCACCACCGCGCCGAAACCTCCACGCTCACCTGAGGCTCTGTGGCCACCGAGGCACCGGCCGCGGCGGCCGCAGAACAGGCCTGAACATGCGCCGAGGCGGCAGTGTTCAGGGCGCGATCGGGTCGAGCGCCCGCAGCGCGATCTGTTCGTTGTCGTCGAGATGCTGCCGTGTCGCCGCGGCGACCTTCCTCATATTGCGGGTGCGCACGACGGTGAGTATCTCCGAATGCGCATGTCCCCGCCGCTGGTGCTCGTCCGGTTCCGCCTCACGGCCCGAGAAAGCCAATCGGACATACCGTTCGGCGGCATGCCACAGGCCGCCCAGCACGCGTAGGTCCCATGCGGTGGCGGCGGGACGGAGCAGCTCGTAGTGGAAGGCGTGGTGTGCCTCATAGATGTCGTCGAGGTCGAGGCTTTCGTCGCCGAACATGGCCACGTAGCCGTCGAGGCGACGTAAGTCGGAATCGTCGAGCATTTTGCAGGCGCGGCCGGCGATTTCCGGTTCCAGCTGACGGCGCAGTCGATAGATACCGTGCAAGTCGTCGTGCGATAGCGGGGCGACCATCGCGCTTTTCCCGGGGCGGGTCACCACCAAACCCTGCGCTTCGAGCTCTTTGAGTGCTTCCCGGACCGGGATGAAACTCACCCCGAGCTGCCCGGAGATCTCCCGCAGCGAGAACGTCTGTCCCGGACGGAGTTCACCGGAGAGGATCGCGCGCCGGATTTCCTTCGCGACCTGTTCGGGAACGGAGGTCGGAGTCAGCGACCGCACCAGCGGTTGCGGGTTTCTCGTGCTCGCTGTCACGACCATCTCCGTCTCGTTCGACATTGGGCCACCAGGGACCATGTTATAACACCGGGTCGGCGGCCTCAGGGAGTAGATGGACCGGTGTCAGTCGATGAGCTTGTCGACCAACGGTGCGATCCGGTAGTCGACCATCTCGCGCATGACCAGGGCGGTGGTCGTGCGTTTGACCCCCTTGATTCCGAGGATGTCCCCCGCCACCCGATACAGATCGTCGGCGTCCCGGACGGCGACGTGGATGAGGAGATCCGCGACACCGCTGAGGCCGAGGACCTCGAGCACCTCGGGAATATCGTCGAGCGCCGCCCCGACACGAGCCAGTTTGCGCTGGGTGACGTTGGTCAGGATGTATGCCTGCAGCGGGTAGCCGAGGATCGCCGGGTCGATGCGGCGCTCGAAAGTGCGCAGCGCGTGCGAGTCGTCGAGCTTGCCCATTCGGGCCTGAACGGTGTTGCGTGAGAGTCCTATCCGGTCCGCCAGGGCGATGGTCGTGGCCCGCGGCGACTCGGCGAGCGCGAGCAGTAGTCGGGCATCGATTCTGGTCTGCTTTGTGTGTGCTTGGCATTTTGCCAATTCCACCTTCCCTCGAGTGCCCTGCCGGTGTGCATTCTGCTCATCCTCGGCACCGACTATTGCGCAGGCGGCAAATTCCTGATCCACTGTTATAACAGGTGGGCGGCGGTCAGACCAGACCAGCACCGCCGCATTCCGAAACCGCATCCGACCGCACGCACCCGTCACCGGTCGAGCGGATTGCTCCTCGGCCACCCCGTCGGAGCCGTTCTTGTAGTTGCGCTCGTCCGCAGCGATTCGCACATGTGAGGAAAGAGAATCCGATGCACAACACCCTGCCCGTCGCCCCCGGGACCGCGACCCGCGTCGCAGAAGCCGGCGGTTCGGTGGACCTGGAGACACTCGAAGCGATCCAGCAGCGAGTGTTGTGGCTTTCCACGTCGATGATCCATCACGCCAACCGGATCCGGCCCAATCCCACCGGCCTGAAGGTCGGTGGTCACCAGGCGTCCTGCGCGTCGATGGTCTCGATCATGACCTCGCTGTGGTTCGAACAGCTCCAACCGGGTGACCGGGTGTCGGTCAAGCCGCACGCCTCCCCGGTGCTGCACGGCATCAACTATCTACTCGGGGAACTCGACGAGAAGTACCTGACCACCCTGCGCGAATTCGGCGGCCTGCAGTCCTACCCCAGCCGGTCCAAGGACCCCGACACCGTCGACTACTCCACCGGCTCGGTCGGCATCGGCGCCACCGCCCCGATCTGGGGGGCCATGGCCCGCCGCTACGTGCAGACCACCACCGGCGGGGCCGGGACCGGTCGCCAGTACTCCCTGGTCGGAGACGCCGAACTCGACGAGGGCGCGGTGTGGGAGGCGATCCTCGACCCGGGTATCGCCGACCTCGGCGAGGTGGTGTGGATCGTCGACCTGAACCGCCAATCCCTGGACCGAGTGATCCCGAACATCGCCGCGAACCGGTTGGAGAAGATGTTCGACGCCGCCGGGTGGCAGGTGATCACCGTCAAATTCGGCAAGCTACTCGAAGAGTTGTTCACCCGCCCCGGTGGACAGGCCCTGCGCACCCGGATCCTGGACATGCCCAACCCGGAGTACCAGCGGTTGCTGCGGTGCAGCGCCGACGAGGTCCGCACCCGCCTGCCCGGCGACGGCCCCGGAAGCACCGAGATCAGCGGCCTGATCGCCGGCCTCGACGACGCCACCCTGATTGCGGCCATCCGCAACCTCGGCGGCCACGACCTGTCCGCGCTGACGGCCGCGTACCGGCAGATCGACGACACCCGGCCCACGGTGATCATCGCCTACACCATCAAGGGTTACGGGCTTCCCACCCAGGGACACCCGCAGAACCACTCCTCGCTGCTGTCGGTCGAGGAATACGCCTCGCTCGCCGCCGATCTGGGCATGGATCCGGCGAAGCCGTGGGGCCGGTTCACAGCCGACTCCGCCGCGGGGAGGCGGTGCGCGAGTAACGCGGAGCGGCTGCGCAGGGACCCGGTCCAGAATGCGCCCGCGCTGACGATTCCCACCGACATCGGCCGCACCCCCAAGGGCACCGCCACCACCCAGGCCGCGCTCGGGCGGGTGTTGCTGGACCTGACCCGCGAGGCACCGGAGGCCGCGAAACGGGTGGTCACCGTCAGCCCGGACGTGAGCTCGACGACCAACCTCGGTGGGTGGGTCAACAAGGTCGGTGTGTGGTCCGCGTCCGAGCGTCGCAACTGGTTCGACGACGACCGCGAGACCATCATGCACTGGAATGAGCGGCCCACCGGGCAGCATATGGAACTCGGCATCGCCGAAACCAACCTGGTCGGACTGATGGGTGAACTCGGCGCCACCTGGAGCCGGTGGGGACAACCCTTGTTCCCGATCGGGGTGATGTACGACCCGTTCGTCGAACGGGCGCTCGAACCCTGGTCCTACGGCATCTACGCGGGCGGACAATCGATCCTGGTCGGCACCCCCTCCGGTGTCACCCTCGCCGCCGAAGGCGGTGCGCACCAATCGATTAAAACCCCGTCGATCGGCCTGGAACAGCCCGGGTGCATCAGCTACGAACCGGCCTTCGCGATCGACACCGAGTGGACCCTGCTGGCCAGCATCGGCCGGCTCGGCCGCCCCGACGGCACCTCCGCGTACCTGCGGCTGTCCACCCGCCCCGTCGATCAAACCATGGCCGCGGTGCCCACCGACCCGGCGGCCCGCGAACGCCGCCGCCGGCAGGTGGTGGCCGGCGGGTATCCGCTGGTGCGCCGCGACGGTGCCCAGGTCACCATCGTCGCCATGGGCGCGATGATCACCGAAGCCCTCGCGGCCGCCGATCGTCTCGCCGAACAGGGCATCCCCGCCGACGTCGTCTGCGTCACCAGCCCCGGGTTGCTGTTCGAAGCGATCCAGGCACGGCAGGGCCGCGGGCCCGGTGACAGCTGGATCCTCGACCAACTCTTCCCCGCCGATCGCGCGACCCCGATCGTCACCGTCCTCGACGGGCACCCGCACACCCTGTCCTTCCTCGCCGGCATCAACCACGTGCGCAGCACCTGCCTCGGGGTCAGCAAGTTCGGGCAGGTCGGCTCCCTCGACGACGTCTACCGCTACCACGGCATCGACACCGACAGCATCGTCCGGGCCGCGCTCGACATCCTCCCCTGACCACCGAGACCCGCACGCCCACAGGCCAGGAGCACACCACACCATGACAACCGAACAACTCGAAGGCACCACGGTGCGGATGCCGGCGCTCGGGGAAAACGTCGACGAAGGCACCATCACCCGGTGGCTCAAACAACCCGGCGACCGCATCGAAGCCGAGGAACCACTGCTCGAGGTTGCCACCGACAAGGTCGACACCGAAATACCGTCCCCCGTCGGCGGAATTCTCCAGCGTATCCTCGCCGACGAGGATGACGTGGTGACCGTCGGCGCCGAGCTCGCCGTCATCACCGATTCGTCGGACGGTGCGGCCGCCACACCGACACACGCTTCGCCGGTTCCTCCAGTTCAGGCACCGCCTGCGGTTTCGGCACCCACCGCAGCTGCGGCGCCTCCGGTTTCGGCGCCGACCGTTCCCCCGGCGCCGAAACCGGAATCCACCCCCGTTCCCCCGGCGCCGCGGGAACAAGCTGCTGCGGCCGGCTCCGTCACCGAGAAGCTGCCGCGGATACGGCGCACCATCGCTCAGCGGATGGTCGAGTCACTACAGACCTCGGCCCAGCTGACCACGGTCCTCGAGGTCGACGTCACCGCGATCGCCCGGCTGCGGGCCGCCCACAAGGACGACTTCCTCGGGCGCACCGGACTCAAGCTCTCGTTCCTGCCGTTCTTCGCCAAAGCCGCCGTCGACGCGCTCACCGAGCATCGGGTCCTCAACGCCTCACTGAACCCCGACGTCACCGAGGTGACCTACTACGACCACTGCCACCTCGGCATGGCCGTCGACAGCGAGAAGGGGTTGATGGTGCCGGTCATTCGCGATGCCCAGAACCTCGGGATCGAGGGGCTCGCCCGGGCGATCGCGGACAAGGCCGAGAAGGTGCGCACCGGAAAGATCACCGCAGACGAACTATCCGGTGGCACGTTCACTCTCACCAACACCGGTAGCCGGGGTGCGCTCTTCGACACCCCGATCATCAACCAACCCCAGACCGGCATCCTCGGTGTCGGTGCAGTGATCGAGCGGCTGATCCCGACACGGCAGGACGGCGAGCTCCGCATCGACGTGCGGTCGATGGCGTACCTGTCGATTTCCTACGACCACCGCATCGTCGACGGCGCCGACGCCGCCCGATTCCTCACCACCGTCAAGAACCGACTCGAAAACGGCTTCACCCCAAACGATCTCTGACAGGACACAGCACACCCTCGGGGGACGACAAGGAGACATGATGACCCGAGACGATAAGGCCATGCTGGCGTTCGCCACCAAATGGTCCCGATTCGGCGGAGGAGACGAATACATCCTCCCCGAGTTCGGCATCACCCCAGTCGTGTTCTACAAACGCCTACTCACGATGGTGACGTCCACCCTGATCAACGACGTCGACTTCGCGACCCGGACATACTTGAGGGACTTCTGCTCCGGCAAACTCGCCCGCCCGGCTTCAGGCACTGCCGCGGTGACACGCGTGGCCGTGTGATCCACACCGGTGGCCGCCCCACAATGGCGGCCACCGGTTGCCGGATAACTCGGTGCGAGAGAGTCTCTCCGAACATCTTCGGTGGATTACTCGTTCCCGGTTGGATCGGCAGATTCTTCTGCCCTGCCGACCCTGACGGCCGATCACGTTCAGTCCGCGGCAATTTCGTCCGGCAGCATCACCGGTGGGCAGGATGACAACCGGAATCCGAATCAGCATCAGCGTCGGCGTGCAGATTGCTCACTCTCATGGGTGCTGGTTGCCGGATCTGCCGGTCGCTGATTGACTGAGAACGCGCAGGCACGAGAAAGACACGCCGTTTCTCGATCGCCTACCGGGAGAGCTCACGAGGCCGGAGACCCGGACAACGACACCGCCGCACGGTTTTCGACGCATCGTAAACGGCGGGGTCCGACCCGTAACCGCAAACCGTGCGCACCATGTGCAGCACGGATCCGACTCGAGGACTTCTTGTGCAATCTTCTGTCTCCGCTCCGCAGCGAACCCTCCCGGCGATGTGCGACAGCGAGCCGCCCAGCCGGATTGCCGCAGCAGCCACTGCTCTCCCCGAACACCACCCGATCCGGGTGACGGGCGCCCAGGCGGTGGTGCGCTCACTCGAAGCGCTCGCCGTCGAGGTGGTCTTCGGTATCCCGGGCGGGGCGATCCTGCCGGTGTACGACCCGCTGATCGATTCCCAGCGGCTGCGTCACGTGCTGGTGCGCCACGAGCAGGGCGCTGGACATGCTGCCACCGGGTACGCCCAAGCCACCGGCAAGGTCGGAGTGTGCATGGCAACGTCCGGCCCGGGCGCGACGAACCTGGTCACCCCGCTCGCCGACGCGCAGATGGACTCGGTGCCGGTCGTGGCGATCACCGGGCAAGTGGGACGCGGCATGATCGGCACCGACGCCTTCCAGGAAGCCGACATCTGCGGTATCACCATGCCGATCACCAAGCACAACTTCCTGGTCACCGACCCCAAAGACATCCCCCGCACGCTCGCGGAGGCATTCCGCATCGCCGCCACCGGGCGCCCCGGCGCGGTGCTCGTCGACATCCCCAAAGACGTCCTGCAGGCCACGACCACCTTTTCCTGGCCGCCGGCGACTCACCTGCCCGGCTACCGGCCCGTCAGCAAACCACACGGCAAGCAGATCCGTGCCGCCGCCGACCTCATCGCCGCCGCGAAGGCGCCGGTCCTCTACGTCGGTGGGGGTGTGATCAAGGCCGAGGCGTCGGTCGAGCTGGCGCTGCTCGCGGAGCTGACCGGGATTCCCGTCGTGACGACGCTGATGGCCCGCGGAGCGTTTCCCGACAGCCATCGCCTGCACTACGGGATGCCCGGCATGCACGGCACCGTTGCCGCCGTCGCGGCGCTCCAGAAGAGCGACCTGCTGATCGCGCTCGGTGCCCGGTTCGACGACCGCGTCACGGGCGAAGCGGCCTCGTTCGCCCCCGGCGCCCGAGTCATCCACGCCGACATCGACCCCGCCGAGATCGGCAAGAACCGATTCGCCGACGTGCCGATCGTCGGTGACTGCAAGCAGACCATCACGGCACTGATCGACGTGATACGTTCCCGCCGAGGCCAAGGTCGACCAATCGACCTGACCGGCTGGCGCGACTATCTCGACGGGATTCGCCGGACCTACCCGGTCAGCTACGACCGCCCACGTGATGGAGCCCTGTCACCGGAGTTCGTCATCGAAGCTCTCGGCAAGGCTGCCGGTCCCCATGCGATCTATTGCTCCGGCGTCGGCCAGCACCAGATGTGGGCCGCCCACTACATCAGCTACGAAAAGCCGCGCACGTGGCTCAATTCGGGCGGTCTGGGCACGATGGGTTATGCGGTGCCGGCGGCGCTGGGCGCGAAACTCGGTGCACCCGACCGTGAGGTGTGGGCAATCGACGGCGACGGCTGCTTCCAGATGACCAACCAGGAACTGGCCACCGCCGCTATCGAGGGCGTCCCGATCAAGGTCGCCGTGATCAACAACGGAAACCTCGGCATGGTCAGACAACTCCAGGAAATTCACTACGGCGGCCGGTACTCGAACGTCGACCTGGCCACCCATTCGCGCCGCATCCCCGACTTCGTGCAGCTCTCCGAGGCACTCGGGTGCGTCGCACTGCGCTGCGAACGCGAGGAAGACGTTGACGCGGTGATCGCCCAGGCCCGGGCTATCAACGACCGCCCCGTCGTCATCGACTTCATCGTCGGTGACGACGCCCTGGTCTGGCCCATGATCGCCGCCGGCGCCAGCAACGACCAGATCATGGCGGCCCGAGGAATTCGGCCGCTGTTCGACGACACCGAAGAAGCCGCCGAGACAGCCACCATCCATGAACTGCTCGAGGGGATCGACGGCCACTAGAAGGCGGGATCGGAGGCCGGGCGGACTTACAGTATCCGCCGGTGAACGCCCTCAGTCGGTGCGAAGCAGGCCGTGGAGCAGGAGGTCGCCGAGCTCGCCGAAGGCATCGGCGGCGGACAGGCCGGTGCGCTCGAGGAGCACACCGGACTGGACGGCGTCGATCGCCAATGCCACCAGCTGGGCAGCGAATGCGGCGTCGGTGGCGCGGAAATGCCCGGCTTCGACGCCCTCGTCGATCAACTCGTGCACCCGCTGCGCGGCCTGCGCGGTATTGCGGCCGTAAATCTCCGCCGTCGGTGCGTACGACACCATGTCGTCGTAGAACGCCCGCGAGTTGCGGCGCATCGCCGAGGCGACGCCACCGAGATACGTCGTGATCCGTTTACGTGGATCGGACTCGTCGGCAACGGCGGCTTCGATCTCGTCCGCGGCGGCGCCGAAGAAGTGTTTGGTGGCGGCGATGACAAGTTGCTCTTTCGTCGACGCCACGCTGTAGAGGGTGGCCTTGGAGCACCGCAACCGCTGAGTCAGGTCGTCGACGGTGACCGACGTGAACCCCTCCGTCAGGAAGATCTCCTCGATCCGCGCGAGCAGTTCGTCCCGGCGGGCGGTGTCGACGCGTCGACGCCGCGGGGTGTTCAATGTCGCGCGGTTCGGCGTCGCTCCTGCACGTGCCATGCGGTCGAGTGTTCCACAATCCCGGACCCCTCGAATCCAGAGGGCTTCCCTTCCCGCCGCGTTTTGGGTACATTGCTAGGTACTTTATTACCTCATAGATTACCCGCTAGGAGTTGTCGTGTCTGTCGATGTCGACGCGCGAGTGCGCGAGATTCTTTCCTCGTATTCCGGCGAGGACGCGAACGTGGCGTGGCTGCTGTGTGATCAGCACCCACCCGAATCCCTGGCACTCACGATCGTGAACGAGGATCTGTCCACCACGCGACTGACCTATGGTGACCTCGCCGACTCCTCGACCCGCTTCGCGCAGGTGCTCACCGAGCGCGGGATCGGCCGGGGCGACCGCGTGGCGACCCTGATGGGCAAGGGCACCGACCTGGTCACCGTGCTGCTCGGCATCTGGCGGGTTGGAGCCGTCTACGTCCCGCTGTTCACGGCGTTCGCCGAGGACGCGGTGACCTCCCGCCTGACGAACTCGGACACCAAACTGGCCGTGGTCGACGCACAGTACCGGTCCAAGGTCGCTGCCAGTGATGGCTGGGAGGTGCTGGTGGCCGGCGGCGCCGAGGACGGTCTGACCGCGGCCATGGCATCGGTGAGCACCGCGGCCCGGCCGTCCGTCGCGGTCGGTGGCGACGGCCCGCTGGTGCACATGTTCACCTCGGGCACCACCGGCACCCCCAAGGGCGTCGTCCATCCGGTCCGCTACATCGCCGGGTGGCAGAGCTACCTCGAAAACGCACTCGCCGTCGGGGAGGACAGCGTGTTCTGGTGCGCGGCAGACCCGGGATGGGCGTACGGGCTCTACACCGCGGTCATCGCGCCGTTGGCCGCGGGAGTTCCCACCATCCTGACCCGCGGCGGCTTCTCCGCCGCCTCCACCTGGCAGGTGCTCTCCCAGTTGCAGGTCACCGACTACGCCGCGGCACCGACCGTGTACCGGGGCCTGCGCGCCGAACCATATTCGCGGCCCGACACACTCGCGTTGCGCCGCCTCTCGAGCGCGGGTGAACCGCTCACCCCCGAGGTGAACCTGTGGGCCGAGAAGGAACTCGGCCTACTCGTCCACGACCACTACGGACAGACCGAACTCGGCATGCCCGCCGGATTTCCGCACCACCCCGACCTCGCGGTCCCGGTGGTCGCCGGGGCCATGGGAGTCGCGCTGCCTGGATGGGAGCTGACCGTCCTCGACAACGACCGCGACGAGCCCGCACCCGCCGGCACCGTCGGGCGGCTCGCGGTGGTGGTCGCCGACAGCCCGCTGATGACCTTCACCGAATACGCGGCCGGACGCGGCGACGCCGGCCGATTCACCACCGACAAGAACTACTTCCTCACCGGCGACACCGCCGGCATCGACGCCGACGGAATCCTGCATTTCTCCTCCCGCGACGACGACGTCATCATCATGGCCGGTTACCGCATCGGACCTTTCGACATCGAATCCGTTCTCGCACAGCACCCGGCCGTGCGCGAGTGCGCCGTGGTCGCCGCACCCGACGAAGTGCGCGGGGAAGTGATCGAGGCCTTCGTCATCCGGAAAGCCGAGTCCACCGCCGCCGAGGAGGAGCTGGTCCGCGAGCTGCAGCAGTGGGTCAAGACCAAGTACGCCGCTCACGCCTACCCGCGCCGGGTGCATTTCGTCGACACCCTTCCCAAGACCCCGAGCGGAAAGATTCAACGGGCCCAGCTCCGCCAGCAGCGCCGAGCGGAACTGGCCCGACAGGAAGCACACTCATGACCGACACCCCCTCACCACTGGTCGTGACCCAGCACGGCCCCACCCGCATCCTCACCCTCAACCGCCCCGACCGGCGAAACGCCCTGAACGACACCCTGATCGAGGCACTCGACACCGCGCTGTCCGCCGCCGAGACCGACCGCGACACCCGAGCCGTCGTCCTGCGCGGCGCCGGCAAGAGCTTCTGCGCCGGCGCCGACCTCCAGCATTTTCTTAACCTGCACTCCCGCGGGCAAACCCCACTCGGCTTCCTGCGCAAGGTTTCGGCCCTCGCCACCCGACTCGAGGCCAGCCGGTTGCCTGTCGTCGCAGCGATCCACGGGCACGCCGTCGCCGGCGGACTCGAACTCGCGCTCGCCTGCGACGTCGTCATCTCCACCCCCACCGCACTCATCGGGGACGGCCACGTCCGCAACAACCTCCTTCCCGCCGGCGGCGCCAGCGTGCGCCTGCCCCGCAAGGTCGGCGACTCCATGGCCCGCTGGCTTGCCCTGACCGGCGCATTGCTCCCGGCGACCGAACTGTCGCACACCGGATGGCTGCACGCGGTCGTCGACCACGACCACCTGCACACCGCAGCCCTGACCGCCGCCACCGAACTCGCCGAGCATGCCGGCCCCGCCCAATCCGCCTACAAAACGCTGCTCGCCGACCTCACCGGGCTCGACGACACACGCGGCCTCGCTCATGAACTCGACGCCTTCGATGCCCACTGGCAGGCCAGCGACGTCCCCGCCGCCCTGAACAACTTCCTCCACGGCAAAACCACCACCAACTCCCTTCCCGCCCCGACAGGAACACGATGAACCGCTACACCGATCAGGTCGTCCTCGTCACCGGCGCAGGACAAGGACTCGGTGCCGCCATGGCACACCGGTTCGCCGCCGAAGGCGCCACCGTCGCGATCGCCGAGATCAACGACACCGCCGGACAAACATTGGCCGCCGAGCTGACCGCCCGCTACGGCCGCCCAGCCACCAGCCACCCCGTCGACGTCGCCTCCGCTGACCAGGTGCAAAACTGGGTCGACACCATCGCCGACACCCACGGACGAATAGACGCCCTGATCAACAATGCCGGCATCATCCGCGACAACCGGATCGAGAAGATCACCGTCGAGGACTGGCACGCCGTCATCGACGTCTCACTCACCGGATCGTTCCTCTGCGCCCAAGCCGTCCTGCCACACATGCGCGCCCGTACCTACGGACGGATCGTGTCATTCAGCTCGATGAGCTGGCGCGGGAACTTCGGCCAAGCCAACTACGTCGCCGCCAAGGCCGGCATCGTCGGCCTCACCCGCACCATCGCCCTCGAAGCCGCACGCGACGGCATCACCGCCAACGCCATCGCCCCCGGACTCATCGAAACCCCGATGCTCGCCTCCATGAACGGACCCGCCCGCGACAAACTCGTCTCCAAAGTCCCCCAAAAACGCACCGGCGACCCCACCGACATCGCCGAAGCCGCCGCCTACCTCTGCTCCCCCGCCGCCGGCTACGTCAGCGGCATCGTCCTCGACGTCGACGGCGGCCTCGGCATCGGATCCTCCATCCGATAGCTCCGATCGAGCGCTCACCAGCGCCTGGGCTGGGTGGGCGCCACCACTCTCAGCCCATCACCCGGAATCCGACTCGACAAAGAAGCCATGCCTATTCGGTTTCTTTCGGGTGCCCGGGCTCGCAGCGCTCGAGCAGGACCCGGCCGGCGACCTTGTCCCCCCTCGGAGCCGGATCGAGGAAGAACCAGATCCGCCCGCCGTTGGTCACTTTGTACTGGTAGCGGGCGAAGTTACGTCCGTTGTACCTCCCGTAGGCATAGTCGCCTTTGAGCTGATACAGCCGCGGCGTCTGCACTGTCGGTTCCCGGGTGAGGGTGTCCCACGTGTCGACCGTGGCGTTGCGGGCAGTGGCCAGCAGATCGGTCCACCCTTTCTCCGCATCACGCGTGGCGAACACCAGCTGCCATTCGGTACGTTTGGCCGGACGAGGAACCGCTCCGCCCTTCTTGCTCACGCGTCGCGGCCCGGTTCCGTGACCACCTCAGGAACGTCGAGGTACTCCAGATCGGAGCCGTCGGCGGTCAGGCGCGGGTCGGCATACGCCTCCGCTGTGGCCTGCCATGCCTCGAGCAGAATTCCGAGCCGATCGAAGCGGGCCACCGCGATGCAGGCCCGCGCGATGTCCTGGAACTCGGCGATGAACTCCGCGTGCAACCCCGCCGGCAGCAACCCGATCCACGGCAAAGCCACCGCAAGGCGGGTGGCGACCCGATCGAGCGCCGCCTCGTCCAGAGAAGCAGCGAAGAGCTGCCCGACCACGCCGAGGGTGCTCAATTCCGCGCGGCTCGCCGATTCCTGGGTCAACCGCAAAGCCGGAGCGTTCCGACGCGTCAGCACCACCTCACCAGTGTCCTCGAGAACGCCGAGTACCTCCTTCGGTGCCCTCAAGAAATCGGAGAACGTGGTGGTGGCCGGCGACTTGCTCATACCTACCATTACATCAGAACTAGTTCAGATATTCCACCTCGTCGGGAGTTACCCAGGCCCACCCGTTCGCACGTCAGACCGGCGTCATCGATCCGTACCACCGCGTGTTCAACTTCCCGGGCCTATCGATCGTCGACGGGTCCGCAGTGAGCGCAAACCTGGGCGTCAATCCGTCACTGACTATCACCGCACAAGCTGAGCGCGCATTCTCGTTCTGGCCCAACAAGGGCGACGCCGACCCGCGGCCGCCCCAATCCGAGCCATACCGTCGGCTTGCCCCCATCACACCCCGGTCGCCGGCCGTTCCAGCACACGCCCCGGCAGCGCTGCGCCTGCCACTCACTGCGACCAAAGACTCCCCGGGAGGCTGCAAGCTTGCTCAACAACCCGGATGAATTGAGCCGCGTAGTCAGCGAACTGACCTTCGCAGCTTCTTGCGCTCGTCCTCGGTGTAACCACCCCAGATGCCATGGCGTTCGGAAGATCCGAGTGCATATTCGAGGCACCGGTCCCGCACGGGACACCGCCGGCAGACCTGTTTGGCCGCACGTACTCGACGCGCACGGGGTTCGCCTCGTTCGTTGTCGGGGTGGAAGAACACCGCGGGGTCGGTGTCCCGGCAGGCCGCGGACAGCTGCCAGTCCCACTCCTCGGCGATGGGGACGGGCAGCCGCACCGTCAGGGCAGGCAACTGCGTTCCTTCCTCGATCGTCGGTAGATGCGGATCAGACTGGCGGTGGAGCTGTCCCCGGCCTGAGCAGGTCCGTCCTGGTCCCAGAGGGCAGGTCCCAGTTCCAGAGCCGACGTCTTACCGAGCTCGACTCCCCATTGATCGAACGAGTCGATTCCCCAGACGACGCCTTGAACGAATACCTGGTGTTCGTACAGGGCGATCAGTTGTCCGAGAGTCGATGGGGTGAGCTTCGTGCCGAAAATTGTTGTCGAAGGCCTGTTTCCGGGCATCACCTTGTGTGGGACGAGATCGGCGGGTGTCCCATCTTCTGCGATCTCGGCGTCGGTCCTGCCGAACGCGAGAACTTTCGATTGTGCGAGGAGGTTCGCGGTCAGCACATCGTGCATGGAGCCGATGCCGTCGATTGTGGGTAGATCCTCCACCGGCTCCGTGAATCCCACGAAGTCGACGGGGATCAGATGTGTGCCCTGGTGCAGGAGCTGATGGAACGCGTGTTGCCCGTTCGTGCCTGGCTCTCCCCAGAAGACCTCGCCGGTGAAGGTGCCGACCGGAGTACCGTCCGCCCGCACCGATTTGCCATTCGATTCCATGGTCAGTTGTTGCAGGTATGCCGGAAACCTGGCCAGGTCGTTCGCGTACGGCAGCACGGCCCGCGAGTCGGCGCCGAAGAAGCTCGAGTACCACACACCGAGCATTCCGAGGATGACGGGCGCATTCGATTCCAATGGTGCAGTACGGAAGTGCTCGTCAATCGCGCGCATTCCGCCGAGGAACTCGGTGAACCGTTCCCGTCCGATCGCGATCATGACCGAAAGTCCGACGGCGGACCCGACCGAGTACCGTCCGCCCACCCATTCCCAGAAGCCGAACATGTTATCCGCGGTGATGCCGAATTCCGTGACCCGTGCAGTGTCGGTAGACACCGCGACGAAATGGCGGGGCACCGCGTTGTCCCCCAGTGCGCCGGTGATCCAGCGCCGGGCAGCGGATGCGTTCGTCATCGTCTCCAGCGTGGAGAAGGTCTTGGAAACAACGACGAACAGTGTGGTGCGCGGGTCCAGGTCGGTCAGATTCGACAGCAGGTCGGTGGGGTCGATATTCGAGACGAACCGTACCTCGGGCCCGTCGACGTAGTGGCGCAAGGCGCGATAGGCCATGGCCGGACCGAGGTCGGATCCACCGATCCCGATGTTCACCACCGTACGAATGCGCTCGCCGGTGGCCCCGCGCCACACGCCGGATCGGACACGATCGGTGAACTCACCCATCCGCCCAAGCACCGCGTGCACGTCCTCGATCACGTTCTGTCCGTCGACGATCAGCTCGCGCTCGGGGTTCGCGCGCAGAGCAGTGTGCAGAACAGCCCGGTCCTCGGAGGTGTTGATGTGTTCGCCGGTGAACATCGCCTCACGGTGGCGTTCCACTCCGGCGGCCCGGGCGAGGTCGAGTAGCAGGCCCACCGTCTCGCGCGTGACACGATGCTTGCTGTAATCGATGTAGAGATCGCCGGCCGTGACGTTCAGATCTTCGCCCCGATGGGGGTCTGCGTCGAACAGTTCCCGAAGGTGCGTGGCCGCGACTTCCCAGTGGTGATCGGACAGTTTCTGCCACAGCGGTGTAGTGGTGACGTTGTGTGTCATGCGAGTCCTCGCAGCCGGGGGGCAAGGTCCTTCTCGAACAACTCGAGGAACCGCTTCTGGTCGTGTCCGGGCGCGTGGAACACCAGATGATTCAATCCCGCGTCGAGATACGGCTTGATCTGCGCGACCGCCTCATCCGGATCCGACGCCACGATCCACCGCTTCGCGACCTGCTCGATCGGCAACGCATCCGCCGCCTTCTCCATCTCGATCGGATCATCGATCGAATGCTTCTGCTCCGCCGTCAACGACAACGGCGCCCAGAACCGGGTGTTCTCCAGCGCCAACTCCGGATCGGTGTCATAGGAAATCTTGATCTCGATCATCTTGTCGATCTCCGCGACATCGCGCTCCGCCTTCGCCGCCCCCTCCGCCACCGCCGGCAACAACTTCTCCGTATACAACTCCATCCCCTTACCCGACGTACAAATGAACCCGTCCCCACTGCGCCCCGCATACCGGGCCACCACCGGACCACCCGCCGCGATATACACCGGAATCCCGTCCTCGGGCACGTCATAAATCGACGCCCCCTTCGTGGAAAAATACTCGCCCTCGAAATCGACCCGATCCCCGAGCCACAACTCCCGCATCAACCGCACCGACTCCCGCAACCGCGCGAACCGCTCCTTGAACTCCGGCCACTGCCCCGCAAAACCCGTCGCGATCTCGTTGAGCGCCTCACCGGTACCCACCCCGAGCATCACCCGACCCGGATACAAACACCCCATCGTCGCGAACGCCTGCGCCACCACCGCCGGGTTGTACCGAAACGTCGGCGTCATCACCGACGTCCCCAACTGCAACCGCTCCGTCCGCTCCCCCACCGCCGTCATCCACGCAATCGAGAACGGCGCATGCCCACCCTCGTGCCGCCACGGCTGGAAATGATCCGACACCGTCGCCGAATCCATCCCGTGCGCCTCCGCCAGCACACCCAGCTCCACCAACTCCCGCGGACCGAACTGCTCCGCCGACGCCTTGTATCCCAGCTTGATCACGACTGCACCGCCTCCATGCTCCGAACCTGATGTCCACCGAATTGTTGCCGCAGAGCCGAAACCGCCTTCATGGCAGGTGAATCCGGCTGGCGGGAGGAGAAACGCGCAAACAGGGCAGCGGAGATGACCGGGACCGGCACGGCGTGGGAGATGGCCTCTTCGACCGTCCAGCGCCCCTCGCCCGAATCTTCCGTGTACCCGGATATCGAGCTCAATCCCGGGTCCTGCCGAAGCGCAGCGACGAGAAGGTCGAGTAGCCAGGAGCGCACCACGGTGCCCTGCCGCCACGCACCCATCACAGCGTCGGGGGCAGTGATGCGGGGTTCGGCGGCCAGGAGTTCGTATCCCTCGGCGTACGCCTGCATCAATCCATACTCGATACCGTTGTGCACCATCTTGGCGTAGTGGCCGGCGCCGACCGGCCCCGCATGCACGAAACTGTCCTCCCGCTTCCCTTCGGGCGTGAGCGCATCAAAGATCGGCATGGCGCGTGCAACATCGGCATCGTCCCCGCCCACCATCAGCCCGTAGCCCTCGTCCAGGCCCCATACTCCGCCCGATACGCCGCAGTCCAGATAACCGATTCCGCGCTCACCGAGCACAGCGGAGTGGAACTCATCGTCCGAGAAGCGCGAGTTTCCGCCCTCGATTACGAGATCTCCGGGCCCGAGCAGCTCGCTCAGCTCGGCGATCACTGAGCGGGTCGGCTCACCGGCAGGAACCATCACCCACACCACCCTGGGGCCGCTGAGGCGAGTGACCAATTCGGCCACCGAGTCGACGTCACGCACGGTGGGATCGAAATCGAAGCCGACGACCTCGTGACCCGCGGCACGAACACGCTCGCGCATGTTTCCGCCCATCCGCCCTAGACCTATCACACCCAACTGCATCGGGAACTCCTTGACGTTTGCTCGACCGCCGACCCAAGCCACAGACCCACGGCTGCACGATATCGCGCAGCAATTGCGTGCAATCATGCCGTTTGCGCGATCGGACTGTCAATAACCGCGCATAAGAAGGTAGGATCCGGGCAGACCTGATCCGCGTGTGCATCGAGCCGAGTTTCAAGGAGTGTTTCTTGTCCGCAACCACACGACGTGGCGAAATACTCCAACGCCTTCACGTCGACGGATATGTAGAGGCGAAGGTTCTCTCACGCGAGCTCGGTGTCGACGCGTCGACGATTCGGCGTGACCTCGACACGTTGGTTCGTTCCGGCCAAGCCGAACGAACGCACGGCGGAGCGCGGCCCGTCACAGGCGCATCCTCCGAAATCCCCTACGCGGTAAAGAAAACCGAGCGACGACCCGAGAAGATCGCCATCGCACGCCGCGCAGCGCAGCACGTGGCCGATGGCGACACGGTTATCCTCGACAGCGGGTCGACCACCTACCAGGTTGCTCTGGAGCTTCGTCACAAAGCTGATTTGACGATCATCACCAACGACCTTCGCATCGGCAAGTACGTAGCCACCATCCCCGCCGTACGCCTGCTGGTCACCGGTGGCGAGCTACTCGGATCCGTCTTCACACTCGTGGGCGAACGCGCCGTCGACTTCCTCTCCGACTACTCGGCCGACTGGGCCTTCCTCGGAGCAGACGCCATCGACCCGGCTGCAGGTATCACCAATACCAACACGCTCGAAGTGCCGCTCAAACGAGCGATCATCTCGGCCGCGGCGCGCACCATCGTTCTCGCCGACAGTTCGAAGTTCGGACACCGTGCCCTCGCCAAAGTCGCAGCGATAGACGAGGTCGAATCGATTCTCACCGACTCCGGACTGCCGAGTGATCAGGCCGAACAGTACGGCGGCAAAGTCGCCCGAGCGATGATGCCCGACGACTGACGGTTGCGGGTCCTGACGCTGACGGCATAGTCACCGCTGCGTGAACTTCGTCCGGTAGCCCTGATCCGCAAGCCATCGGCGTGCACGTCCGCGCGTGCGTTCGTCCGAGAGCAGTTGGTAGCGGTGGAACTCGTCGGGCATCTGTACGAGCACCTCTCTGAAACGGCGAAATGCCCCGCGCCCGGAGATTGCGATAGTCAGCCGGTCGGCGAGGCCGGTATCGGTAAGCGAGTCGATGAACAATTCCATGTCGCGGTACCCGGCCCGCGATCCCGTGCACTCCACGTACAACCAGCGGTCGGGGTCATCCGCGTCCTCGTCGAAAGTCTCGCCCGCTACTATTTCCGGCCACGTGTCACCGGTCCTGAGATCGATCCGGCCACCGCCGTAGACAAAATCACCTTCGAGCATCGATCCGAGTTCTTCGAGGTCGACCGCGAGCGGCCGGAGCAACGGTGGCGGGCACATCTCCAACGCGGCCTCCAACTGGTCGGCAAGCACGTCGTCACCGGTCCAGTCGCGCAGGCGTAGCGCCGCTGAACATTCGGCCGCCACGTCCCGCGCGCCATCCTGATGATCGGCGATCGCGCTGACCAGTCCGTCACCCACCATTTGCAACACATCATCGGTCAGGCGCCCGCGCACGAGGTCCACGACGCCGCTGCGGGCGTACAGTGCTGCCCGCAGCGCAGTCAATGTTTCCGCATCCCACATGAGTTCCATCAGTATCGACCATAATTGTGCGGCTGACGTCGGGTCGCGCAATCGTGCGACCCGACCGCACCGTCATGCAGGCCGGGCGATCCCTGGCCGCCCTTTACACGGGAATACCGGCTTTCAGGTCGCGCACGTAGAGACCGGGTGCGTCACCGAGGACGGTGTGCTCGTCGCTGCCCAGGCGGGTACTCGCGGTGATGCGCTCGCCGGCCCGTTCCGAGACCCAATCGGCCCAGGATTCCCACCAGCTGCCGGTCTTCTTCGTCGCCGCATCGAGCCACGCCTCGGGATCGGGTCCCGGCTCTCCGCCTTCCCAGTAGTGGGACTTCGGGTTGCCGGGCGGGTTGACGAGGCTGGCGATGTGCCCGGAGAAGCTGAGCACGAACTTGGTGTCGCCCGACAACAGTTGGGTTGTGCGGTAACAGTTCTTCCAAGAAGTGAGGTGGTCGGCAATCGCGCCGGAGACGAAGGTGGGCACGGTGATCCTGCCGAGGTCGACGGGCGTGCCGAGCGCCGTCATCGCTCCCGGCGTCGCAAGGGTGTTGTTCTCGAAGATGTCGAGGAACTGGACGTGCAGCGCGCCGGGCAGGTTGGTGCCGTCGGCGTTCCAGGAGAGGATGTCGAAGGCCGGCGGCGTCCGTCCCATGAGGTAGTTGTTGACCACGTAGTTGAAGACGAGGTCGTTCGGGCGCATCCACGTGAAGGCGCTGCCCATATCGCGTGCCGAGATGATGCCGTTCCGCCGGGACCGGCCCTTCACCAGCTGTAGCAGTCTCGGTCCCGAGAACGCCGCGAGCCCCGCCGGGTCTGCGAAGTCGAGCATTGTCACGGCGTACGACATGCTGTGCACGCGGGTGTCCCCGGTGGCGGCGAGGTGGTTGAGTAGGGCGGTGGTGATGAGACCGCCGGCGCAGAAACCGATCACGTTGACGTCATCGCTTCCGGTAATCTCCCGGACCTCGTCGATCGCGTCCGACACCCGTTGCGCGTACGTGTCGAGGTCCCAGTCACTCTGTTCTGCTTGCGGATTACGCCACGCCAGCATGAACGTCTGCAGTCCGCGGGACACAGCGTGCTCGACGAAGCTGCGGCCGGGACGCAGGTCGAGGAAGTAGTAGCGGCCGATCGGCGGCGGCACCACGAGCACGGGGCGCTCGTACACGGTCTCCGTGGTCGGCGTGTACTGCAGCACCTCGGCGACCTCGTCGCGGGAGACGACGGCACCCGGCGTCACGGCGAGATCGACGCCGACCGTGAAGGCGTCGGGATCGACCATTCGCGGCATCCCACCGTTGTGGCGCAGGTCGGACACATAATTGCGGGCGCCACGAACCAGACTCATCCCACCGGTGTCGAATGCTTCCTTCACGGCCGCGGGGTTGGTGGGCAAGTAGTTCGTCGGTGCGAGCGCGCTGGTGAGGACGGTCGATACGAACGCCGCTTCCCGCGCGTGGCGGTCATCGACTCGTCGGCCCAAGTCTTCGACGACACTTTCGACCGCGTCGACGGAAGCAAGGTAGGTCTGTTGCACACGGCGGTAGATCGGATTGTTCGTCCACGCCTGATCGGTGAACCGCCGATCGCCCGCGGCCGGCCCTACATCCGAGCTGCCCACGGTGATCTTCGTCAGCTCGCGCCCGAGGCGAAGCGACTCCTCGAGGACCACGCGGCCCTGCCCGACGACTCCCGTCACTGCGTTCAGCGCGTTCCGTGCGCCGAACCCGCCGCCGGCGCGGTCCTCCCCCTCGGGGGCGGCGTCGGGTATCACGAGTGCGATCTTCGGCTCCGCTGTCTTGGTCAACGGTTCTCCTTCGTCTGTACCTGGACACCAGCACCCCGTGGCGGGGATAAGTCCCAGTGTGGACCGCAGCATAAACACCTTTATTGGTTACTCGCGCGTAATCCAGAATTTCGAGCAAGATCATTTTCGACACCGTTGGTACTTGTGTCGAATTCACGCACTCGAGACGAAGTCGTGACCGAATTACGTTCGGCAGAGGGCTTTTTCGCGTCGCGATTCACGAATATATGAAACCGCCGGGTACGGGTAAGCATTCGGCGGCGAGTGTTACTGCGCGCTCCGCAAAAAGGTATTCCGGAACGCCTCATCACCGATAAGAACCACGGTGAGGTTTTCGGCACCCCTTTCGATGCCAGCCCGCTCTCGGACACCGGACGGGCACCTGCGGATGTGCGGGTGCCCGCCCGCAGTGGTGGCGCATTTTTGCGCACCCGGGTAGCGGATCTGGTGATTGACCGGCGCGGACTCGCACCGCATCGTGGATGTATCACCCGCCGCCATCGGAGTTTCGACGGCGATTCATTGACTCACGTCCTGCCCGACGCATGAGCCGTGCTCATGCTGCCCGAGCACGATACAGCTAGGAGACGCCAGATGACTTCCACCCAGACCTCCCTCGCGGACCTTCAGATTCCCGAAGCTCGCGACTACCCGATGTTCGTCGACGGGGCGTGGGTGGAAGCTCTCGACGGTCAGTGGAGTGAGGTGACCACGCCTATTCTGCGGAAGCACGTGATCGGCCGTGTCCCGACCTCGAGCGCCGAGGACGTCGATCGCGCGGTGCGTGCTGCCCACAAGGCCTTCCCACGTTGGAAGTCTCAGCACTTCACCGCCCGCGCCCGGATTCTGTCGAAGATCGCCGACGCCATCGACGCCCGCGCCGAGGAGCTCGCCCGGCTGACCGCCCTCGACACCGGAAACGCGCTACGCACCCAGGCTCGCCCCGAAGTGCAGACCCTGGCGAACCTGTTCCGCTACTTCGCCGGTGTCGCCGGCGAGATCAAGGGCACGGTTCTGCCCGCCGGGGATGACCAGCTTCAGTACTCCCGCCAGGAGCCGCTCGGCGTCATCGGCTGCATCCTGCCCTGGAACTCCCCGTTGATGATCGCCGGATTCAAGATCCCCGCCGCCCTGGTAGCGGGCAACACCGTCGTGGTCAAGGCCGCCGAAGCAGCCCCGCTGAGCGTGCTGCTCCTCGCCGAGATCTGCGCCGAGCATCTGCCGGCCGGTGTCCTCAACGTCATCACCGGAAAAGGCTCGGTGGCCGGCGAAGCGCTGGTCCAGCACCCGAACGTCGACAAGGTTTCCTTCACCGGCTCCACCGAGGTCGGGCGACACGTCGCCCGTGAAGCCGGTGGCCGCCTCGCACACGTCTCCCTCGAACTCGGCGGTAAGAACCCGTCGATCGTCTTCCCCGACGTCGATATCAACGACGACTTCATCAACCAGCTGCTGCTCTCGACCCGCGTACACAGGCAGGGCCAGAGCTGCACCGCCGGCTCCCGCCTGTTCCTACACCAGGACATCTACGACAACGTCCTCGACCGCCTCGTCACCACCCTGGCCGGGCTGAAGGTCGGCAACCCGTTGGACGACGCCACGGACATGGGCGCCATCATCAACGAGGCACAGTTCGCGTCGGTCTGCGGTTTCCTCGACGACGGCCTCAGCTCGAACACGGTCTCGACGGTCCTCGACGGCTCCCCCGACAAGGTCGGCAAATCCGAGGGCTACTACATGGGCCCGACCGTGTTCTCCGGAGCCGACAACTCCTGGCGCCTGTCCCGGGAGGAGATCTTCGGTCCCGCCCTCGTCGCCATCCCGTGGACCGATCACGCCGACGTCGTCGCGATGGCCAACGACTCGCACTACGGGCTCGCCGCCTACGTCTGGACACACAATCTCGATTTGGCGCTGTCCACCGCCCACGCCCTGGAAACCGGGTGGGTGCAGGTCAACCAGGGTGGCGGCCAGATGGTGGGCCAGTCCTACGGCGGCTACAAGCAGAGTGGCCTGGGCCGCGAAGTGTCGCTCGAGGGCATGATCGCCGGTTTCACCCAGACCAAGCAGGTCAACGTGCGCCTGCGCACACTCTGACCCCTCGCTTCCTTACCCTGGACTGAACGGAATTCCATGACTGTCGGACCACTGAACGACATCCTCGTGCTCGACCTTTCCCGCGCACTCGCCGGCCCGATCGCCGCCATGATGCTCGGCGATCTCGGGGCCCGGGTGATCAAGGTCGAAGCCCCCGGCACCGGCGACGACTCCCGCACCTGGGGACCGCCGTTCGTCGGGCCGCAAGACGACCCGCAGTCGTCGTACTTCATGTCGGCGAACCGGAACAAGGAATCGATCGTCCTCGACCTCAAGAGCGAGGACGGGCGCGAGGCGCTGCGCAGGCTGATCCGGCGGGCGGACGTGCTGATCGAGAACCTCCGGCCCGGAGCCTTCGACCGCCTCGGCTTTCCGACCGACGTGCTCGAGGAGCTCAATCCACGGCTGATCACGTTGTCGATCACCGGATTCGGGCACGACGGCCCGGAAGGATCCCGCGCCGGCTACGACCAGATCGCCCAGGGCGAGGCCGGCCTGATGTCCGTAACCGGAACCCCGGACGGCGAACCCACCCGCATCGGGGTCCCGATCGCGGACGTGCTCGCCGGCGTGCACGGAACCGCGGGGGTGTCGGCGGCGCTGGCATCCCGGGAAAAGACCGGCAAGGGCATGGTGGTGCGCACGTCGCTGCTGGCCGCGGCGGTCAGTGCCCACACCTTCCAGGGCACCAAGTGGACGGTCGGCGGACAGGTCGCCCAGCGGTCCGGCAACCACCACCCCCAGATCGCACCCTACGGCAGCTTCCGGTGCGGCGACGGATACGTGCAGATCGCGGTCGGCAGCGAAGCGATCTGGGCGAAATTCGCTCCCGTCGCCGGGCTGTCGGCGGATGACCCCCGGTTCACCGTCAACCGGGACCGGGTCGCCAACCGCGACACGCTCATCGCCGCTATCGAAGCGGACTTCACCAACCGCACCAGGGCCGAAGTTCTCGCCGCCCTCGAAACGGCCGGTGTGCCTGCGGGATCGATTCGTACCATCGACGAGGTCTACGAATGGGAGCAGACCCGTAGTCAGGGACTCCTCCTCGAGGTCGACCACCCAGTGGTCGGGCCGGTGCAATTGCCGGGTCCCTCGCTGCGTATGGAAACCGCGGACGGACAGTCATTGGTGCGTACTCAGCACGCTCCCCCTCCGGTACTCGGTCAGCACACCGAGCAGATCCTCGACTGGATCGGCAGCGGCAGTCTGGTCGACCAGTTCGACTCAGAGGTCACCACGCGGGCGTAACAAATGCGGTAGTCGGTGGGCGGCGTTGCAGGAGAAAGTGTCCTGCAACGCCGTCCATACAGCGCCCGCCATGTGACCGACCCCTACGGAGCGTGCGGTCACTGTGACCTGTCGGGGCCCGCGGGTTTCGGGTGTCGCGGTTCCGGGAGCAATTCGTCTCGGCGGCTGAGGATTTCTTCTTGGAGTACGCGTCGAACTGCTTGCACGGCCGGGTTTGTCAGGCTTGCCCTGCGCGCCGCGATGGAAAAGGAGAGGCGGACGTCGACCAGGTCGGCCATCACCCGGCGAAGGTCGGGATGCTGGTCGGCCATGAAAGCGGGAAGCAATCCGATGCCGCCGCCGGCACGTGTTGCCGAAACATGCGCAAAGATATTGGTAGACATGAATTTAGCAGTCACTCCGGGCAGGTGCCGCTCGAGGTCGAGGTCTCCCACCTGCAAGAGGGAGTCGACGAAGAAGATCAGCGGGTGGGCTGTCAGCTCGTCCATGGTGGCGGGTTCACCGTGATCGCGTAGATATTGTTCGCTGGCGTACAGGCCTAGCGAGTATTGGCAGATACGTTCCGAGACAAGCCGACTGCTGATCGGGGTTCCGACAGCGACGGCAATATCGAATCCCGCCGGTTGCAAATTCAGTTGCCTTGTGGCGGTGATGAGTTCCACAACGAGATTGGGGTGGTTCATGCGAAGTTTAGCCAGGGCCGGGGCGACGAACATCGGTCCGAACCCGTCCGGGGCAGTGACGCGGATGGTTCCGCGGAGCGTATTCTCACTGATGCCGGCCACGACATCCGCGGTTTCCTGGACTGCTTCCTCGATGAGCCGGGCCTTTTCGGCGACGGACCGCCCGACGTCGGTCAATTCCCAGCCGTCCGCGCTGCGCTGCAGCAGACGAACTCCCAGAGCCTTCTCCAGTGCATTCACGCGCCGCGAGACAGTGGTGTGGTCGACACCCAGGTCCTTTGCCGCCGATCGACGGCGCCCGCTCCGTGCGACCGCGAGCAAATACCGAAGGTCATCAGATCGAATGCCTCTCGCATCGATCGTGACCGGCGGGGCAGCATCGGCATTCCGACCGTCGTGGGCGTCAGCGCTGGTCATCGCGGCCGTTCCCTCGGACGCTCTCGGAAGTGTGAGCCGACGGCGCGGCGCCTTGCCGCGCCTGTGCGTGCGACGTTGCGACGAGCAGCGTGTGTAGGTCGATGCTCAGACGGCGCAGCACTTCAGGGTCCACGGCGGAGACATCGTCGACGACCCGTGCGGCCGACAGCGCCGCAGCCCGGCCACGATCGGTGATGGTCACGAGAGTCTCGCGTCGGTCGACGGGGTTGGTCGAACGGGTGACCAACCCGGTGCGCTCCAGTCCGTCGATCAAGGACGTGATCGTGGTGGGATGCCGGTCCAGAGTGCGGCACAGAAGCGCTGTGGACATGACGCCGTTCGGTGCCGCATCGACCAACGACAGGACCTCGTACCGAGGAAAAGACAGCTTGAACGGACTGAGGGTGGCATCAAGCTTGCGAACGATCAGTTTCTGCGTCTGTAGTACCGCCGCGATCAGTGCTGTCCCCGAAACTTCCGTTGACTCAGAGCAAGATCGCTCTGTTGCGGCCGGTTCAGTAGCGGTCACGAAAGGTCTCCTTTTCACCAATGCTTGACGACGAACTGCACGTCTGTGGCCGGCAATCAACCCAGATGAGACCAATTGCCCTGGCACTCCGACCTCCGGGACGACTTCCCATCCCACACTCGGAGGAGCCGGCTTTTCGCCGCCCGTGACGGACGAGGACTAGCAATGTTCGTGGATGTCCAACTATAGTACTTCCAACTTCTCCGATCTGAAAGGGTCGAATCGTATGTTTACCTTGACCGATGACGAGCGGGCGATCAGTGAGACGGCCCGTGACTTCGCGGCCGAGCATCTGGCGCCGTATGCCGTGGAGTGGGATCAGACCAAGCATTTCCCGGTCGATGTGCTGCGGAAGGCGGCGTCGTTGGGGATGGGCGGGATCTACATTCGCGAGGATGTGGGTGGCTCGGAGCTGACCCGGGTGGACGCGGCCCGGATCTTCGAGCAGCTCGCGAGGGGGTGCCCGTCGATCGCCGCCTACATTTCGATCCACAACATGGTGACGTGGATGATCGACAGGTTCGGCACCGAGGAGCAGCGCCGTGCGTTCGTGCCGGGGTTGTGTGCGATGGATCAGTTGGGTAGTTACTGCCTGACCGAGCCGGGTGCCGGGTCGGATGCGGCGGCGTTGAGCACCCGGGCGGTCCGCGACGGTGATTCTTTTGTCCTCAACGGGGTCAAGCAGTTCATCTCCGGGGCGGGGACGTCGGATGTGTATGTGGTGATGGCCCGCACCGGAGAGGGTGGGCCGAAGGGGATTTCCGCGTTCATCGTGCCGAAGGAGTCGGCGGGGCTCTCGTTCGGGCCGAACGAGGTGAAGATGGGCTGGAACGCCCAACCGACCCGGCAGGTGATCTTCGAGGATGTGCGGGTGCCGGCGGCGAATCTCCTCGGCAGCGAGGGGGGTGGGTTCCGGATCGCGATGGCCGGGTTGAACGGGGGCCGGCTCAATATCGCGGCGTGCTCGGTCGGTGGTGGGCAGGCCGCGCTGGAGAAGGCGGTCGCGTATCTGGCGGACCGGAAGGCGTTCGGTGCGCCGCTGCTCGAGTCGCAGGCGTTGCAGTTCCAGCTCGCCGACATGCGCACCGAACTCGAGGCGGCCCGCACCCTGTTGTGGCGGGCCGCGGCCGCCCTCGACGAGGGCGCCCCGGAGGTGGTGGAGCTGTGCGCGATGGCGAAGCGGTTCGCCACCGACACCGGTTTCGAGGTCGCCAACAAGGCGCTGCAACTGCACGGCGGGTACGGGTATCTGGCCGAGTACGGCATCGAGAAGATCGTCCGGGATCTGCGGGTGCACCAGATCCTCGAGGGCAGCAACGAGATCATGCGGGTCGTCATCGCCCGCAGCATCGTCGGACATAAAGGAGCGGCAGGGTGAGCGACCTGAATTCGGAATCTGAGGTCATTGTCGACACGCGGGACGGTGTGGGCCGGCTGGTGCTGAATCGGCCGAAGGCGATCAACGCCCTCAACCACGGCATGGTTGGGCAGATCGCGGCAGCCCTGGCCGCGTGGTCCGACGACGATCGGGTGCGGGCGGTGGTCCTCACAGGGGCCGGTGAACGAGGCCTGTGCGCGGGCGGGGACATCGTGTCGATCTACCACGACGCCCAAGAGGGCGGCACCGGGTCGCGGGAGTTCTGGCGGGACGAGTACATCCTGAACGCGGCCATCGCCCGCTACCGGAAACCGTATGTGGCGATCATGGACGGCATCGTGATGGGCGGCGGCGTCGGGGTCTCCGCGCACGGCAGCGTCCGGGTCGTCACCGAGCGGTCGATGATCGGGATGCCCGAGACCGGGATCGGGTTCGTCCCCGACGTCGGCGGCACCTACCTGTTGGCCCGCACCCCCGGCGAGTTGGGCACCCACATCGCGTTGACCACCGCCCGCCTGAGCGCCGGGGACGCGATCGCGTGCGGATTCGCCGACCACTACCTCCCCTCGGCGAAGATCGACAGCTTTATCGAGGCACTCGCGCAGTCCTCCGTCGACGACGCCCTCGCCCGGTTCACCGAACCCGCCCCGCCCTCGGAACTGTGGGCGCAGCAGGGGTGGATCGACGCCGCCTACTCCGCGGGCAGTGTTCCCGACATCGTCGCCCGCCTGCGCGGCAGCGGGGTGCCGGAGGCGGAAAAGGCCGCCGAGCAGATCCTGTCGAAGTCGCCGACCGCGTGCGCGGTCACCCTGACATCGTTGCGCCGGGCGAGGGCGGCGGGCAGCCTCGAGGAAGTCCTCAACGAGGAGTTCCGGGTGTCCGTGGCGTGCCTGTCCTCCCCTGATCTGGTCGAGGGCATCCGCGCGCAGGTGGTGGAGAAGGACCGCAACCCGCAGTGGTCCCCCGCCACCCTCGACGAGGTGACCGACGAGCAGGTCGAGGCGTTCTTCGCCCCGCTCGGGGACCTCGAACTCGGCCTCACCCCACCCACCCCCACAGCCACAGCAACAGCCACAGCCGTTCCGGCTGCTTCGGCCAGCGATACGCGTCCAGGAGGGACTGCATCATGAGCACTATCGGATTTCTCGGACTCGGCCACATGGGTGGTCCGATGGCGGCCAACCTCGTCAAGGCCGGGCACACGGTGGTCGGTTTCGACCTCGCGCCCGCCGCCCTCGAACAGGCCACCAAAGACGGGGTCACCGTCGCCGAGTCGGCCGTCGACGCCGTCCGTGAGGCGGAGGTGGTGATCACGATGTTGCCGAATGGCAAGCTCGTCCTCGGCCTGTATGCGGAGATTTTGCCGGCCGCGAAGCCGGGCACCCTGTTCATCGACTCGTCCACCATCGACGTCGCGGACGCCCGCGCCGCGCACGACGAGGCCGTCACCGCCGGGCACCGCTCGGTCGACGCCCCCGTCTCCGGTGGGGTCGTGGGCGCGGCCGCGGGCACCCTCGCGTTCATGGTCGGCGGTGCCGATGAGGACTTCGAGGCCGCGAGGCCGCTGCTCGAGGTGATGGGCAAGAAGGTGGTGCACTGCGGGAACCCCGGAAACGGGCAGGCCGCGAAGATCTGCAACAACATGATCTTGGGGGTGTCGATGATCGCGGTCAGCGAGGCCTTCGTCCTCGGCGAAAAGCTCGGACTGAGCCACCAGGCCCTGTTCGACGTCGCCTCCAACGCGTCCGGTCAGTGCTGGGCTTTGACCACCAACTGCCCGGTGCCCGGACCGGTACCGACCAGCCCGGCCAACAACGACTATCAGCCCGGTTTCGCGGCCGCGTTGATGGACAAGGACCTCGGTCTCGCCGCGACCGCGCTGACCACCAACGGCGTGGAGGCCGACCTCGGGCTGCGGGCCGCCGAACTGTATCGCCGGTTCCACGACAGTGGGCACGGCGGCGAGGACTTCTCGGCCATCGTCAACGACATCCGCGACCGCTCCACCGCACAGACCGCGCAGGCCGGGGGGAACCAGTGACCGACTTCGAGACCATCCTGCTCGACCGTCAGGGCCGGGTCGGGATCATCACCCTGCACCGCCCGAAGGCCCTCAACGCCCTGAACTCACAGCTGATGCGCGAGGTCGTCGCCGCAGTGGAGGAGTTGGACGCTGATGCCGAGATCGGGGCCATCCTGATCACCGGATCCGATCGGGCCTTCGCCGCCGGCGCCGACATCAAGGAGATGCAACCCAAGTCGTACATGGACGTCTACCTCGACGACTTCTTCTCCGCCTGGGACACGGTGGCCGCGGCCCGCACCCCCACCATCGCCGCGGTCGCCGGATACGCGCTCGGCGGTGGATGCGAGTTGGCGATGCTCTGCGACATCCTGATCGCCGCGGACACCGCGAAGTTCGGGCAACCCGAGATCAAACTCGGGGTCATTCCCGGGATCGGTGGCTCGCAGCGGCTGACCCGGGCGGTCGGTAAGGCCAAGGCGATGGAACTGTGCCTGACCGGCCGGAACATGGACGCCGAGGAAGCCGAACGCGCCGGACTGGTCTCGAGGATCGTCCCCGCCGCGGACCTGCTCGACGAGGCCCTGCAGACCGCGACCACCATCGCCGACATGTCGCTACCGGTGGCGATGATGGCGAAAGAAGCCGTCAACCGGTCCTTCGAAACCACCCTCACCGAAGGAATCCGCTTCGAACGACGAGTCTTCCACTCCACCTTCGCCACCGAAGACCAAAAAGAAGGCATGACCGCATTCGTCGAAAAACGCCCACCAGTCTTCAAACACCGCTAATGAGGCGACTCCGCCGCCCGTGCGTGATCCGCGAGTGCATAGACTCGTTAACCACTCACGGGCGCGGAGCGCCCATGTTTTGTGCATCCCTGCGGAAAGGTGACAACTAATGGAGAATTCCGTTCCCGTCGTGAGGGTCGAATCCGTCGACCTGGTCCGTGACGGTAGGTTCCTCCTGCGCGACGTCACACTGCAGGTTCGACGCGGCGAACACTGGGTTCTGTTGGGCGCCAATGGTGCCGGTAAGAGCACGTTGCTCTCGCTGCTCGGAGCAACCGCGCACCCCACGGCCGGCACCGTCCACGTTCTCGGTCACCGGCTGGGCCGGGTCGATATGCGGGAACTGCGAGCGCACATCGGTCATGTGAATCCGCGCCACGTGGTCCGGGCGCCGCTGACCGTGCGGGACGTCGTCCTCACCGGCCTGACCAACACCCCCGAGTTTCCTCCGCGGTGGGCACCGACCGACGCGCAGGTTGTGCGCGCGGAGGAGCTCGTCCACGCCCTCGGGATGGGGGCACGGTTGAATCTGCTGTGGCCAACCTTGTCCCAGGGTGAGCGTGGCCGCGCCCTGATCGCCCGCGCCCTCATGGCCGAACCCGAACTGTTGCTGCTCGACGAGCCGGCGACGGGCCTCGATCTTGCGGCGCGCGAACAGCTTTTGACTTCGCTCGACGATCTGCGCGCCCAGGACCCCGACCGCGCCAGCATTCTCGTCACCCACCACCTCGAGGAAATCCCCACAACGACCACACATGCCGTTCTCGTGCGGGAAGGTGTGATTGTCGCGCAGGGCCCGGTATCGGACGTCCTTACGACCGCCAACATCAGTGACTGCTTCGACCACTCCATCACCATCTCCAACGAGCACGGACGCTGGGTGGCGCAGACACGGGTCCCCGTAGCCGTCGGCTGAGTGGTTGGAACATCGCCGTCGCCGACGGCCGCTGACGCTACCGCACTCGGGAGCGGATCCGCGGGACGAGCATCGGCACCCGCGTGCGGTAGGTGCGATAGTCGTCGCCGAACGTATCGACCAGGTCATGCTCCTCGAAGCGCACCGCCACCAGGATGAACCCGGTGGTCCCGACCGCGAACAACAGTCGGCCCCAGGACATCGTCGGCGCCACCCAGAACGCGATCACGAAACCCGCGTACAACGGGTGCCTGATCACCCGGTACAGCATCGGTGTGCGAAAGGCACTGGGAAGTGCGGACTGACCGCTCTGGTTCCGCAGCACCTGACGCAGCCCGAAGAGATCGAAGTGGTCGATGGCGAACGTTGCCGCCAGCACGAGAGCCCATCCGCCGAGCGACACCGCATACAGTGTTACGCGGATCCAGGTGGTCTCGACGTTCCAGATCTGCTCGGGCAGCGGACGCCACTGCCACATCAGCAGCGCCAGCGCCGCCGTGGCGAACAGTACATATGTCGAGCGCTCCATCGGCTGCGGGACGATCCTCGTCCAGCGTCGCTTGAACCAGGGCCTGGCCATCACCGAATGTTGCATAGCGAAGACTGTCAACAGCGCCAGGTCGATGACCACGGCGACCACAACGGGAGCGTCAGGACCATCGTCGATCGTGTGAGGCACGACGAGCCCCTCGACCCATCCGATCGCATACACGAACACGATCAGAAATGTGGCGTAGACCACCATTCCATAGGCGGTGATCAGGGTGCGGGCGACTCCCCGCGTGTGCGGCGCCCGCGGCTTTTCGACCATCTCGGCCATAGTGTTTCTCCGATCGCTGGATTTTCCGACGCACCGAAGTCTCCGCTCGAGCGAGGAGTGCAACTAGGAACCCTGGGGTGAAACTCACTGCACCCCTGTGACGTCTGAAGAAGAGTCACATCTTGGATCGCGCGCTCAGAGATCTTCCGTGCGTGTTTCGACGACCCATGCCGCGATCTGTGTGCGTGAAGTGAATCCCAACTTGGTCAGAATATGCTCAACGTGCCCCTGAGCGGTGCGAGGGGAGATCACCAACCGGGTGGCGATCTCTTTATTCGTCAGTCCCTCGGCGATCAGCTGGGCGACCTCACGCTCGCGCTTGGTCAGGTGTGCGGCGGGAGCCGCGGGCTGAGATTCAGTAGGAAGCTGCTTGCCTAACGTGTAGGCGACTGCGGCGTCGAAACTCAAGCCGGTCCCGTCCCGATGGGCGGCCGCGTAAGCCTCTTTGCTCAGGGCGTGTCGGGTCGAGCGTTCGCACTCTTCTTGGTACTCGCTCATATTGGGCAAGACGACGATTGGACTTCCCACGGAGCGACTGAGCTTCTCTGAGGCTCCCAGCAGTACGACCGCGCGCCGCGCGTTCTGCTCTTCGGCGGCGATCCATGCCAGCGCCTGCAGGCTGAAGCTGGCGTTGAGCCTGTCGTTCACCTCGAGGTCGGCCTGCAGTGCCTGTTCGAGTAGTCGAACCGCTCTTTCCCGCTCCCCGCGGCGCCATACCGCGACCGCCAGCCCCCACAAGCAATACGACCGAAACACCGATTCACCCCGTGCATCGGTGATCACCAGAACGCGTTCATAACCTTCGATGGCGTGTTCGGCGTCGCCGAGGAACTCGTCGGCCAAGCCAAGGCCGATGAGCGCTGCAACCTCGACGATATCGTTGCGCCCGGCGTAGGTTCGAACAGCATTCTCGAGATGGGCGCGTGCGTCGCGAGGTTGTCCACCGAACAGGGCGGCATAGCCGAGCGCACTGTCGATGTGTGCGCGTGTCAGCGGGTCCCGTGTCCGAGCGGCCAGTGCGTGTGCATCCTCCACCAGTGCGGCCGCCGCCTGTAGATCCCCCTGGATTCCCGCCATCATGCTGCCGACATAGAGCGCCTTGGCGTGATCGGCGGTCGGCCCCGCCGGTTGACGGGCGAGAAGCCGGTCGAGCCACCGCCTGCCTTCAGAGAACAGACCCCTGGACAGCCAGAACGGGTACAGGGCGGCAACGATCCGGAGCCCCGAGTCTGGGCTCTCGGAGACGCAGAATTCCAGGGCGTCCCGAAGATTCGGGTGCTCCCGCACGAGTACGGTGATCAACGCGAGCTCGCGGGAGCTGATCCACTGCGATTCGGCGTTGAGTACCAGGCGCTCACACCAGTCTCGGTGTCGCTGACGCAGTTCGGCTTGCTCGCCGCTCTCCTGCGCCTTTTCTCGGCCGTAATCGCGCACGGTCTCGAGCATGCGGAACCGCATTGTCGCACCGGCCGGCTCCCGTATCAGGATCGACTTGTCGACGAGGTAGGTCACCGTGTCGAGGATCTCCTGCACGGGCAGATCTGCGCCGCACACTTGTTCGGCGGCGTCGAGATCGAAGCTACCGGCGAAGACCGACAGCTGCGCCCACAGCCGCTGCTCCGCCGGTGTGCACAGGTCGTAGCTCCAGTCGATGCACATCCGGAGCGTTTGTTGTCTCGACGGCGCGTCCCTGCTGCCCTGGGTCAACAGTACGTACCGGTCGGTCAAGCGTTGCAAAATCTGTTCCGGTGTCATCACCCGCAACCGGGCGGCGGCAAGCTCGATCGGTAACGGGAGCCCGTCCAGTCGCTGGCAGATCCGCGCGATGGTCACCCTGTTCTCCTCGGTGACCTCGAATCCCGGGATCGCGGCGGCTCCGCGTTCGGCGAACAGGGTGACCGCATCGTTGCCCGCCATCCCTCGCGGTAGATCGTCGGGATCCGGGACGCCTAGCGGTGGCACAAGCAGCACCGCTTCCCCGCTGATGCCGAGTGGTTCGCGACTGGTGGCGAGAATCCGCAGCCGTGAGCACGTTCGAAGCAGGGTCTCGGTGAGCTTGGCGACCGCGGACACCAGTTGCTCACAATTGTCGAGTATCAGCAACTGTTCGCGCCCGGCGAGGAACTCGACGAGCACCTCGGGTATGGGTCGCGCCGATTGGTCACGTAATCCCAGCGCATTCGCCACCACACCCGCCAACAGCAACTCGTCACGCAACTCCCCGAGCTCCACCAGGGTGGTGCCGTCGGCGAAGTCTCGGCGCACCTTGCCGGCGATACGAAGCGCAAGACGGGTCTTTCCGACCCCACCGGTGCCGGTCAGGGTCAGCAGCCGCGCGTTCGACAACGCGTTCCTCGCCTCGGTCAACTCCGTGTGGCGGTCGACGAAGCTGGTCAACTCCAGCGGGAGTTGGCCCCCTCGCCCCGAATCGGCCGACCACGACGGTGCAGGCCAACCACCTTTTCCGGGAGGTGCGTCGGTCGCTGCCCCTGGCTCGGCGGTATGCACAGCGATCTCGTCGACCGCGAATCCATGCCGTAACTGGGCCTCGCGCAGATGTTGACTCAGCTCCGCGGCAGACGGGCGAGTCTCGGGATCACTGGCCATGGTCTTTTCGATGATTGCACTGACGTCCTCGGGAACGCCGTGCTCGCGTGGGTCCGGTACCGGCTCGGACGTGATCCGCACAAAGTGTGCCATCAATTGCTCGCCGCTGCGGCGTTCGAACGCGGCATGGCCGGTGAGCGCCGCGAACAGGGTGGCACCGAGCCCGTACACGTCCGCGGACGTGCTCGGCGGGCGTCCGGCCACGACTTCGGGGGCGATGAACGCCGGTGACCCGGTGACGACCCCGGTGGTCGTCTCGAACCCGCCGGTGATGTGTGCGATGCCGAAATCCGTCAATGCCGGCTCGCCGTAATCGGTGAGCAGTATGTTCGCGGGCTTGATGTCGCGATGGAGGATGCCGACCTTGTGCGCGGCTTCCAAGGCACCGGCCATCTTCACCCCGAGCCGGAGCACATCGGCCAGCGGAAGCGGGCCGTGGCGCCGGATTCGGGCATCGACAGAGCCCCGGGCGCAGTAAGGCATCACAATGAACGGGCGACCATTGTCGGTGACGTCGGCATGGAGAATGTTGACGATGTTGGGATGACCGGTCAACCGGCCCGCCGCCCGTTGCTCTCGCATGAACCGTTCCCGGTTCTCCTCGTCGAGATCCGCAGTCAGTACCTTCACAGCCACCGAACGCTCGAGCGACGCCTGCGTGCACCGGTACACGATCCCGAACCCGCCACGACCGATCTCGACAGCATCCTCGAACCCCGCCGCCGCGAGTTCCGCCGTGACCGCACCGGACACGTCGCGTTGGGTCGCGAATGGATCCCCGTTATTCATCGACACATCTCTTCACGGTGCACGTCGAACTGCCCGAGAACCTCTCGAGTAGCACCTAAGGATATCGCCAGGCGGCTCACCGCGGTCGAATCCGACACCGCAACATCAGGCCGGTCGATCGACGCGGGCGCACTCGCTTACTCCAAGGCGGCCGGCGCGCCGAGTGCACAGGGCGCGAGTCGGACGGCAAACGCCCGGGTCCGAGGGGCTCGAGTGTCAAGCAGCGGCCAGCTGTAGCTGGGCGCAACCGCGGTCTCGTTGTCAGTCGTAGTAGGCGCCGGCGTCGAGCGATGCTTCCACCGCCGAGACGTCGACGCCCAACTACGCGGGTAAAAGCCGAATCGACTGTCGGATAAAGCAATTCCGGACACCCTCCATTCACATGCGATCACGCTCGAGTGATGAGACGCGATGACGAGGTGGGCACACGGCACTGTGACCGACCGGAACCAGACCTCCTACTGTCTCGGTCGACTTCACCTGGGAAGGGTGATGCCAGGGGCGCCCCCGAATCACGAGACTGGGGGCCGTGGGTGCGAAACCCACCACGACCCATTTTGCGAGGAGTGCCGATGTCCGCCGATTTCGCCGATCGCACCGATTTCGACAATGCCAACCGTGGTCTTGTCGCCGTGCTCGAACCTGCGCAGGTCCGCGCCGGTGACGGCCGGGTGGTTTACGACGCCGAGGGCTTTGCCGCGGCGACCACCGGTGACTGTCCCGACACGGTGAACCCGAGCCTCTGGCGCCAAGCACAGTTGACTGCGATCCACGGACTGTTCGAGGTCACCGCGGGGATCTATCAAATCCGCGGCTACGACCTGTCGAACATGACGCTCGTCGAGGGCGAGACCGGGGTGGTTGTGATCGACCCGTTGGTCTCCGCCGAGTGCGCCGCGGCCGGGCTCGCGCTGTATCGCGAGCATCGTGGCGACCGCCCGGTGACCGCTGTCATTTACACCCACTCCCACATCGACCACTTCGGTGGCGTACTCGGTGTCGTCGACGCCGACACCACCGTGCCGATCGTCGCTCCCGAGCACTTCCTGGAGCACGCGGTCTCCGAGAACGTCTACGCCGGCGGTGCGATGCTGCGGCGCGGCATGTTCCACACCGGGATGGTGCTCCCCGTCGGCGCGACCGGCACCCTGGGGGCGGGCCTGGGGCCCAGCACATCGAAGGGAACCGTGGGACTGCTCGCACCCACGCTCGATATCACTCACACCGGGCAGGAGGAGATTCTCGACGGCGTCCGCATGGTGTTCCAGGTGACGCCGGGAACCGAGGCGCCGTCGGAGATGAACTTCTTCTTCCCCGACCATCGCGCGCTCTGCCTGGCGGAGAACGCGACCCACAATCTGCACAATCTGCTGACGTTGCGGGGCGCGGAGGTGCGTGACGCACGCAACTGGTCGCGCTACCTCACCGAGGCGATCGAAATGTTCGCCTACGACTCGGACGTCGCCTTCGCCTCGCACCACTGGCCGACCTGGGGCACCGACGACCTGATCGGTTACCTCACCGAGCAACGCGACCTCTATGCCTACCTCCACGATCAAACGCTTCGCCGCATCAACCAGGGTCAGGTCGGCACCGAGATCGCTGAGAACTTTCCGATGCCGCCCGCTCTGGACGCCGCGTGGCATACACACGGCTACTACGGCTCGGTCAGCCACAACGTGAAGGCGATCTATCAGCGCTACCTCGGTTGGTACGACGGCAACCCAGCTCACCTGTGGCTGCACCCTCCGGAGGTGGCAGGCGCCCGATACGTCCGTGCGATCGGTGGGATCGATGCCGCTGTTGCGAGGGCCAGGGAGTTCGCTGACGAAGGCGATCTACGTTTCGCCGCCGAACTCGCGAGCCATGCGGTGTTCGCCGAGCCGAATCACGCCGGCGCCAAGGAAGTGCTCACCGACGCGCTGACCCGACTCGGCTACGGCTCCGAGTGCGCGACGTGGCGGAACAACTTCCTCGTCGGCGCAAGCGAGGTCGATGGCCCGCCGCATCCGGCCGAGGTCAGTGCAGCGGGCATGGCCACCGCGCTCACCATCACGCAGATCTTCGACAGCATCGCGATTCGCATCGACGGTCCGCGGGCCTGGGATGTGACGGCGGCGATCCGCTGGCACTTCACCGACGTGGACGAGACCTACCGCATGGAGTTGTCCAACGGTGTGTTGATCCACTACCCGACAAAGCGGTCCGATCCGGCCGACCTCGTGGTGAAGCTGACGAAGCCACAGTTGCTCGGCCTGCTAGCCGGATCCGGAACCGACACCATCACGATGGAGGGCGACGCGAGCGCCATCACCAGGATCGTCGAACTGACCGACGCCCCCGACCCGGCCTTCACCATCGTCACCCCGTGATCACGTCGAGTACCACCGATCGATTGCCTGAAGCGCATACAGTTCGACCACCTAATTCCCCTGTGGCGCTTGCTCCTCAGACGAAGGTGCGGATCGGTCGGTTGCCCACGCGCCCGGTTCGGTGGGCTTGCAATTCGGTCTGAGTGCCGACGCGACCCAACACCGATACTCACTGACACAGCGAACAACGGGGCCAACTGTCTTGCTACATCGTCCAACTGGTGGACATACTTGACGTGATGACAATCCCCATTACGTGTGAGAGCCTCCGGAAGGGTGCGATTCCGATGCCAGCGAACCAGCCCGCCTCCTCCCCTGTGCAGCTCTACGCCGACTTCCGCCGCCAACACCCCCACACCGCGATCCCGGTTGACTACGTCACCGAAAGTGGGTTCCACCTCGGTCGTTGGCAACACCGCCAGAGGGTGGCGCGCATGCTCGGCACCCTGCCACCGCACCGCATTGCGGAACTCGACGCGATCGGGTTCGTGTGGAGCGACGACGACACCCCACTGCCGACCGTGTCCCGGATCGACGGCAAGCGACGGCGAATGCTCACCGAAATCGCTGCGTACCGCGAAGAGCACGGGAACGCACTGGTTCCCGCGAACTACGTCACGGCGGACGGGGAGCAGGTCGGTCAGTGGCTCTATCGGGCTGTGAAGAAGTGGCGGGCCGACGCACTCCCGGACGACGAGCGCGGCCCGCTCACTGTTCTCGGGGTCTCCCCCAGTCCGCGCCCGCGGGGACCGCGCACGTCGGCCCAGCGCACCGGATCGGCAGTCCGTCACCCTGGCCGGCGGCCACCAGCGCGGATCTGAGCACCAATCCGGCTGGCTGCACGCATGTTCGCCGGCCACTCTCGTCAGGTGAGGGCGACCGCCGAGCGTCCGTCGATGGCCGATTGCACCAGGTTGCTCTTGGGCAGCGCCGAGTCCGACGTCAGCGCTTCAATCCACTGCGCAGTGGTCGACACGGCAGCGAAGTTCGACTGCAGCAACACCATCAGTGCCGTGTGCAGGGACTCAGCGGAGATCGTGCCGGCCTCGTTGGCCAGATTGATGGCACCCGTGGCGTCGGACAGGATTTCAGTGGCGAACCCGAGCCCTTCCGCCTCCACCGCTGTGGCGAGGTCGCAATTGTTGGTCATGTATCCGACGATCGTGAGGGTGTCGACGTCGTGCGCGTGTAACCATTGCGCCACATCCGTACCGGCGAAGACGCTCCCGTACTGCTTGTGAACCCGCTTGGTAGCCGGATCGATGCGCCGTTCGATCTCCGGATGCAGCGACCACCCTACGGTGCCCTCGACGAAAACGGGGGCGCCCTGCGGCATCTGATGCTGCACAACGAGAACCGGAATCTCACGCGTGGTGGCTGTCTCCACAGCGTTCACGATGTTGGCGAGTGACTCCGCACGCGGTGGGTACTGGATCTCGAGTGGTCCCTCGAAGTACTCCTGCTGGACATCGACGACGACAAGGGCGCGGCGAGGTGCGGTCATAAGTTTCCCCTTCGTTGATGGCGTCGCGCCGCCATGGTGTGGACGCGACCCGTCCCAGTGTTCGGCACATCGGTTTCCTCTACGAGTGGCATGGATGCATACTTTCGATGGAATCAGGCCAACCTCGGAGGCATGATGCGTATCGCTGTCTACGCGTTCGACGACATCACGATGTTCCACCTGGCGGCACCGCTGATGGTGTTCGGCGAGGTGGGCCGCCTCGGGCTCGCACCCGACTGGCAGACGCGATTGTGGTCGGATCGTGCAGGAACCGTTCGCACCATCGAGGGATACCCGATCGGCGAGGTTGCAGGCCCGGACACCGTCGAGTGGGCCGACATCGTCGTCATCCCTTCCTGGCCTCAGTCCCTCACACCGGTCAACGACGAGTTGAAGACTGCAATCACGTCCGCGCATGCCCGCGGCGCTGCCATTGTCGGTCTGTGCCTGGGCGCTTTCGCTCTCGCCGACACCGGCCTGCTCGGGGGACGTTCCGCGGTCACGCATTGGGAGGTGATGCCCCTACTCGCTGAACGCAGCATCGGCAGCAAGGTCGACTCCTCGGTGCTCTACATCGATCACGGTGACGTCCTTACCTCGGCGGGGACGGCCTCGGCGATCGACGCCTGCCTACACCTGGTTCGCAAACACCTCGGATCTGCCGTCGCTACCCGGATCGCCCGTAGCCTGGTCGTCGCCCCTCACCGGGAAGGAGGGCAGGCACAGTACATCGATCGCCCCCTGGCTCAACCGGTATCCGACACGACCATGGCCGAAGTGCAGGAATGGGCACTCAGCCATCTCGACGAGCCGCTCACCGTGGACCGACTCGCCGACCAGGCGCGGATGAGTAGACGCAGCTTCGTACGTCACTTTCAGCAATCCACCGGAACGACCCCAGCACGCTGGATACTCGAACACCGCCTGCAAGAAGCTCGGGCATTACTCGAAACAACCGACTGGGGAATCGACTCCATCGCCGCGAAATGCGGCTTCGGGAGCAGCGTCACCCTTCGGCAGAGATTTGCCACAGCATTCGCGATTTCCCCCTCCGCGTACCGGCGGCAATTCGCGGGCCAGCGCGGGAACATGGCCGACACGACACTCACCCGACCCGAGATATGACCTCCCGATTTTGTGCCCACCTCACCGTCACACCCGCAGGAACCGTTGCCGCCCGTGCGTGTGGAATTCCTGCTCCAGCGCGGTCTTCTCGCTGTCGGTCATTTCGTGGTACTCGGGAGCGCCGCGTCCCACCCACCGGAAGACCGGATCGTCACACCGCCAAAATTCTTCCTGCAGAGCACGTTTGAGCACCTTGTTCGATCCGGTCACGGGCAGGTCGGTGGACACGCGGATGAAGCGCGGCGCGGACTTCGTACCCAGGTCGTCCTGGCCGGCGAGGAAGGATGCGAAGTCCGCGGGGTCGAAGTCGCTGGGGTCGGACATCTCGACGGCGGCCATCACCTGGTCGCCCGACCGCGGGTCGGGAACGGCGTAGACGCCGGTGGCGATCACCTTGGGATGGCGACGCAAGATCCGTTCCACCATCAGCGCGGAGGTGTTCTCCCCGTCCACCCGGATCCAGTCACCCTTGCGTCCCGCGAAGTAGAGGAACCCCTCCTCGTCGAGGTAGCCGAGGTCACCGGTCCAGTACCAGCCGTGCCTGATGCGGTCCGCAACGGCATCCTCGTTTTTGTAGTAACCCTCGAATCGCCCTGCTCCGGCCTTGTCGACCATCTCACCGATCGCCTCGTCCGGGTTGAGGACGCGGCCGTGCTCGTCGAGCCTGGCCCGGGCCTTCTCCTCGAGGCTGTCGGGGTCGACGATGACGATGTTCTCGTGAGCGGGTCTGCCGAGAGCACCCTCGGGTGCGGCGGGGTCGAGCGTCACCGAGCCGGCGCCTTCACTGGAGCCGTACCCCTCGTACAGTTCGGCGCCGAACCGTCGAATGAACTCGGCCTTGTCCTCCGGCGAGGCTTCCGTGCCGAAACCCCGTACGAGCGTGTTGTCGGAATCGTCCGGCAACTCCGGCGTGGCCATCAGGTACGCCAGCGCCTTGCCCACGTAGGTGAAGAAGGTGGCGCCGAAGAACCGGACGTCGGGCAGGAAGCCCGAGGCTGAGAACTTGCGCGGCAGACACACGGTGGCCCCGTTGGCGAGTGCGGGCGCCCACAACGCCATCAGCGCGTTGCCGTGGAACAGCGGCATGCAGCAATAGTCGACGTCCTCCCGCACGTGACCGTACTTCACCGTGTTGGAGTAGGCGAGGCGCGCCAGGCGACCCTGGCTGCACCGCACGGCTTTCGACGTGCCCGTCGTGCCGGAGGTGAACAGCAACAGAAACAGCGTCGAGGCGTCGATCGCCGGGTCCGCTGCGGGGTGTTCCACCCGGCAGGACGCCACCCGATCCGCGTACCTCGGATCGTCCACGAGGAGAAATCGGTCTTCGGACAATCCGAGGTCGAGACCGGTGAGCTGCGCCTTGCCCGCGGCATCCGTGACGATCAGCTGGCAGTCGACGTACCGGATCTCGGCCTCGAGTTCGGCCCCGCGGCGGGTGGGGTTGATGCCGACGATCGTCGCTCCCCCGAGCGCCGCGCCTCCCAGCCAGAACAGGAACTCGGGGGTGTTCTCGAGCAGCACACCGATGTGGAACGGACCGCCGCGCCGAAGCGACGCGGCGAGTGCAGCACGCGCCGCGCTCTCGTGAACCACCGCGTCCCACGTCCAGTCCTGCTCGCGGGTGCGGACTCCCAGCCGTTCGTCATCCAACCGGTCGAGCAGCATCTGGGCGATCGTTGTGCGTTCCAACTCGAGCTCTCCTCTCGACGGCGTGTGCGTGGTCATGGCTTCCGGAGCACGCAATGGGTGCCACCGTAGATCGCCGTCATGCACTTGTTGCAGTGATTGCACAGACCCGGTCTGTGGGTCTCCGCGGTGATGCGGTTGACCAGATCGGGCTCACGCAGCAGTGCACGCGCGATCGCCACGAACTGGAAGCCCTCTTCCATCGCGAGGTCCATGCTCGCCTTGCCGGTGATACCGCCGAGAAGCACCAGCGGCATGGTGACGGCCGCACGGATCTGACGGGCGTCGTCGAGCAGGTAGGCGTCGCGGTAGGGGTACTCCCTCAGGAAATGCTTGCCGACGAGCTGGATGCCGAGCTTGGTGGGTTGGGGCATGGCGGCCGCGAATTCGCGCAGCGGCGCATCACCTTTGAACAGGTACATCGGATTCAGCAGCGAGCTGCCCGCCGTCAGTTCGAGTGCGTCGAGCGAGCCGTCCTGCTCCAGCCACTGCGCCACCTGGATGGCCTCGTCCACCCAGAAACCGCCCGGCACACCGTCGTCCATGTTCAGCTTGGCGAGGATCGCGATCCGATCGCCCACCGCGTCGCGGACGGCCCGCGCGGTGTCACGGGCGAGCCGCGCACGGTTCTCGAGGCTGCCGCCGTATCGGTCCTTGCGCCGATTGGTCCGGGGGCTCAGGAACGAGCTGATGAAGTAGTTGTGCCCGAAGTGCAGCTCGATCGCATCGAAGCCGGCCTCGATGGCCCGCTTCGCTGCGTCGACGTGCTGAGCGGTGATCCGCTCGATGTCGGCGACGGTTGCCGCTCGCGCCAAGGTCTGCGTCGTCAGACGGAACTGGGTGCTCGGCGCCAGCGCGGGGGCGCCGTTGTATTTGGCGCCGGCCACCGGCCCCGCATGCCCGATCTGTGCAGACACCGCCGCCCCCTCCGCATGGATGGCGTCGGTCAGCTTCCGCAGTCCCGGCATCGCGTCGTCACGCCAGGTGATCTGGCCGGGAGCCGTGCGCCCGTCGGCGGCGACGGCGCAATAGGCGACGGTGGTCATGCCGACCCCGCCCGCCGCCGGCTGCCGATGAAACTCGATCAGTTCGTCGGTGACCAGACCCTTCGGCGTGAGTCCCTCGTACGTCGCGGCCTTGATGACGCGATTGCGCAGAGTGATCGGCCCGAGCTTGGCCGGCCCGAGTGGATCGACCTTCACGGTGGGCGGGTCGAGATCTATGGTCATTAGGTGTCCCTCCAGCTGCGATTCGCTGACGAACGTAACGGCGCGGAGGCACCGCGGATCGGGCCAGTCTCGGTGAGTGGTAACCACGGCCGAAGCCCTGCCACGGCGTGCCATCTTGTGTCGGTACGAGTGCCCGAGGACGAAAGGCCGGCCCCATGACTGCCCCTACAGATCCACAGCTGCACCTGGATCAGGTGATGTCCCGCCTCACCGGGCCCGGTGGCCGGTTCGAGATCGTCGAGGAGCCCGTACTGGGCACCCGCATGCCGGTGATGAAGAACCGCGGACGGGCGGTCGGCGACCTGCTCGCCACCTCGTTGCAGTGGGGAGACCGGGACTACCTGGTGACCGCTGGCCGCCGGCTGTCGTACACCGAGCACGCGGCAGCGGTGGCGGCACTCGCGACCGCGCTGCGCGATGAGCACGGTGTCCGCAAGGGCGACCGGGTCGCGATCCTCGCCGCCAACACTCCGGAATGGGTGATCGCCTTCTGGGCCACGCAGGTGCTCGGCGCCATCAGCGTGGGACTCAACGGCTGGTGGGTACCGCGCGAGGTCGAGTACGGGCTGACACACAGCAGCCCCACCGTCGTCATCGCCGACGCGAAGCGGGCCGAGACGCTCGCCGCGGCCGGAACGGAAATCCCGGTTCTCACCATGGAAGACGATCTGCCCCGACTCTTCGACCGGTACGCGGGCGCCCCGATGCCCCACACGGACGTCGACGAGGACGATCCGGCCGCCATTCTCTACACGAGCGGCACCAGCGGCCGCCCCAAGGGCGCATTACATTCGCAGCGCAACATCCTTGCGGTAGTCGACTACCACCGGTTCAGTGACGCGGTGGTCGCCGAGTTCACGGGTGCGTCCACCGACCCGGCCGTCCCGAGCCCGCGGCGCTACCTGTTGACGTCCCCGCTGTTCCACATCGCGAGCCTGCACAACCTGGTGGTGCCGCGGCTCGCCACCGGCGGCGCCGTCGTCATGCATCAGGGCGGATTCGACGTGGACGCCGTGCTCGCCCTGATCGAGCGGGAACGGGTCACCAACTGGGGCGCGGTCCCCACCATGGCGTCGAGGTTGGTCGAACACGACAACCTGGAGAAGTACGACCTGTCCTCGCTGACGGCGTTCTCGCTGGCGTCGGCGCCGTCGTCGGTCGCCTTCAAGGAACGGCTGCGGGAGAAGGTGCCGTTCGCCCGGGACGCGCTGGTGGACAGCTACGGTCTCACCGAGTGCAGTACGGCCATCGCCGTGGCCGCCGGTCCCGAACTCGAGCAGTACCCGGGCACGCTGGGCAGGCCGATCATCACGGTCAGCATGGAGATCCGCGATCCGTACGGGAAGTGGCTCCCGGACGGAGTCGAGGGCGAAGTGTGCGTGCGCAGCCCCTTCGTGATGCTCGGCTACTGGGAGGACGAGGCCGCCACCGCCGCGGCAATCGCGCCGGGCCGGTGGTTGCGCACCGGCGACTACGGCGTCGTCGAGAACGGCCGGCTCCGGCTGACGGGACGTCGCTCCGATCTGATCCTGCGCGGCGGCGAGAACGTCTACCCCACCGAGGTCGAACAGTGCCTCGACGAACATCCCGGTGTCCTCGAGTGCGCGGTGATCGGCACGCCGCACGAGGATCTGGGACAGGAAGTGTCGGCCGTCGTAGTGCTACGGCCCGGTGCCACGACCACCGAGGCGGAGCTGCGGGACTACGCGGCCGAACGTCTGTCGTACTTCAAAGTCCCGACCCGCTGGCGAATCACCACCAACCTCCTGCCACGCAACGCGACAGGGAAAATGCTGCGCCGCGACATCGCGGTCTGATCCCCCTCGGGAACGCCGAATGCCCTAGCGGTGCAGAATAACTGCGCCACTGGGGCATTGGGCGAAAAAGAGATCAGCGAATGAGGTTGCCGAGATCCACCGGAATCTGGGCACCGGTGATGTATTTCGCTTCGTCGGCGAGGATGATGCACGGCAGTGAATTCATGTAGATCGGCCCGAGCGTGGACGTGAAACGGCTGATCAGCGGAGCGTCGGGCGGTAACAGCACCCGACAGATGCACGACGCGGACATGTGCGTCGCCTAGCGTTGTGTTACAGCCGATTCGCTTTGGCAGTAACCAATAATGTCCACTATGCCGCCGGCACTGGATCAGATGACCGATCCGGCCCCCACGCTTGGTTCCCTTGGTGGGTGGCTGCGTTTCCGAGGAAATTGGCGAGAACCACAACGAAAGCCAGGAGTGTGAACTGATGCAATTTCGCATTGCGCCAACGTTTCCCGGGGTAGATCGGCTAATTACTGCAGGTGCCGGTAGAGCCGTCCGTGGTTGCTGAACCAGGCGACATTCCCATCGGACCCCCGAAGGAAGTTGGATCGGGTGCCGGTGGGTTCGAGGTCTGGGCCGAGGTCGAGCCCATAGTCGGTTTTGTAAAGCGCAAGGCCGAGATCCGGGACTGTCTGCTCATCCGGCAGGTAGGTGCCATCCGGGGCGTCGCTCATGTTCCCGACGAGCTGGCCATCTTTGCCGCGGAAGTTGATCACGACGGTACCGAGGGTGCCCGATCGATCGATGTCGTCAGTGGCATATGCCCCCTCGTAGGGTGCCAACTCGGCCGTGCTCAACTTGTGGGGCGTCGCGGGCAGGTTACTGATTCCGGCAAAGCGGCGGAGCGACCAGTCCTCGGCGAACAGTTCGTTGAGCAGTTTCCCTCCACCCTCGGAATTGGTGAGCACGGTCATGGCGAAGTTACGGCTGGGCACCATGAAGAACCCGGATCGTTGACCCGCCCAGGTCCCGCCATGTTGGACGATCGTCTCATTCTCCGCGGACGGCCGCAGCATCCATGACACTCCCATACCGGTGAGTTCGACCTGAAGCGTGCCGCCGACACCGGGATTGGAACGCATCGCGATGAGCGAGTCTCTGCTCATCAACCGATCTCCCTTGGGTGTAGTGCCGTCGCCGAGGTGGAAGCGCGCGTAGCGCACCTGATCCCGCACGCTGGAAATCAACGATCCGGTCGGGTTGCAACTGCGCGAGAAGAACCAGAAACCTGGATCCACAACGGCTTTTCCGTCGTCCACGTTGTGTGAGGCGGCGATATTCCGGCCGATTATCTGGTCCGAGAAGAAGCGGGTGTGACTTAACTCGAGCGGGTCCAGCAGCATCTTCTGGACGGCGTCCTCGTAGACCGATCCAGTCACGACCTCGACAATCCGCCCCGCCACAACCAGCCCCGCATTGTTGTAGGCGAAGACCGTGCCCGGCGGGGTCTTCTGTGGGAGCCGGGTCATCGACGCCACAAACTTGGTTATCGCGTCGTCGCCTCGACCGAAGTCCTGGAGATCGTCACCGAGCCAACCCGACGTGTGGTTGACCAGTTGTCGCACCGTCGCCGTGGCGCTCGCTTCTGGATCGGCGACCGCGAAATCGGGCAGATACTGGCGTATCGGTGCCTCCAGATCGACCTTGCCCTCGTCGACGAGGCGCATCACGGCCGTTCCGGTGAACGTCTTCGTCGTGGAGCCGATCCGGAACAGGGTGTCGCCGTCCACCGGTGTCGGGTGGTCGACATTGGTGACCCCATACCCCTTGATGTACTCCTCACCGTCGGCAATGACGCCAACCGCAACCCCGGGGATCGCGTAGTCCCTCATCGCCTTGTCGATCTTGGCGTCGAGCTCGTCGAACGCCTCCTTCACGTTCGCCGGGACGCTGATAGCTGTGGTCGTCGACTCCTTCGACGAACATGCCGGCACTACGAGCACCGCCAACCCGGCGACCGCCCCGCCGAGCACCGCCCGGCGCGACAACTCAGGGCCACCGACGGCGAACACCTCGGTCGTCATCAGCGTGGCGGGAGAATGTCGTATGCCGGCAGTGGCGTCCTGTCCGTGCAGGATGTGTCCGGCTTCTCCGGATTGTCGAAAAACGACGCGATTATCTCGGCTCCGCACGGTGGCTCTGCATACACACCGTGTGCAGCTCCCGGCACTACCGCGACTATGGATCGCGAGAGATCCTTCGCGATGTAGTCGCCCCACACCGCTCCGGTCTGCCCGTCGTAGGATCCCGACAGCACAAGCGAAGGGATGTCACTCACGGTGATGTCTCGGATCGAGTCAGGGGCCTTCGGCACGTCCCACACTTCGCAGGCGTCGCGCAGAAACGGCAGCTGCGGCGCTTGGGCCCGAACGGACTCCGGCAGTTCAGGGAATTCCTGTTCCGCCTGTTGCATTGACTGCTCGACGGTCTCGAACGGGATCCATTCACGGCACCAAATGCTCAGGGTGAGGCCCCAATGGAGGATGCCCCTCTCCGGATGCCCCCACACCTCGGCCCAACGCGACGCAATGGGCTGCGCATTCCCGTGTGCGAGCTCATCGACCGTTGATGGGAACTCTTTCGGTAGATGGGTAGCCACGGGGACAAACCAGTTCAGCAGCATTCCGCCGTCGACGACGACCTTAGTCTCTCCTGCACCCTCAACGTTGGCCGTCGTGGTGATGGGCTTCGCTTCGAGCTCCTTGACCAGCCGGATGAACGTTGCCCCCAGGTCAGGATAGCGCTCTGTGCATGCCCGCTGGTCCTCGCACGCCTTGACCATGTTGTCGAATGCTTGGCGAGCGCTGGCCCAGGTCCACCCCAGGGCACCAGCCGATGGAGGCGTCACTCCGTCGAACACGATCGACTCGACAGCGTCGGCGTCGTGACGCATGTAGATCAGCGCAAGGTCGGTACCGTACGAGTGGGAGAACACATTCCACTTCTCGAGGCCGAGTGCCGTGCGTAAATCAATCAGGTCATAGGTGCTCTCGGTCGAATTGAACGCCGAGAGGTCCACGGTGGGAGCCAGGCGGTCGTGGCACTGCTTTACCGCTTCTACGTACGCATCCCGTGTGGACTCCGCGTTCCATGCCATTCCGATCCTCCGGGCGAAGAACTCGAAGATCTCCGGGCAGGGCAACGGCTTGCTGGACGTCATATTGCCGCGCTGTCCCATCAGGATCAGATCGCGGTCACGGTTCAGTGGGACGTCCGGGTTGATCGGGGGATCGGTGACTGCGTCCTGACCGGGCCCGCCCATGAGAAAGACGATCGGAGCCTTGGTCGGCGGCTGCGTTTCCGACGGAACAATCGCTACTGCCAAGCGCAAGGTTCCGCTGTCGTCTTCGGTGCGGTTCACCGGTACCACCAAGTCACCGCAGCGAGCATTGTCCAGCAGTGGGACCGGATTCGGCGTCTTCGCGCACGGACCCTCGACAAACTCCGCCGGCGGATGAGCCACAGTCGTCGGTGGCGAACTGGACGGATCGGAATTGTTGCTACACGCTGAGCTGACGAGAATCGAGACAAACGCAATCGCCGTTATCTGGTTCACAAACCGCATGTCGACCACCCTGAATGGCGACCGCCCGAACCCTGTGTTCGGGCTCGGCCCGAGTATTCACCCAAATAAATCCTGGCACACCCCGATACCGGAAGCTCGAGAACCGATGAAATCCGGCGATCCTTTGCAGACGCTCGGTGATGAATCGAACCGTGCGATCGGCCAGCTCGGTTGAGAACTCCCCCGCGGTGGTCACGATGAAGGCAGCCCGTCCAGTCGATTGTCCCTACGCGCGCCCAGCGTCCCGCTCGCGATCCTCTCACCGGACACTCGAACAGGACACTCGAAACGCTCCCTCACTCGAACGGCCACCAACGTGGAATCTGACGCGGCTCCCCGATCGGGCCCCATCCACGGGCGATATTGGTTCCCTACGACCGCAGAACTTGGCCCGTGCGAGATGGAACAGCGCCAAGATGAGGCGGCCGAGGCCGCAGCCGTCCGAAGGCGCAGCCGCCGGTCGAGCAACCCCCTGCCTCCCGATGCAGGGACTGCGATCAGGTTCTGCAGGACAGCACTCCGCCCTGCCCGGTCTGCGGCTCGCTAATCGAGTGATCAGCCCGCGCTCCGCAGCGATGGCCCTGGCAGTGCTGATCGCCAAATGTGCTTGTACGATCTTTTCGAGAGACCGATAATTTATATTATGTCCGGTTTAGCGGTCGAAGATCATTGCGTGGAACCGAATTACGGGCGCTTCGCCTCGGAGATTGTTTGGACTTCAGGGTCGGGTTGTCGCGCCCTTTGGCCGCCGCAACCACCTCCAGCACCCTGACACCGCCAGTGAAGTTGTCGACACCATGACCGACACGCCCTGTTCGCAACTCAACGAGACCTGGCCCGCACATTGTTGTCAGAAGTCAGGCGCTCTCACCCTTGCGGGCGGGAATCTCGACGGGGACGACCTCGTCGTCGCGGATTTCCGTTGTCCAGGCCTTGGCCGCGAGCTGGTGGGAGCGGACGGAGAACGCGTCCTGGTCCTCGCGGTCGATGACGTCCTTGTCATTGTAGGCCCCGGGTGAGCAGTCCCATCGGCTGGTCGGTGAATGCGTCGTGCAATCCGTCGAGTGCCAAGTGGTCGACGAGGGTGACGTTGCGCCCGCTTCTCCTTGAACGCCGCCAACGCCTCCGGCATGTTCGCGCACCGGGTGAGCAGCGCCTGGCGGTTCTCCAACTCCAGTGCGGCCGCGTACGAGGCCCCTTCCTGGTTCCGCTGCAGTGCACGGTTCGACATCCGGACGCCGCCCGGGAGTTCGTCGCGATAGTCTCGGCCACCGCGACGGCTCGCCGAACAGGCCTTCGCTCGGCGCCACCCGGTTCGCCAGCCCGATCCGGCACGGACGCGTCGCTCGATATTGCGGCGACCCCTCCGCGCCGACGAACCACGCCGTGTACGCGATCTCCGCCGCCCGCCCCGGCCCGACCAGCCGGGTCAGCTACCCCCACCGTGGTGCCCGGTGGTGTCGGCGACGACCATGTCCTCCAGCGTCTCGGAGGTGATGACCCCGCCGGTGTTGGAGTTACGGTCGTAATGCGGGAAGTTGCTGCCCGACATGTCGAGGCGGATGCGGTGACCGGGCAAGAACACGTTCGAGGTGACCGACATCGGCACGGTGACCTCGTAGACCTCGCCCCGGGGTAACCACCTCGGGCTCGGAGAGGCTGTTGCGGTAGCGCAGCCGCAGGATTCCGTCGCACTTGCCACCTGCTCCGTGGGGCCATGGCGTTAACAGCCCGCCCGCAGTACTGCGGATCGCCGCCCGCGCAATACCATACGGCGCAGAGCTGTTCGTCGACATATGGAGCCATTCCGTCGCCCCGGTTGCCGTAAACCAGCACTGCGTGATTGGCGCCGGAAAACCTGTCTCGGTATGCGTACCGGGTGGCGGGTATTCTCTCCAAAACCGTCTTGCCGCAGAATTCAACCATCGCCGCCCGGCGGAGCGCCACAAGCTCTTCAGTGGTCGTCACACACAATCCGTACTTTCGGGCAAAATCGTGCGCGTCTTCCCGCGAGGCCATCGCCGCGGGATCGCTCGGACTCACGAGTCCACAGAAACCCCCACACGAGACACGCCAGCTTCACCCATAAGGTCTACGACCACCTCGGCCGGTCCACGATGCTCCAATACTCCACCCCGGCGGGCTCGAGCTCCGAGAACATGTCCAGGCCTGGTCAAATCCCCTGGGAGCGTGGATGCAGCGCCGAGTAGACGGATCGTTCGACTGCGGTCCGTCGCCGAGATCCCGGTACCGATGCCCTCGGCTGCATCGACGGCAACCGTGTAAGCAATATCGGCGCATTGCGCCTCCTGCGCCATGATCGGCATGTCGAGCCGTTCGCACTTCTCAGCAGGAAGCGCGACAGTCAACAATCCTGCGGTGTGATTCATTGCGAACGCCACCAACCGCGTCGTCGCATGCTCGGCCGCAAGAACCAATATCGGCGGGCGCCAGTCTTCCGTCAGTTCAATGACTACAATTGCCTCGCCATGGGAAAGAGCTGTCAGCGCCTGGATATGGTTGTTACGCACCACTCGACACCTCGCTCGAGGTACCGCCGAGGCCCCATTGCATCACATCGGATGTGTGCATGTGGATTGCCCTTCCCTTGGTGATTAGTCACGACCGAAGTGTCGCTGCTTCAGCATAAGTCGAGTTCTGAAACACCTTGCTTTCGACAAATTCGTCTACGGCGGTTTTCTTGATCAGTGCCCGGCGTGCGGCCATTGCCGCCCGCGGCCATCGCAGGGTGACCACCGCGGACACGATCCCGGAATTCTCGTACACCACCGCCGTCCGATCACCTTCAGACAGCGACCGCGCCGGCGCACCCACTGGGCGACCCACCACTTGGAGCTGGAGATCGTATTGGTCCGACCAGCAGTATTCCACGGGTTGGTAGGTCCGGCGGGATGCCGGATCGGCGATATTGTGGGCGACTACCGCTGCTTGCTCTGCTGCATTGGTCCAGTTCTCCAGCCGTTGGTGCACACCGTCTCGTCGCGGGCGTGAAACGTCACCGACCGCATAGACCGAGGGCAGCCCCGTGGGCGCCTCGTCTGTGATTGCCCGGCAGTAGTCGTCGCAGAGCACACCGTCGTCTAGCAGGATTTGTGAGTCCTGCAGCCATTCGGTCTTCGGACTGACGCCGGTGCCGACCAGCAGCACAGCTGCTTCCAGCACCCGATCATCGTCCAGAACCACCTGCCATTCTCCGGGACCACCGCTCACCTCAGCCACTGAACTGCCGAGCGCGAAAGTGACACCATGGCTTTCGTGAGCAGCTCTGACGATGCCTCCGACATGCTCACCGGCCATGCGCAGGAGTGGGGTCGGCATGACATCAACGACGGTTACGTCCACATTCCGGCTGCGTGCCGTTGCGGCCACCTCCATACCGATGACACCGGCACCCACCACCACCAGTGGCCCGCCCGCATCCAGGGCGGCGCGGACTCGTTCGGCGTCCTCCAAGGTTCGAATCGTACCGTCTCCCCGCCAAGGGAAGGGTCTCGGCGCCGAGCCGGTAGCAATCACGACTGTCGAGTACGGGATCGTCGACCCATCGCACAATTGCACTAGTTGTGCCACGGCATCCAGACCGACGGCAGCCACACCGGTACGGAGTTCAACATCGAGCCCCTCCGGCCCGATCAGATCTAGCTTCACCGACTCCGAGCCGATTTTCAGGTATTCCTTCGACAGCGGCGGCTTGTCATACGGTGCGTCGCGATCGGGGTCGATCAACACGATGGTTTGATCCGGCATCAATCGACGCAAGGACTGTGCGGTCCGGACTCCTGCCACCGATGCCCCGACGATGACAACCGGTGCGTCAGTGTTCATCGTCACGCCGAATGCTCAGCGCCTGGACCGGGCAACTGGAGACTGCTTCCGCCACACGTTCTAGATCGGTAGCAGGAACCTGATGACGCAAGAGCAGGACAAGTCCGTCATCGTCCATATCGAAGGTGTCGTCGGCTGCGATGACGCAGTTGCCGTAACCCTGGCAGGCTGCCAAATCAACCACGATCTCGTTCATGTTGTTCTCCCGTTCTCTGCATACAAATCGACCTTGGGAAGGGTGATCCATAGTCCGCTGGCTGTGGCGGCCACTTGGTCGTGCTGGCGGATTTCACCCTCCACACGGATTTTCCTGCCGTCGATGTCGGCACAGCGGCCGCGCACTTCGACATCGGTGGGCAAGCGGATCGGTGCGAGATAGTTCACGGTCAGGCTGGCAGTGACTGACGGCGGTCCCCATTGCTCGCATGCCCGACCGAGAACCTCGTCGAAGAGTGCGGCGAGAAGACCGCCGTGCGCCGCGCCGCCTGCCCCTTCGTGGACATCGCGCAGGTGCGCGAGCCCGACGACGGTATCGTCGTCGGAGGACCAAATCAGTCCCATACTCTCGGAATTCTCGGTGCCACAGCAGGCGCACCAAGGGTTCTTGTGTCGCGAGTCTTGCATAGTCATACCTAGTTTCCGACCGACACGGTGCTACGCTCCGCTAACGCGTCCGGAAAGAGTTGCAATCCCCGCTTCCGCAGTGCGGGTTGTGAATCGCTCGGAATCTCCCGGGGTTTGACGTCGCGGGTGAGCAGACGGGCGACGGTTTGCTTATGCACCTCGTCAGGTCCGTCGTAGATGCGGGCGGTACGGGCATATGCGTACATCCGCGCAAATGGCAGATCCGTTGAAACGCCGAGGGATCCATGCACCTGGATTGTTCGGTCCAGGATGTCCCGCAACACCTCGCCGCCGTGGTACTTGAGCATCCCGATCTCAGCGCGCGCTTCCAGCGCTCCGACGGTATCCAGTCTCCATGCGGTATGAAGCCCGAGTAGCCGCGCGGCGTTCAGTTCCGCCGCGGATTTCGCGATGAAATCCTGGATGAACTGTTTTTGGGAGAGTTCTGATCCATGAACGCTGACCGACACCGATCGCTCGATCATCGCATTCAATGCCCGGCGTGCCATCCCCATCCATCGCATATAGTGATGCACGCGTCCCGGCCCGAAACGCTTCTGAGCGAGAATGAACGCCTCGCCTCGAGACCCGAGTAGATTCTCGGCCGGCACCCTCACGTCGTCATAGACGATCTCACAGTATTCGTGGAGCGGCCCGTTGTGGTCTGGGAAATCGATGGTTCCGATCGGCCTCGTGTGCACTCCTGGTGTATCGGTCGGAACAATGATCAACGATTGCCGGTGGTGCTTGTCTGCGTCCGGCTCCGTAACACACGACACGATCTGAAACATACTTCGCCGGGCGTTGGCGACGAACCACTTTCGTCCATTGACAACCCAGCGATCTCCGACAAGGCGCGCCGCCGTCACGTGCTGTGTGGGGTCCGAGCCAGTCCCCTGCTCGGTCATGCAGAATGAACTGACGACTTCACCGTCGTAGACGGGCTTCATCCAGCGTTGCTTTTGTTCGTCCGTTCCAGCCATCGCCAGAAGTTCCACGTTTCCCGAATCCGGCGGCTGATTACCGAAAGCCAGCGGGGCCAGCTCGCTCTCGCCTAGAATCTCGTGCATCATGGCCAGCTTGACCTGTCCCAGTCCTGGGCCGCCAAGATCCGGTCCCAGGTAAGTGCCCCACAGACCTCGAGCTTTCACCCGGTCCTGGAAGGGCCGGACAGCTCGCATCGCCTCATCGTGGGTGAGTTCCAGTGCGTCCAAGGGGAGGAGCTCCTCCCGAACCAGGTTGCGCATCCAGTCGAGTTCGGCTTCCCACCGCTCGTCGATTTTGAAGTCCCAGGTCATTGCTTCTCCTTCGTGATAGTGGAGCCGACGGCGTGTTCTGAGTTCGTCCCATTCACAGCGCTACTGGGAAAGACCGACTGCCATCGACTGCGAGCCTCCGCTTCTCTGCGGAGCAGATTGCAGATCGCGATAATCGCCGAAGTTGCCTCCGTCGAACCGAACCCGGCCGATTCGGTCCGCTGCCCGTGGAGACCGGCGAGAGCGCGATCAGCCTGGGCAAGCAGTGCCTGGTGACCCTCCAACTGGGACCTTTCGTCCCGGGGAACTGTCGATGATCGGATGTCCGGTCGATCGAGGAGGTCTGCGAGATCTCGGTCGATCTCGGCGTACGCGGAATCTCGTTCCGTCAACTCGCGGACGCACTCGTCGAGCAGTTTCGCTGCTGCCTTGACCTCGCCACCCAAATCGGCTGGAACTTCTTTCAGGACTGTGTGCTTCAGGAAGTCACGTACGGTGGCTATTGCGTCGAGGGGTTCCCGGCTCATGATGTTGCCCCTTCGATCGCGCCCAACCGGGCGGCTATGTGGACCTCGCAATGGGCCACCGACCTACCCAACTGGGCCAGCATCGGGCTCGACCCAGCCTCCTGTGCCTCCTGGCCCTGGCGCCGGAGAATCATGGCAAGTTTCACCCAGCTGAACAGCTCCCAGTACGCGAACCGTTCCGGGTCGATCTCGGTACCAGACGAATTGGCGTACTGATCGAGAAACTCCTGAGAATCGAACAGGCCACCGATCACGTCCCAACGGGTGGTCCACAGCCGCGTCCACGCAAGATCTTCGAGCGGATCGCCCACGTGACACAGTTCCCAATCCAAGATCGCCGTCATCCGGCCTCCCTCGACGAGAATATTGTTGGCCTTGAAGTCGCCGTGGAGTAGACATACAGGCCCGTCGGCAGGTCGGAAGGCGTCGAGTCTGCGTGCCGCCGCCTTCAACAGCGGGACGTCGATTGCGGTGTCGTCAGCAAGGATCGGCAAAATCCACTGGTGCAACTGCGAATCGACGTTGTACTCGTAGCCACCACGGTACGGGAATACGCGGTCGGCGTCGATCCCGTGTATCCGCACCAGACTGTTCATCAGTTGCACCCGGAGTGCCGAACGCACACTCTCCGAAAGTGTCGACATCGCCTTCCGCAGGTCCACACCGGCTGCTCGTTCCATCACCATGAAAGCCATGTCGCCGGTCTCGGACGGCGCCGGGTACGGACGCGGCACCGGCTGACCCGCCTGGTACAGCGCGGTCATCGCCAAGTGCTCCTCCCGGAGGCTCGCGGCCAGCTTCTGTTCGCCGAACTGGCCTCGGTAAACCAGCCCGACGGTGTCGCCGGTCCGATCACCGATCCTTACGTCCACCGCCCAGGTCTCTCTGGACGCCCCACCGCTCAACCGGCGGGGTGTCGACACCATCGTTGCCGGCATAGAGAGAGTGTCAAGATAACCTCTGAGCTCTTGCTCAACTTTCGAACCCGCGCTGGAGGCGGTCTCTGTCGTCGACCTCATTGTCCGAATCCGTAGCGGTCGTAGCGCCCATACACCTGGGTCTCAAACAGTCCGTATCCAACCTCGCCGCGGCTCGTCTCGAAGCGGCAGACCACATGGGCAGGGCCCAGCCGTGATCTGTCTCCCTTCTCGCTGACATCAAAGCTGACGACGTCGGACCAGTTCTCGCCCATGTACTTTCCGTGCCGCCACGGGTCGGGTCCGCCGTATCCGGTTCCGGCACGCATCCAACCCTGGGTCAAAGGTTCGACCTTCACGGTCGTGCGTTCGCCGTTGGGGTCCTTCCATGACACGCTTCCTCTAATGAAGTCGCGCGTGTCGGGATCGAATTCGAGATCGTGTTCGAGCTGTTCGAGCTCACGGATGCCGGAGAATCGGACTTCGCGAGCAGCGTTTCCTGTCCGTCGGCCGTCACTGGTTTCACCGAGGGTGAAATGGACGGTGTGGTCCTCGAACTGCATGGGCGCCCAAATCCACAGCGCAGCACGCTTGTTCTGTTGTTGCTTGGCCTGCAATATTCCACGTGGCTCACGTTCCAAACCGATGGACCGTACGCCCCAGGCCCGGTCCCGTGCGCCCCACCACCTGTCAGGAGTGACCTCATAGCTGGTCCCCCGCACCTGCAACGAGCCCGACCACTTGCCGGTCTGCACAAGGCGGCTGCCTTCCTGGATGATCCTGCCTACCGAGCGCTCGAAGTGACCCGGTTCCGCGAACAAGGGTGTAGCCGCCTCCCACTCGAGGTCGAACTCGACCTCCCCACTGTGGGGACGGCACTCGATCCGGAAGCTCCGTCCCGGTTCCAGGATGGTCAGGTCGATCGGACCGACCCGTGTCGTGTCGAAGCGGTTGTTTCCGAGCTCTCGTGAACCGCGGACCGTGTGCTGTTCACCATTGATTGCGACCGAGGCGAACGCGTCCAGCACGCCGAGATTCGGATACGAACCCAGCCCGAACATCAGATAGAGCTCATCACTCGACGAATGACCGGAGATCCAGTGCCGATCATAGAATCTACGGTCGCTGGTCGCCACATAGCGTAGCAATTCGGGAGTCTGGTGGATCAGAAAGTCGTCGCCCCCGTCGACCATTGCTGTGGCCAAGTCGGTGTGTTCGGAATCCGAGGTCATCAGACTGCTCCTGTCAACGCGTGGCCTGCCGACACGGGCAATTCGTCCAGACTTCGCGCGAGAAAGACTGGCTGCCAGGTCAGTCCGGTGTTCGTGACGGCCAGATGCGGGTATGCATCGAAGAGCCTCGGCAGTGCGATGGACGCCTCGAGCCGGGCAAGGGACGACCCCATGCAATGGTGGATTCCGTGGCCGAATGCAATATGCGGATTATGATTACGCTCGATGTTCAGCGTGTTGGGATCGTCGAATACCCGAGGATCACGATTCGCGGAGGCCAGCACAGAGAATACGCGCTGCCCGGGCTCGATGATCTCATCTCCCACTTGGACGCGGCCAGCCGACCAGCGGACTACCGCCTTCCCCGGACCGTCGAATCGAAGGAGTTCTTCGATGGCAATCCGGCGCACTTCGTCATCACCGTCCCGGAATTTTGTCAGCTGATCCGGGTGCCGGAGCAGGGCACGAATGCCATTCGCCAGCAGATTCGCGGAGGTTTCGTGGCCGGCAAACAGCACCAAAGTGCATGTAGCGACGACTTCGGCGTCGGACAGGGTGTCGTCGTCCACCTGCGCGGCAGCCAGCCGTGTCATCAGGTTGTCAGCGTTCCCGCCCCGATTCCGTTCGAGGAGCTCGAAGCAGTAGGCTCCGAGCTGTTCCATGCCTGCCGCTGCCTTTGCGTGCCGATCAGGGTCGTTCAGACCCGCCGACACCAGGGTACCCACATCCTGTGACCACGCTTTGAATCGGTCCCGGTCCTCAGGCGGCACACCCAACAGCTGGGCGATCACGATGGCGGCGAGCGGATCGCTGTAATCATGCTTGACGTCGAAATGACCCTTCGCGGGAAGCTTTTCAAGAAGGTCGGTGCACAAACCATCGATCGGTTCGGCCAACGCCTGGAGAGTCTTCGGTGTGAACGCCTTGAAAACGAGTTTCCTCAGACGCGTGTGGATCGGTGCATCATTGAAGACAAGCCAGTTGGACAACATCTCGAAGGCGGCCCGCACTCTGGGGTCGGTATCGGGACCGGCGAGCTTCCGCTCGATGAACGGACGAATACGGTCGGAGGTGAAGACTGGGTCACTCAGGACAGCACGAACCTCGGGGTGGCCGGTGACTAGCCAAGATCCATAATTGGGCATGAACGCAATCGGAGCCTGATCGCGCAGGCGGGAAAAGTACGTGTGCGGGTCCGCGAGGGCTTCTTCGCAAACCAGGTCGACATCGTCGAAGGTCGTATTCATTATATTTCGCCTACTTTCGGTGATCTACTACCCTGCGGGCCTTCAGCGCAGCTCGCGGTAGCGTGTCGGGTGGTACAAGCTCAACGGGTACGCGAATCAGGCAGTGGGTCGTCAGAGCCGATTCCAATCGCTTCCCGAGATCGGCTTTCTCCGATTCAGGCATTTCCCGGTCGGCAATTTCGACTTGGACCAGTAGTTCGTCGAGGTGGTTTCGAGTACTGACCTGGATCCGAAACTCTGCCCCTACTTCCGGAAAGCTACGAAGCACATGCTCCACATTGGTGGGGTAGACGTTTGCTCCCCGAATGACCAATGTGTCGTCGACTCGTCCCATCAGGCCTTGCGGCAAGCGAGGGTAAGTTCGTCCACAAGGGCATGGCTCGCGAGTCAGGTAACTTCGATCTCCGACGGCGAAACGGATCATAGGCTGGGATCTGCGGTGCAGATGGGTATACACCAGGTGTCCGACTTCTCCCTCCGGCACAGCGCGATACGGGTCATCCGCTTCGACGATCTCTGTCCAGATCTCGTCGTTGTAGAGATGGAGGCCCTGCATCTCAGTGCATTCGGTACTCGTGCAGAACGGGAACATCTCGGAACTGGTTCCGGAGTCACAGGCACTGATCAGGCCCCACTCGTCGATGATCCGCTGCTTCGTAGCCGGAATCGAACCGCCCGGCTCCCCTCCCAGCAGTGCGCGTTTGAGTGGCGACTTCGCCGGATCGTAACCGAGGTCGCGGGCAGCATCTGCGAGTCGAATCAGATACGAGGGGGTACCTTCGATCACCGTGCAGCCCATTTTGTAGATCATCTCGACGTGGGCCTGTGTAGTGGCTGCACCCATCGGTAGCAACTTGGCACCGACGCTCTCGGCAGCGTGCAGCATTCCCCAGCCCCCGAAGAAAAGGCCGAAGGGAAAGGCGAAGAGAACGATATCGTCGGGCCGGACTCCGATCGACCAGTGTGTCAGGGCGTAGATTTCACGGGATTGCTCCCACTCCTCGCGACTGACTCCATACATCGTCGGTGTCCCGCTGGTCCCGCTGGACCCGTGGATCCGGAATATCTCTGACGGGTCGATGCCGAGGTAGGAGCCGAAGGGCGGATATGCTGCCTGGTCGGCGACAAGCATCTTCTTTGTGACCACCGGGCACGAAGCAGTGAAGTCGGCGAACGTTTCGACCTTTGTGTGGTCGAATCCGTGCTTGTCCCACAAACGCCGGTAGAATGGAATCTCCGCATAGCACCGGGCCAGCTGGTTCTTCAGCGCCTCGAAGGACGCCTTGTCGCGAATTCCGGGATCCATCGTCTCCCGCTCGCGGTCCCAATAGGGGGAATTCGGGTCTTGCATAGTGACTTCCTCGATCCGATGAAGGTTGTGCCGCTTTCGCTTCGGCAAGGGTGTGGGATTTCACAGGCCGGGCGGCCGCGCTCCCGTCTCTCCTAGGCCGACATCAGCCTTCCGACGTTCCGGCAGCGCCGATCCGGCCATCAGAGACTGATGCTGAGTCCGCCGTCGACAGCGATCGTCTGCCCGGTGATGAAAGAACTCGACGAGTGCATCAGGAGCTTCACGAGGCCATCAAGCTCATCGATTCTCCCCATCCGCCCCAGCGGGACCGCTGATCGCATCCGTTCGGCACCCTCACCCTCGACGTACTCCGAACCGGACATACCGGTCACGAACGGGCCAGGTGCAATCGAGTTGACCCGGATGCCATACCTTGCCCACTGGGAGGCGAGATCCTTCGTCAGGCCGATCAACCCGCTCTTGGCCGCCGCGTAACTCGCATTCGGTTGCCAAGAAACCGGAATAATGCCCACCACCGATGAAATGTTGATTATCGATCCAGCTATGTTCTGTTCGCGCATCGCCGCTGCCGCGTCTCGCGCCAACGCGAACGGGGCGACGAGGTTGATCTGGATGATTTCATCGAAGTCGGTGGTCGACTCCCGCAGCGCGGGCTGTACCCGCGCTGCAGCGGCGTAGTTCACGAGACCGTCGATACGGCCGAATCGTTCGTGAGCCGCGCTGATCAGATGTTTGCGATGCTCCTCGTCGGTGAGGTCGCCGGGTACCACCAGCGCAGCTGATGGCAGCCCGGCGGCCAGTTCACACAGAGGCTCTGAATTCCGCGCGGTCAGCACCACGTTGGCGCCGGCATGAGACAGGGCCTGCGCCGCATGGTGTCCCAGTCCGCTACTGGCTCCGGTAACGAGGATGACGTGGCCCGAAAGCGATGGCCCGTCGTGGGATCTCCCGCACTCCTGCGTCATCGAATCTCCTCTGTGCTCATGGTGTTTACCTCACTCCGGCCAATCTATTGGGATGTACCGACACCGGTTCAGGGTGAACTTGCCCCCGGAATGTCGACGATGACTGTCTCGATCCGCGACTTCGCCCTTCCCTGCGCCAGGTCTTCCAGGCTGGTATCGGCGGTGAGGCAGAACAGTGTTCTGCGGTTTTCGCCGCCGAGCGTGCAGGACACCGCTCGCCGGTTGCCGGTGGCAATCCGATGTGTGACCGTGCCGTCCTCGAGTCTCAGAAACTCATGGCTCAGGAAGCACGCGACCCACACCCCACCGGCGGCGTCCACTGTCAGGCCATCCGGAAGCTTGTCCGGCAGGTCGCTGTAGACCCGGCGGTTGGTGAGCGTGTGATCGACAACATCCCAAGCAAGCAACCGATGGGCCACGCTTTCGGAGGTGACCATCGTTGCACCGCCCGGAAGCAGGCCACAACCGTTGGGCAGGTCGAGATCGCCGGAGTTAGTGACACTGGCCGACCCCGTCGGGGACACCAGAACAATGTTCCCCGGTTTGGGTTCAGCACCCCGGACGCTGTCGTAGCCGATGTTGCCGACATAGCTCCATCCGTCGCTGTCGGTCATCATGTCGTTGAGGATGCTGTCGTCCCCTACCAAAGGCGTGAGATCGGCATGCACCTCTAGCGACCCATCGTGTTCGAGCCGCATGACCTTCCGATCCTGCATGGACACGATGAGAGCGCGGCCGTCCGGCAGGAACCCTATTCCCGAGGGCACACCTTCTACGACGGCGACCTCGGTTGCGGACCCGTCGGGCGTGACAGTGTAGACCCGCTGACGGAACAGATCGGAGACCCACAGTCGATCACCGTGCCAGCGTGGTCCCTCCAGGAAGTCGAACCCGTCGCAGAGCACCTCGGTCGTCAGCTCTTTGAGGTTTGCGGTGACCCCCATGGTCAGACTCCGATGACAGTCTTGGTGGTCATCTTGCGGAGTTCCGGGATGACCTTGTCGGCGAACAGCCGGACACTTTCCCGGACCATCGGGAACGGCATTCCACCAAACGACGGTTGAATGGTCGGCGAGTACTCACCGAGGACGTCCATTCGCTCTCGGTAGAGTTCGATGATCTGCTCTGGCGTTCCGAAAACTTGGGTATCGGGATAGCCGGCGGCCGCGGCCTCCATGCCGGCCGCCTGAATGATCTCCGCATCTTGCTGGTAGTTCTCGTAGCCCTTGGTCGAGCGCCAGTGATTGCCAGCCATGTCGTAGTGCTGGATTATCGAGGTGAAGTGGCGCGTCATATACTTGCGCGCGACACGCTCGGCTTCCTCTGGATCTTGGTGGCAGTAGCAGGCGTCCAACGTCATGACCGGCGGCGGCTGTACCCCATGGTGTTCACGGTAGAGTCTGCGCCATTCGTTGACCGACTCCGCATGCTTGGACACTTCGTACTGAATAAAGGTCATCATCGTGGCGCCGTTTTCCGCAACAGGCGGGACCGAGGTCGGGGACATTGCAACACCGAAAATTCGGTCTTCCCACGGGCGATTCGGGTCCGGCGCCGGGCGGACTTCGACCCGCGGCTGAGGGTAGTACGGTCCGTCGCCTTCCACTATCCCGGTCTTGAGGCCACGAATGATCATGGGTGCCGCCTCATCGAACCTCGCCCGGGACGATTCCATGTCGATTCCGAAGCCTTCGTACTCGACAGCGGCCAGCCCTCGTCCCATGCCGAACACGGCGCGCCCATTCGACAGGTGATCGAGCATGAGGAGCTTCTCCACGACCCGAAGCGGACTGTTCCAGGGCAGAATCACCGCGCCGGTGCCGAGCTTGATCCTACTGGTTCGACCGGCAAGATAGCTCAATGTCTGGAGGTTGTCGGGGCTTTCGGCGTATACGTCGAAGTGGTGTTCCGGCACCCATGCGCAGTCGAATCCGACCTCTTCGGCCAGGACGCCGAGTTCGGTTTCCTGCCGAAACATCTCGGCGTCACTCATGCCCTCATGGAAATTGGCGTAAATCATCAGTAGGCCGATGTTGTCCATGGTGGGTAGACCCTCTTTCCAGTGGTTGCGGTAGTGAAGACGTAAGGGAAAGGTATCGGATATGTGATGTGGCCCACTTCCGCTGAAACTACTGAATCGCGACAGCGGTGTCCGTAATTTTCCGCAAGGGACGAGCGTCCACAGCAAGCACCGGAGCGGTGCGGGCGTAAATCACGGCTGCGGGCCGTATTTCTGGATCAGTTGTGAGCCTTCATTTTCCGAACCGATCCCACAGTCGACGGCCTGCACCTGCGATTTCCGGACATAGTCGACGGGGGACGCTCGCCACGCGTGTGTTCCGGTCTTGCACGTCGGATCGGTCTACCGGGTTGCGGGAACGGATTGCCGCGCGACCAGGCGCGTACCGGCGTCATGCGGGTGGGCGACGGCACCGAGGCGCCTGCATATAGGCGGTGGAATGCTGACTGGTACGCGGTTGGATGCGTTGTTCATCGATCGAGGTTCGCCTTGGCAAAACTTGCCTGCGTGTCGCTTTGAATCAACGGGCGGTTCACTGGTGGGTTCGCCACCGACAAGGCATTCCACTCTCTGGCCGACGGGCAGATCCTTGCCGATGTTCGGAGGATGGAGTACAACAATGACCATCGAAACAGTTCGCCTGACATAAAATCTTCTGGGTGTTCCAGGCATACTGGGCGACGTTCGAGTAAGACGACAACCACAGCTTGCGCTGCCGATGGACCTTGGACACAGGACCGGCCATGAGGTCGTCGGCATGAGACGCAGCAGCCAACGTGTCAGAGCGTCAATCTCTTTGACTAAAGAAGCGTTCGGTGTAGATGGCGATGTCGAAAGCGATCATGGCGTGATGCGGTGACGTGGCAGACAGCCCTAGCAGGTCATCTACTTTTCTGCACAGACAAAAATGATTCGGTCCGAATTGGATCGAGTCCTAGCGGAGGAAGGAAACCATGATCAGTTCTGGTGACGATTATCTGATCCATCAAACTCCGGAGCTGCTGCGATACGTCGCGACAAGTGATCGCAGATTCTTTGATCGGCACATGTTGTGCGGGTTTTCACGAGAGGGCGGGATCTACTTCCAATTGGGAATGGGCTCATATCCCAACCTGGGTGTGATCGATGCGTTCGCCTCAGTGTCGCTCCCTGGTCGACAGACCACGACACGTGGTTCGCGTGAGCTGGGCTTGGACCGGTTCGACACGACGTCGGTTGGTCCGATTGGAATCGAAATGCTTGAACCGAGCAGGAAGTTCCGGTTCACCTGCTCGCCGGAACACGACGGCGGTGTCCAGATGGAGCTGGAGTGGACGGCCGCGGTCGGCCTGTTCGAGGAACCCGCCCACTACACCCGAGCGTTCGGACGGGTCATCAGCGAAGGCACGCGGTTGGTACAGACGGGCCTCTGGGAAGGCCATATCGTAGTAGACGGTCAGACGTTCGACGTTAACCATGAGGGATGGAGCGGCGCTCGGGACCGCGCGTGGGGTGTCCGCGCGATCGGATTGGAGCGCGAGCCTGACGGGATCATGCAAGCTCACCGTGACGAGGTCCACCGCGAGCGTGCTGCATTGTGGATCTGGTCGCCCATGCAATTCGACGACTACTCGATCCACTTCGCCATCGGCGAGAACGCTGAGGGCCGACGGGCGGTGGACACCGTGCGGCGCATGCCGTCAATCGAATCGGGACTCGATGTCGAGGTCTTGCGCGGAGCCGAACATGACTTGAAGTTCCATCCCGAGACGCGCGAGTTCGTCTCGGGATCGGTCAGTTGGGAGGAAATCGACGGCAGCGTGACCTCGGTCGAAATGACACCAGTTGCGCGGGGCTGGATGCGGGCCGGAACCGGCTACGGTGGGCCCGACGCTTGGCGCCACGGTAAGTACATGGGCGAAATGTGGAGCGACTCGGTGTCGTACGACACCACGGACCTCTCACTGACCCAGCGCCTCGGACCCACGCATGTCGTGTGTCGCATGGAGTCGAGCAACGGCGACCAAGGTATGGGTCTGTTCGAGACCCAGGTGTACGGCGCCTATCCTCGTTACGGGTTCGACAGGTGACCGAAATCGATTCGAAGCCGCCGATCACCACGACGCTGGTCGTCCGGAAGCGACAGGGAGCGTATGCATTCGCGCCGCAGTGCGGTCGGAGTCTGACCGCTCAACGGCACACCAGCGGCGCGTCGCTCAATACCTGAGAACGCGATGCCGAGTTCGTCTGCGACACCGATCCGAGTGTCCGCTTCCTGCTCGCACGATGTGATGCCCACTCCCCCCGCTGTTGCAGCGGGACGTCGCGGCATCCGAGGTGGCGGCTGGTTGGCGGGACGGTAAGTGCTCGACGCTACGAACGCTGATACTGGTTGAGAGCACACGGACACCGTGATGCTGACACTCTTTCGTGCCGAGAATCACTCGGCACGACAAGACATCTCTGATTTGATGCCGATTCCGGAACAACCCTGCGGGGACAAACCATCCTGCGGGAGCCATCGACAAAGGATACGTGTGTGTATGTCCGACTTTCTCAGTATGGCGGTAGCTGGTGTGCTGATCGGCAGCCTCTACGGCATACTTGCGCTTCCCTTGACCTTCGTCTGGAAGACAACCGGCGTCTTCGACTTCGCAGTCGGGGCGTATGTTGCGGTCGGCGGCATCGTCGCCGCTGAGATCGGGATTCCTTATGGACCGATCATCGGCGTGTTTGCGGCTGTTGCTGTCTCGCTGATACCGGCAGGTCTGTTCCTTTTGTTCAAATGGCGTCAAGCCGACGGCGATGGTCTGGGAATGGGCCTTGCCACTTTCGGGCTCAGCCTGGCTGTCTCGGCGGGCGTGCTTGTGTGGTACGGGACATCGCCGAGATTCCTCAGTTTCGTCGAAGGTTCGTTCATCTGGGGTGAGATTGTCGTCAACAAGTCGCGTCTCATCGCAGGTGTCGTCGCGATGGTGGTGCTTATTGTTGTGCTGGTCGCCTTGAGTCGAACGTCGCTCGGCCTCAAGATTCGGGCCGCCGCAAGTTCTTCGGACCATGCAGCGCTGCTGGGTGTTCCGGTGCGATCGATGCAGTGCGGTGCGCTGATCGTGAGCGGCCTGCTGTGCGGAGTAGTGGGCGTCCTGGCCGCGAGCACGATCGGTCTGGCGTACACCAGCACCCTGCAGTTGAGTGTGCTTGGATTGAGCGCTTCGGTGCTGCTGGGATTACGCGGCCCAGGAACCGCATTTGCCGGGGGGATCGTATTGGGTCTCATTCAGTCCCTGGCGCAGGGCTATGTGGGCGGACACATAGCCGGCGTGATACCACCACTGCTCATCCTCCTTGTCCTCGCCACCGGGCTCACTACGCGCGGCACCATGATTGGAGCTCGACCGTGAATTTCACCTCTTCCCTGTTGCGGCACCACCAAGCTCCCACGGCACTGCTCGTCGTGATGATCGCCTGCTTCGGACTACTCTTCTCCGGCGACGGCAGCCTCATGGCGACCGCGATCATCACAGGCATCTACGTGCTGATCGCGTTGCCTCTGGGACTGCTATTCGGGCATGGCGGATTACTGTCGGTGGCGCAGGCTTCGTGAGATATTGTCAATACCTGTGGATGAGTGAGTTTCATGCGACCTCCGATCCGGTGCTTGCGGGCTCGACCGCCGCGGAGTTGGGGCTGATGTCTG